>JBGSMF010000094.1:0-78781 GCA_041740315.1 Thermoflexales bacterium
CGTGTGCTCTTCCGATCTACCTGCAGCGCCGGCATGCGCGCCTGTCCCATCTTGTGAACGCGCCGGACGGTTGACACTAACTCGTCGCCGGTGAACGGCTTGGTCAAAAAGTCACGCGCTCCAGCCAGCATTGCGCGGCGCAAGTAATCGGCCTCGCTTTGCACCGACATCATGATCACCTGAGTCATCGGCGTTTGCTGGGTTATAGATTCCACCGCCGTAATGCCGTCAACATCAGGCATGTTGATATCCATCAAGATGATGTTGGGTTGATATTGCTTGGCCAGCTTGATGCCCTCGTTGCCCGATCCAGCCGTTCCCACTACCTCGATATCGTTCTCGAACGTCAAGAGCTTGCGAACGTTTTCACGAGTCTCTGGAATATCATCCACTATCAGAACGCGAATCTTGTCTGCCACGTTGACCATCCTTCAGATATCTAAACTGCCTTGCCAAGATTTTCCAACCAGGCCTCTTTACGGTTGATTTTCTTCGGAATAGGGAAGTCTGGGCTCGGTGCCAAAAGTCAGCTTGGGTGGCTGAGTAATAGCAAAGCGCGCAAACATGTACTGCAAGGTCACCGCCTCAGTTGAAAAGGTCTGGCCACCATCTTCTGACGAGCGCAACGCCAAATCAATCACCGCTCCAGTCTCGCGCAAGAACTTGAGCACCAACGCGTCTTGGGGGTCCATCAGCACAGTGATGATATCGGGCGGCACCACCACCTGCGGCGCTGGCGTCGGTTCCGGCTGACCAGGTCTCGGCGTCGGCGCAGCCACCACGCTTTCCTCTTGCTGGCTCAACCAATCGCCCACCCCTAGCACCACCATATCCTGCACTGTCAATTGAGCCACCAGCCGCGGCCGTTGCAACTCGGCTGGCTGTTCGACCGTCGGAAACCCAAACACCGGATCACGTTCTCGCCCGCCCGGCGTTATCGGTATAAACGTGATGGTCTGGTCATCTGCGCCGCCGCCTGGCACAGCCAATGTATAATCATTCGGCAAGCGCGTTTGGAACTCTTGATCCAAATCAAGCACCAAAAACGACGCTAACGCATCCACATGATCGCCGGGCTGCAGCGCGTACGCTACGCTCGACAGCCGCGTCACCGGCAGAGCCACCGCCACTTTTCCAGCCGGTATCTGCTTGGGCAACTCGGATTCTTGGTACAGGGCCTTGCTACGCGTTTCCGACAACATCGCAGACAACAGCGGCAATCCTGCTGGAATATCGAACCGGACATACTGCCCCAGTGCCTCGTCTTCACTGAGCAAATACCCCTCTGGCAATCCACCTGGCCACGGGCGCAGATCAATTGTGCCGCTCACCACTTGTTCTCCCTGTGAGATGGGTTGCACTACTACTACAATCAGCGGCGATTCTGGCGTTGGCGTCGGCGCAGCCACTCCGCCACCTCCACCGCTCTGAGACAGCAACACTACTGCCAGGCCACCACCCAGCAATATCACCACCCCTAACAGTAATATCAGCATTCTGCTGCGTCCCATGGTGGAATTCCTCCTCAAGCACCCGGATAACCCTCTAAAAACCGGGAATGTTGACGATTTGCATTTACCCTACTATAGTGAGTTTCCACAAAAAGTCAAGGAGCAAACATCCCTCCTTCTGCCGGTTTTGACGTTGGATCATCTCCCTCTTGGGTGTTGACGGGGAAATCACAGCCGAGGCGCAGAGCTGTTTTTTTGCATTTCTTTGCGTTCTCGGCGCGCCTTTGGCGTGCGGCGCGAAAACTGTCTATCAACATTTAGACTAGTTTCTGTCTGGAAACCCCGTAAAAGCGACACGCTTTGCGCCATGCCGCTTGCATAGGCTGACATGGCGCAAAGCGTGTCAGCCTGCTTTCCAGACAAGAACTAGACTAGCTGACGCTATACGTGTGGGAATAATTTTGAGGAAAGATAGGTCGTTAAAACAAAAAGAACCCCATCTTGCGATGGGGCCTTTATGAAAAACTTGATTACGATTAGGTAAGACCGCTGCTGATTTGGCTGAACACGGTGCTGACCTGGGTGCCCAAAAGGGTCAAAATAATGATCACGACAATGGCTACCAAAACGAGAATCAGTGCATATTCCACCAAACCCTGGCCTTCTTCACGAGGCAAGTACAACATTTGCATTCACCTCCTTTCTCCAAGTTTTATTATAGAACTAGAATGATTCTAACACTATTTTGAAAAACGCGCAATAGTACTTTGGTCATATCTGCCAACGCAGGTTCAATCGCCCAGGGGGATTTCAAAGGTCACCCGCGTGCCACGCCCGCTGCCGCTCTCTATCTGAAATTGCCCACCCAGCATTTCAATGCGCTCGCGCTGCGCCACCAGGCCAATGGCCTTGGTGGTGCTGCCCGTCGACAAGACTTCTTGGACATTAAACCCCGCCCCATTATCTTCAACTCCCCCCCGAACCGCTGTTTCGCCCATATCCAGAGAAACCTGAATGCGCGCGGCATGCGAATGTTGGCGCGCATTGTTTAACAGTTCTTGCACTACTCTGAAAATAGTGACCTCTTTGTATGGCGCCATCCGGCGCTCTGCGCCCGTAAGTGTCAGTGTGCTGGGAATGCCGCTTTTTTCATTAAAAGTGTCTACATAGCGCTTGAGAGCGGGCACTAGGCCTAAATCGTCCAGCATCATCGGGCGCAAGTCGGCCATGAACTCGCGCACTTTTTGGAAGGTGCTCACCACAGCCGTCTTCAAGTTGCCCAATTCGGTGCGGGCCCGCGCAGCATCGCTGTCAAACAAACGCTCACAGATTTCGGCCTGCAAGATCAGGTTAGTCAAAGATTGCGCCGGCCCATCATGGAGCTGCCGCACCAATCGCTGGCGTTCTTGTTCCTGGGTTTCGATGATGCGCACGATGGGCGGAGGTTGGTCAGACGCCGCCCCCCCCCCTCGCACAGGAACAGCATCTGCGCCTTGCGCCACTTCAAGCACCCGATGAAGGCGATTGACATAGCGCTGCAGGTGTTGCTGGTCGCTCTGAAGCTTTTCCAGTTGCCCGCGCATCATGAACAATCGTTTCTGGGCGTCTAGTACAGAAGTATACACCTCTTTGATATCCGGGCGAGGTATGGTGTCAAAAGTCATTTCAACCTGCCGCAGGCGATTGTTTACCTGGGCATTCCGCTGGGCCAGTTTATCTACTTCGGCCGTAGTTTGCTGGATAAGGATGTCTATTTCCTTAAGCTCGCGCTGGATTTGATCATATTCCTTGCGAGTGTCTTCGGCCAACTGTTCGAATGGTGAAGGCGACGTTTCTTTGCCAGTTTGTGTCATACCGACATTTTACTCCTCTTCTAACCCTAACCTTCTTTGCGAGAGAGGCTATCTGAGTCAGACTTGGTTGAAGATGAGGTGGTGTCTTGCAAACGGACCCACCCCCGCCGTAATGCATATACTGCCGCTTGGGTACGGTCGGCCACATCCAATTTGTGCAAGATAGCGGTCATGTGGTTTTTCACCGTTTGGTGGCTGATGCCCAGGCGATGCGCAATGGTCTTGTTGCTCATGCCGTGCGTAATGCATTGCAAAATTTCCATCTCGCGCGAAGACAAGGAAACTGACGGCTCTTCGCTGCCCGGCGCGTCTTCATCTCCAAAACGTTCTGTAGCCTTGAGCAACCAAACAGCTAACTCGGCCTCGTTCATCACCTCGTTGCCGATAACACAATAGCCCTGGCTAAGGTGACGGATGGCTTCGATGAGCCTACGAGGAGTCACATCTTTGGGGAAATAGGCACTTGCGCCGGCCCGAATGGCGTGAAAAATCTGCTCAACATCATCATAAGCGGTGAGCATCAGGATTTTGCTAGAGGTCCGCTCTTGCTGCAAGCGGTGGGTCACTTGAAGCCCATTCAAGCCAGGAATATTTACATCCATGACAATCACATCTGGTGTCAGATCATGTGCCATCGCCAGGGCTTGTTCACCGTCACCCGCCTCGCCGACGATATGGAGATCACTCTCTGAGCTTAGCACATCCCGCAAACCCTGGCGAAATACAGGATGATCATCTACAATCAATACGCGGATTTTTCGCTGCATCCAGGTTGCCCTCAAATCATCAATTCACTCACCATCAAACGGCCGGGTCAGTTAAAGTATACCACATCCAACAGAAAATCACCATACACAATCTGCGCGAGGCCCTGGACCCCATCCGAGCTGCCAACTTGGCCTGGCCGCAAAAATATGGTATGCTCTAACAAAATGTGATTCCCCCAACAGGAAAACATAATGTCGGCAGCACTCAAAACAGGTTGGAAGCATAACTTGCAGAAACTCTCTATTGAGCACGTGTGGTGTTTTACGGTGCTGGCAGGGATATGCGCCTTTGTCAGCACGCACCCCATCCGCCCGCATGATTTTTGGTGGCATATCCGGGTCGGCCAAGAGATGGTGGCAAGCGGCCACATTCCCACGGTAGATGTTTTTTCCTTCACTGTGCCCGGCAAACTATACTCTAGCTATGCAATGTTCTGGCTGATGGAAACAAGCCTGTATTGGCTCCATTCGCTGGGTGGGCCGGCGCTGGTCATCTTTGCGCACACGCTGGTCATTGTAGCTGCTTATGGCTTGCTCTTGCGGCTATGTTGGAAAATAGCCGGCAGCGGACGAGTGGCAGCCATTTGCGCGCTGTTTGCGGCTGCCCTGGGACTGAACGACTGGAATGTTCGCCCACAGACAATCTCGTTTTTGCTGGCGACGCTCATGTTGTGGGCCATTTACACATATCGCTCCGGCCCACGACGCTGGCTGGTGGTTGTTTTTCCTGTATGCGAATTGATCTGGGTCAACAGTCACCCCACTTTTCCCTTGGGGTTGGTGCTTGTGGGCGCATGGCTATGCGATGAAGGCTGGCAAGAGTTAAAGTTACGGCTGGCAGGGCAGAGGAGAGCTGAACTCAAACATCTGCTCGCGCCTGGCATCGCGTTGGCAACAGCGGCGATGGCTTGCCTCGTCAACCCTCAGGGTCTGGGGATTGTGGCCTATCTGAGTTCTATGGGGAAAAATCCCGTCATTCAAAATCTGGTTCTGGAATGGGCGCCCCCTTCTTTCAACTCGCTCACCGGCAGCCTCTTTTTGCTGAGCCTGCTTGCCAGCGCCGTCTTGCTGGCTGCCTCGCCGCGCCGACCGAGCCTGATGCAACTGGTGACGCTGGTGCTCTTTGCCGGGCTGGGCCTCAAAACTTTGCGCGGAATCGTTTGGTTTGGAATTGTCATGGCCCCCATCTTGGCCGACCATCTGCCGCAGCTAGCACTACAAGTTAGGCAAATGGGCTGGGCCGCAAACAACGCGCGCTCGGTTCAAGCCAATCAAGCTGCGCCTCGCCCCATACAACTCACGCTCAACTACATACTCAACTATTTGCTGGTGGGGTTGATGACCATTGGGCTGTGTTTCTGCCTGCCCTGGTTTAAACATCGGCTGCCATTGCCCCCAAGCAAAGCCGGCCTGATCTCTGCCGAGACACCAGTAGAGGCAACCCAATTCCTGCTAAAAGAAAAACTGCCGGGGCCTATCTTTCACAATCAGGCTTTTGGCAGCTATCTCATCTGGGCAGCTTGGCCGGCTTTTTCTGTTTTTGTTGACCCGCGCATCGAGTTATACCCTGCCCAGGTTTGGCTAGATTACCTTGAAATTTCAAGCGGGGGTTGCCATTGGCAAGAACGACTGGACCAATACGGCATACAAACATTGATGCTCAGCCCCACCGAACAAACTGCGCTCATCCAGGCCGCCCGCGAATCGGCCGAGTGGCAGCAAGTTTATCAAGATAGCCGCGCCATCATCCTGACTCGCAGGGGACCACCCTGACCCCAGGCTCACGGCCCTGCTTTTTTGCGCCATATCTCGGCGTATTGATCCTCGTACTCTCTTTCCCACAGCGGGTCATTGAGCAGCGACTGGGCCAGATTCTTTTGCTTTTCTTTGTCAAGCAGGATTCGATCAACCCCATAGTGAGCTAACAACTCGTTATAGCGGGCGCCGTTCGTAACCTTGATATAATCCAACCATTGCTCATACGGATACAACTCGACCCGGGGATCAATAAAAACGCCTTGCTGTGGCACGGCCCAGATCAGGTAACTGCCATAGCCCATCTCATTGAACAGCTTGCCGCCGGGGTGCTGCTTTAGATACTCTGCGGCCGCCACGGGCGTCTCGACCGACAGCAAAGGGCCCGCGGGGGTGCCCCGCAGCACCATCTTCCAATAGGTCTGCGGCAACGGCACGCGCTCGACAAACCACGGCTGAACCGCCACAAGCGGCGCAAAGAGCAAGACGGCAATGACAACATTTAGAATGTTTCTAGCAGGAGCCACCTGAGAGACAGCCTTTAGCCCTGGAAAATTTTCAAGCGGAATGTCTTTTAATGCCTGGCCCAAAATAGGCATGGCAGCCATGCCAAACCAGACCACATAGCGTTGGCCGCTCCAGGCCAGCCACAAAAAGCCTACCACCAAAAGCAAATCGGTTGGCGTTAGCCGATAGCGCGAATAGGCCAGCGCGACCATCAGTAAAAGCACGCTGGCAAAAAATGCAACGCCGGCCGGGCCTTGTGGAGTTGGCGACTGCCATTCCATAATCAACTGCTGGCTGGGGCGGTCTGTCATCAGATCGGTGACATAGCTTAGCGCACCGATGCCCTGGGGATTAATAAAGATAGCCAGGCCGGCAAACAAGCCAATTACGCCTATCCAGCCCACATGTTTCCAAGCGCGCGCCCCCGGCAACTTGAGCCAGGTTCGCAGGGCCTCGCCAACAAAAAAGATGCCCAGCATGATGACGCCCAAGATAAAGGCCCCATGCACATTTGCCCAGAAGACCATTAGGGCCGGGCACAATAACAGCCAACGTCCTCGCAACTGGCCGGCGGAATATTTGCCCAACAAGATGCTAAAGATCATAAACGGCAGCCACGACCAGTTTTGAGGCCGGATGATCAAGTTGTTGACCGACATCAAGCACGCCAAGGCAACTGCCAAGGCAGCCATACGCCACGATCCGCTGCGGCGGCGGGTCTCATAGCCCACCAACCCAAAAGCCGCCATCACCATCAGCGTGCGCACAAACGCTATCAGCGGCAGTTGGCCCAAACGATACAATAGGTAAAACAGGCACT
The DNA here is from genome assembly GCA_041740315.1 of Thermoflexales bacterium. GTDB lineage: Bacteria > Chloroflexota > Anaerolineae > Fen-1058 > Fen-1058 > JBGSMF01. Next base: position 7,154 of record JBGSMF010000094.1, read on the forward strand.
CGCTGAGCCAGGCCCCATACACAAAGGGGTAATCAGCCTGAAGCGTCCAGCCAAAAAGATTCGTTTTTGGGATTGAGCCAGTGGTGTGAATGATTTCGCCGATTTTGAGATGCCACCAAAAGTCATTGGGCGGCAGAGGAACCAGCGAGGCATAAAAGCCAAAGCCTGCCAGCACAACCAACAGCCACAAGTGCTCTATGCCAAGGCCGACACGTTTAGATTGCTGCTTCATTTCTCTTCAATAGGCGGCTTGCTGCCAGGTACCAGAGAAGAAACCAAGGCGCCATCCACCAGAACCATAATTGGGGCAAACTCACCAAGACAGCCATGCCATTAACAACCAGATACAATATTATCAACACCCCCTTGCTCCAAGACCATCGGCCAGAGACCATCCAAAGAGCCACTTGTATCAAGGGGAGCAATAACAAGGTTTGGTCAAACATCCATGCGTGGATGGCTGTCACAACCGACACCGCAACCAACAGGGGCATTTGCTCTGACCATTGCCACTCAAGCCGATTACGCTGCCAATAGAATAACAACCAACCCATCCCCAAAATGGGGGCTATGAGCTGCAACCAAAACTTGTCATAGCCCATTTGCACACGCAAAACGCTCCCGATGGTTGTGGTCATCCACCCGACAGGAGGAAAACTTGAGACTGCGTAAATATATTGGCTGACCAGAGCCGGATTGGTAATGCTCGACAACGCCGTCGCAACCAGCAAGGCAATCGCTCCACCGCCCAAAACAGACCATTGCCGCCGATCCAGCGCCCACAACAGCAAAACAATACAAAAGAGATAAAGCAGTTGGGGTTTCACCGTCACCAAGGCCAACGAAGCTCCCGCCAGCCATCCCTTTTGGCGCTTTTGAAAGTGCAAAAACCACACCACTCCCAAAAGAAGCAGCGGTGTAATTTGCCCACCCCTTAGCACATGGAGCACTGGGCCAAAACTAAATCCAACCAGCCACGCTACCCAAATCCACTGGCGCGGGCCTGCATAGAATCTCCAAATCCAGCTAACACAGGCAAACACAATGCCAAGTTGAAACAAAAACCAAAAGGTTCTGCTCCAGGCGTACTCTAACAACCCAAAAGGCATCACCGCCACCAGGGTCCAAGGGGGAGTCCACATCATTAATGGGCCATATTCCTGGCGTCCCCAAGAAAGCTGCAAAGAGAACAATTGCTCAGGATCGTAAGGGTTGGCCCCACTTACATTCAAGCGGCCAGCCGCCCAATACTCTACAAAGTCAATTGGCTCTTGGGGATCAAACAAGCGCAGCGCCAGTTGGCTCAATACTATCAGGCCAATCAATAGGGCCAGCCACTTGAAATATTTCATCAATAGCCAACCTTTTGAGCAGTGGCGCTCAACCCACCATGAGCAAAAATTACGGCCACTGAATCTTGGTAGACACGCTCCCAGCCAGACTCGGGCGCCAAGGCAATTAACTGCTCATGCCGCGTTCTATCTAGCACCAAGTAATCCACTTGATAAGATTCCAGCCGATCTTGCCAACCATCAATAGTTTGGGCAATTTGGAGATAATCGCGCCATACATCCAATGGATAGAGTTCAATGCGACCATCAACAAAAACCTTTGCTGTGGGGGAGAGTCTCCAGATCAAAAAACCTCCCCACTCTGGCATATTGAAAAGCCGCGCGCCTGGTTGAGCTTGGCGGGCAAGATAGTTACTAGCGCCTATTGGCAAATTGTTGGCAATCAGGGTTGTCTCAGGGTCGCCCATGAACGATAACCGAACCTGAGGGACGGCTAAAAATGCACTCAGTAGTAACATCAGCAGTGCCAACACATTGAGCGTCGGTTTGCTGCTGGCAGCACTTGGTCGTTGCGCCCACGGCACAATGTCGGCAAGGGACGCAAGCCATCCAGCCAGCAAGGGGGTTGCCACAATAGCAAAGAAAGGCACCATGCGCAGATAGCGCAAAGCTAATACCAAGAATACCAACATCAGGCCGAAATCGTAAAGAGCAGGGCGGCGCTTGCTATAAGCTAATGACACCAATATCAACGCTAAACTAGCGAAAAAAGGCCAGGCAAATGTTTGGGTGAGCAGCGGTGGCTGCCATTCACTCACAAACATCTGGCTGATTGCGCTGCCACCCATTGTAAACAGGTATTTATGTATGCCCAGGCCGGTTGGATTAACCAGCGTAGCCAGGGCAGTGGCCACACTCCAAGCAATGAGCGGTCGGAGAGGACGTCGTCCGGTCCTATCAACGGCCCATTCAAGCGCCCCCAACCCCACGCTGGCGCCCAACAGCAGCAAGCCCATGACCCAAGCGCCATGCAGATTACACCAGATAATCATTAGAACCGGCAACAACCACAGCCGGCCTCGGTTGCCTGAACGGTAACCTGACAACAAGGCAAAAAACAAGGCAAAAAAGAAAAAGGAGAACATTTGAGGGCGCGCTGTGCTAAAGGGGTACAAGATCAGCCATCCCAGCAAAGCCAGGCTGGCCGCCACGGGGGCACTCGCTCCACGCTCCAGTCCTCCCAAAAGCAACAATCCTGCAATAGCGGCTCCAACAATCGCTTGGCACAAGACCAGCATTGGCAGGCTGCCCACTATCGTCAACAGATAAAACAACAGATCGCTCAGCCAACTGGAAGCAAAGAAATAAGGGTAACCATAGGCGGTAAAACTAGATACATCAGTGGCAGGAATAGTCCGGCCAAGCGCCATCAACTCACCGGCTTTGATATGCCACCAAAGGTCGCCCTCGCGCAATGGCGCAAGGCACAGCAATATAAAGCCAAGGATTGGCGGCAGGCAGAGCCAAACATGCGTCAAAGATGCGCGCCGGGCAAGCGATCGAAATGCCAAAACTTGCATGGTTGTTCTACTCGGGAGCTCTTTTACGCGCATAGACAGTGACAAGATCACCCAGATTAATTGGGCTAGTCACCTGCTCAATACGCAAAACGTGCAAAAGCCATTCCAGCGGCCAGCCCAATGCTGACCCGAATAATGCAGTGACCCGCGTGCCAAGATAGCCCAAAGTTTGGTAGCGTCCTTGCGGCCTGGCCTGCAGTACTTGAAAGCCAGCTTTGTCAAACATCGCTTTTAGAGTGCGCTGCGAGAAATAGAAAAGATGCATTTCCATCAGCCACGGCCAACGCGGCCCCATCAGACGAGCAAACCAACTATCAATATCCATTGTGTGCACAACAAGCAACCCGCCAGGGCAAAGCACACGCCACACTTGGCGCAGTTCCTCAAAAGGATCAGCCAAGTGTTCAATGACGTCCCACATTGTCACTACTTCAAACGAATCAGTCGGCCAATTCACAGAGGCCAGAGTTCCTGCCACAGCATTCAAGCCACGCAAGCGGGTTTGTTCAATGGCCCAATGTGAAGGGTCAATGCCCCAGGCCTCCCATCCACTCGCCGTGGCCACATCCAGGAACACACCCGTATAGCAGCCCACATCGAGCAACTTGCGTCCCTTGGCCGGGCCAGAAAACCTTTCGAGCGGCACCAGGTGATGGGAAAAGGTCAACACGCGTCCCTCGCGCTCTTGCAAGTAGAGCGGGTCTTGAACCGATTCATAGCTTTCAAGCAAGTCTGAACAGTGGGGGCGCGGATTGGTATAAACCAATCCGCACTGGTTACACTGCACAATGGTATGGTGCTTGCCATAGCCACTGCTGGTGCAGCGAAACATTTCTATGCCCGAAGCAGGCTCCCCGTCGCTAAGAGTACAAGGGTAACGGACGCGAGCATCGGTCGAGCCGCACAAATTGCACGCAATGTGTTCCATCATGCGGGTTTCTCGGCTAGACGGAACGCCTGGCGCATCCGAACTGCCCACAGACGCACGACGGTATAAAGGGCTCTGCTAATCTCTGCCCTGGAAACCTTGGAAGTCCCTTCGCGCCGGTCTAGGAACAGGATGGGCACCTCGGCCACCCGCCAGCCGGCCTGTTGCACCATATACAGCATTTCAATCAGAAAAGAGTAGCCGTTGGAAAAAATGGCATCCAGATTGATTGATTCCAAGACCTGGCGGCGGTAGCCACGAAAGCCCGCCGTGCAATCTTGGGCGTGGAGGCCCAGCATCAGTTTGGCAAACAGGTTAGCGCCCCGGCTGAGCAGGCGGCGAACAAACGGGCTATCTACCGCCCGCCCGCCCGGCACATAGCGACTGCCAATCACCAAGTCGGCAGATTCTGCCCGGGTAACCAATTGGGGAACATACTGGGGTTGGTGTGAATAGTCTGCATCCATAGTGAGGATGTAATCAAAACCATTTGCGAGGGCGTATCTAAAACCAGCAATGTAGGCTGTGCCCAGCCCCAACTTGCCAGCGCGGTGAATGACATGCACGCGCTCGTTTTGGGCCACCATGTCATCCACGCATTGTCCTGTTCCATCGGGCGAATTATCATCTACCACCACAACATGCAAATCGTTCGCAAGGCCCAACAGATCTGGCACCAGCCGCACTATGTTTTCGCGCTCGTTATAGGTAGGCACAATGAGTATTGTTCGCATAACTCCTTATCCAATTTTCTCATGGAGATAGATCAACAATCTTGGGGGCTATCCTTGGCTGCTTCAAGGCAAAGAGGTACAATCCAAGCAAAACCAAAGGAACCCATAAAAACCAATAGTAGGGAAGTGAATACCTGATGAGCATCCACAGCAACACAGCATAGGTTAGCATCAAGCCACCGGCAACAATCCAGGCCGCCTGGCGTGGCAACTGTTTTTGCCACAGCCAGGCAACCAATTGGATGATGGCCGGGAGCAGCAGCACCTGATCAAAGGCAAAGCCATAAGGCGCCACAGGTATTGACATAAGCAAGGCTAGATTCATCGCTGTCAACCAGCCTCGCGTTTCGGCCAGGCGCGTCAATAACGGCGCAAACGGTAACAACAAAACACCAACAAAGTTGAACCAACTGGTGCCTAGCAGCGCCTGGGCTAACCCTCCCACAGTTGCCGTGGCATGGGGAGGGTGAGCGCCCATTGCCATTAGATAGGCTGTCAGCCAATTAGGAAAAATTGCCCACACAATAGCGGTTGTGATTAATCCAGCAATTATCAGGCCAATCCCCACCCACCAGCGACGCCGGCGTATAACCCATATCACAATTAACAATAAAACAAAATACATCAAGTGCAGCTTGATCGTTGTCAGCAGCAAAGCGACGCCTGCCCAGCCATCGTGACCGGCGCGTAACAACCATAGGTACACTATCAATCCCACCAAGACCAAGCCCGTAATCTGCCCCATTTTGATACTCAGCAGCGACCCACCAAACAGTAGCCCCGCCAGCAATGCCAACACTGCTCCCCGACCATCAGAAGACCCAGTGGTCATTCGCCACAAGACAAGGGGGGCCAGGCCAAATATGCCAATATTGCATAGAATCCACAAGCGCGCCGCTATATCAAAGGGCAGCAGGCCAAACGGCAACAAGATCACTAAAAGCCAAGGAGGATTCCAGGTTGAAACAACCAACCCCTCGAGTTGTATTCGGTCTGGGCGCACCTGATGTTGCAACGTTCTCAGAGCAACCTGGTCATAGGGATTACTGCCAATAACCAACTGCCGGGCGGCTGACCAGTAACCCAAAAAATCCTCTTCCCCTCTACCGGCGCCCAGCGGCGTGGCAAACACCATCACCAACAGCGCCAGCGTGAGCACTGCCAACAACCCAACCCGCACATTTTTCACAATTTCCCTCTCCATTGCCAGGGCCTAACTCCAATACGGTTCAGTTAGGACTGTAACATAGGGTCTTGTGCTCGCCCACAAGGGGCTAAACGCTTATCTGAACCGTGTTGGGCCTAGCTCTACATCAAATAACTTGCTGCGCAAGCCTCGGCCGTTGCTCGCCCCATATTGTAACCGCCTTCGCCCTATATGGCAAGACATTACGGCAAGACATCACTTGCAGGGCAAGACATCACTTGCATCTAACTCTATCTAAAGCTATAATAGCCATTACTGAAAAGGGCCCCCTCTGGGCTTGAGGAATAGAATGTTATGAGCACTGTCCAGCAACTCTATGAATTGCAGGAAATTGACCTGGAGCGTGACAAGCGGCGCAGCCGGTTGAAGGGAATTCTAGATCAATTAGCCGAACCGGCTGAATTGCGCGCGACCCACGCCAAGCTGAATGACCTTGAAACCGAACTGAAGCTGTTGCGCGTCTCTCGCCAAGATTTGGACATGCAAACCAAATCGCTTGAGGCAAAGATCGCCTCTGTAGAAGAGCAACTCTACGGTGGGCTTGTCAAAAACCCCAAGGAATTGAGCGATTTGCAAAAAGATTCGGCGGCTTTGCAAAAACAGCGCGGCGCGCTGGATGAAAAATCGCTGCAAGCCATCATGGCCGTTGAAGAAAAAGAGACTGCCCAAGCCCAAGCCCAAGCCGCATTATCTGCCTTGCAGGCCGCCTGGGCTACTCTACAACAAAGCCTGACACAAGAACAAGCAGAGCTAACCACCCAACTAGCCGAACTGGACCGCGCGCGCGCCGAACATGCTGGCGGCATACCCGCTGCCGACCTGGCCCAGTACGAACTGCTGCGAAAAAGGAAAAATGGCCGAGCCGTCGCTGTGATTGAAGAGAATTCTTGCAGTGTGTGTGGCGTTGAACTTTCAGAGCACAACCTGACTCTAATCATTCTGGATCAAGTTTTGGTGTTTTGCGGCAACTGCGAACGGATACTGGTGGAATAAATCCACAGCAGACCACCCCGCACAAGGAAAAGGAGGGGGGAGGAAAAACTGTGGGACAACGTATCCTTTTAATAGAAGACGACGTTGATCTAGCCGAGTTCACCCAGTGGCAACTGGAAAATCATGGCTATGAAGTCAAGTCGGCCCTACGCGGGCAAGACGGCCTGGACATGCTTGCCACCTGGGCGCCTGATTTGGTCATCCTCGATATCATGATGCCGGGGATTGACGGCTGGACCATTGCAGAGCGCATCCGCGAAAAGTCAAACATTCCACTCATCTTTACCACTGCGCTGGGCACAGAAAAAGATGTTGTGCGGGGCCTAGATTTGGGGGCCGATGATTATCTGGCCAAGCCATTCGGCCCAAAAGAGTTGCTGGCCCGCATCCGAGCAGTGCTCCGCCGGCAAGAACGCACAGAGGGCAGCGCCGACCAGGTCTATCAAAACGGTCCACTCTATATCAATCTGGATACCCGAGAGATAACGGTGAACGGTCAATCTATCGAGCTGACACCCATTGAATTCAAGTTGTTGACCATACTGGCAGAACACGAAGGCAAGGTAATTAGCCATGATACTTTGCTCAAGCATATTTGGGACACCGGCCACCAAGGCCAACGCCACTATCTCAAGTTGTACATCTGGTATCTGCGGCAAAAACTCGAAACCGACCCGCGCCACCCCCAGCTTATCCTTACTGAACGCGGAGTGGGTTACCGTCTAGCCAGAGCGAGCACTCCCCAATGAACAAACTAGAGTTTTTTGCACTAGCTGCCGACAGTGGGCAATGGACCTTTGACTTGCTCTCTGCGCTGATTGGCGCAGTGTTAACCGCCATCATTGCAGTTTTGATGTATGTGTATCGTAAAGTAATTGGCAAAATCTGGCGGTCGGCTGGCGCGCAAACCCGACAAATGATAGACAAGTTGACAGCCAGCGTAGAGCTGCACTATTATGATGGCCTGCCAGCCTACCTGGATACATTCGAGGTGCTGCCACATATCATTCCACTCAAAGAGTTGTTTGTCGCTCCACGTTTCATCACGCCGTTGCCACGCCCTTCGCTGATTCAAGACAGCGCCCCCCTGCCCCCGCGTGTTATACTGGGGCCAGTATGGCAGTCAAGCAAGTATTTGCTTGTGACGGGCCGGCCGGGAAGTGGAAAAACGGCCTTGCTGTTGCACCTGGCGCGCACCTTTGCGCAGCAAAATCAACAAGGCACCTATGACCCCAGTCAAAAGCACATTCCCATCTACGTCAACCTGGTCGAATTGAGCACTGCGCTGCCGGCGTTGGACGCCGCGACGCCGGAGCAATCTGAGCCCGGCGGGCAAATCCCTCCTCGCTCTCAAAAAAATGCAGCAGATGACCCTGCGGCGATCTTGATCGCCAACGTTACTTCTCACGTTTCAGTCCTTATCGGCGGCAACCTTGGCAACCAACTGCGCCGGTGGTTGACAGGGGAACAGGCGTTGGTGCTGTTGGATGGGTTAGACGCCCTCAACCCAGGCGAACAGGCGCGCGCAATGGACTGGATTGGCAAGCTAGTTGAACGCTATCCTCAACCGCGTTATGTGGTGGCCGCCCCGACCCGCGGCTATGGTCGTTTGGCCAACCTGGGGTTTGCGGCGGTTCCATTAGCAGAATGGAGTTCCATCGAAACGCACGAACTGGCCCGCCGGTGGACCAAGGTTCAGCAAGAGAGCGACGAACACGTCAAAAGACTATCAGACGCGATCAAACCCGCGCCAGGCACTGTCCTGCTGCCACTAGATTCTACCCTGACTGCCGTCGTGTGGCGAAAAACCGGCTCTGTGCCGGCTACCTTGAGCGGTATATACGGCCAATTCGTAGACAGCCTGCTGGAAGAAACGGCCAACCAACTTTCCCCTACAACACCCCGGCTATCGGTTTTGCTAAACCATGCCATCTTGGGGCAGGTGGCCACCCTTATGCTCAAAGAGGGGCGCCACAAAGCAAGCCGCGATGAGATTGAAAGGATAATTGCCGAACTCGTGCCAACCGATGGTGGGCAAGCGAGCCTCCCAAGCCAAGGCGCAACTGGCCCTAATTTGCCCAAGAGCACAGCAGATTCGTTAGAAATATTTGTCAAGAGCGGCTTGCTGATTGAACAAGGGCAAGCTATGTATGGGTTCCCACATCCACGCATCGAATTATATCTGGCCGCGTGGAACCTGGCGCAGCGCCAGGAAATGGCTACACTGCTTGAACGAGTAGACGACCCAATGTGGAGCGATGTATTTGAATTTTGCGCTGGCATGTTGAACATCAGCCCACTGATTGACACCTATCTAAAACAGCCAGATGATTTGCTTGGCACACGGCTATGGACAGCCGTAAGCTGGGCCGCGGGCGCGCCCCTTGAAGCGCCCTGGCGCGGCAAGGTGTTGGGCGAGGTAGCGCGCCTTTGGATGCAGCCCAATCCGCCGCCCCAGGTGCGCGAACGCGCCCTATCTGGCCTGCTTTCGACCCGAGACAAGGGGCTGCCCTACTTGTTCAAAAAGGCAATGACTCATCCCGATCCCAAGCGGCGCGCTCAGGCGGTGCAGGGGTTGGGGAAATTGGGCCGCGAGCCTGACCTGGAAGAACTCAAAAAAGCCTTGCAAGATACCGAAAAACAAGTCTGCATCGCCGCCGCTCATGCGATAGAGTCTATCCCAGGCGATGCCGCAATCGAAGTTTTGGTAGACGCTTTGCTGCAAGCTGACGAGCCTATCCAACAAGCCGCCGCCGAGGCATTAGCCATGCACAGCGAAAAGGGTAAAAACATTTTGCGTGAGGCCGTGAAAGAAGAGGACCTGCTGGTGCGCCGGGCAACAGCTTTCGGGCTGCGCCTGGTTGGTGAAACGTGGGCGCTAGAGCTGCTGGCCCAAATGGAACGCGAGGACTCGCAGTGGATGGTTCGCTCAGCCGCCATCGAGGCGCTGCGCCTGGCGCATAAATCAGAAGCAGAAGTCGAGCTTGATTTGACCCCCCTAAAGCTTGAGGAACAAGGCTGGCTGGTCGAGTGGGGGGCCACGCGCGGCATTGGTGTGGGACTGGGACGGACGGCGCTGCCTGTGCTGATTAGGGCGTTGGCTGAAGGAGACGCACAGGTAAAGCTGGCGGCCATCCGCGCCATGGCCCGTTTGGGTGAAGCGGAAACAATCGCCCCGCTGCGCCAGGCGCTTGGCGAGCCTGATGACACCATCCAAACTGAAGCCTTGCGCGCCCTGACCGAGATTTCTGCGCGCACCGGGCAAAAGATTACAAGCTAGCAGGCTGTCAGAGAGCGGGCTGGTAGGCTCGTAGTGCGCGCACTACGAACGGCCCTCTCCGACAAGCTCCTAGGGATGGCTCCTGGCAAGACAGAAAAAAGGCCCATCGCCCAAGGGCGCTCACCCGAATATGTTAAAGAGAGTTTATCAGTCTGTCTATTCATTTCCCTTAGCCCTCGGCCTACTCTCGCTCGTGGTTTTGCTCACCAATGCTATAGGACGCGCCAATTTCCCCTTTTGGCCTGACGAGGCCTACACCACCCTGGCCGTGCGCGCGCGCGACTGGAATGAATTGCTATCCATCAATCTTCAAAACGAGGCAACTCCCCCTCTTTACTTTATGGTTTTGCGGCTCTGGGCAATGGTCTGGGGTGATTCCAGAGAGGGCACCTTGCGCTTGTTTTCGGCGACCTGCACGGCAGCGACGGCGCCGCTGGTCGGCTGGCTGGGGCAGCGATTGTGGTCAAAGCGAGTTGGGCTAGCAGGCGCGTTACTATTGGGCGTCAACCCCTTTGCTCACTATTATGGACAAGAAGCGCGCGCCTATGCCCTGAGCCTGCTCATCACAGCAGTGCTGCTGCTGGCGGCCCATTACTATCTTTGCCAACACAGCTTGCTTTCATTGGCAATTTATACTCTTGCAGGAAGCGCAGCACTTTACACCAGTTACTTTGCAGGTTTTGTCCTGGCTGGCATAGGCAGCATGGTAGGGGCGCTCTTGCTGCGTAACGCGGGCCAACTGCCCAGACAAAGCAAATATGCAGTCTTGGGGAAATGGATACTAGCTCATGTCATTATCCTGCTTGTATTCTTGCCGTGGTTGCCAGAGATTTATTATCAACAAACGGCGGTTGCAAACCCGACCCTTACCCCCGAAGGAAGAAACCTTGGGATGCAATATGCCCTGGCATTGTTGGCATTGGGAAGCTCGCTGCCCGATGGCAGTATCGTCGGCTCAGCACTGGCCATATTGGTTGCAATTTCTCTGCCCATAGCCGCGACACTGGCATTCTACCGAGGTAATCTGGAGCAACGATTGTTTTTAATAGCAACGGTTGCCGCACCGCCTCTATGTGTGTTGTTGCTGGTGTTTCGAGGCGACGGGCAATTTAATACACGCTATATCATCTCATCATTAACGCCGTTTGTTTTGATGCTTGCCGCCGGACTCGTCCAGCGATGGAGAGGGCAGGCGTTGACTCGCACACTGCTGGCTGCCATCATAGCACTTGCGGCCATTTACTCCTTGAGCGTCAGGCCAAGCTCGCAGCGACTGGGCGGTTGGGACAAGCTGGCCCAAATTGTAGAGGCTCAAGCCCAACAGGGAGAGGCTGTTTTTTTTGCGCCGCCGTGGGCGCAGCCGGCCTTTACAGTTCAGTACACCGGCATGCCGCTATCGCTTTATGGCACAAGCAGTTTTGCCAGTTACTATTACGAACAAGGCCATTCCTTCAATGAAGACATTGACCAAGAGCACCTCGGGCTGCATCTTCAAAGCGGCAAGCGGGCCTGGATTGTATGGGATCATGTTTATGCCAGAGAGCCACAGATTCCCCAAGGTTACGTTGTGCAAGAGCATCACTTGGGCAGCACATCGCTGTTATTGGTAACACCGCCAGCCGCGCCTAACCCATGATCAACAACAACCAACCCAACAACGCCAATCAAATAAGGACTGAGCAGCCTCGGCCAGCGCCTTTGGCCAAACTCTTGGCGCTTGCTTCATCCCCACAGCGCATCTGGAGCAAAGCCAGTCTAGAACTTGCCGGCCTTTGGGTCGCCCTACGCTTGGGCACGAGTCTGTGGGCAGCCATCGTTTCACAATGGCGCCCGCTCACCGAACGCGAGCAAGCTATTGCCCTTTGGCCGCCCAGCGCGCCAATTACGGCCTGGCTAGAACGTGTGCTGCTTGCGCCTTGGGAACGTTGGGATGTCAAGTATTATATTTGGATCGCGGCGCGGGGGTATGAGGTCGGAGACGGCACAACTCAATTTCACCCATTATTGCCCTGGCTGGCAACACCACTTGCCTGGATCGGCATACGCCCACTGCTCGGGTTGATGATTACAAGCTCACTGGCAGGCATGCTGCTATTACTCAGCTTCGAAAACCTGGCCAAGTTTGATCTCCAGCCTGCAACAGCGCGCGTCAGTACCTTGCTGCTCGTCTTTTCACCGCCAGCATTTATTTTGTTTGCTCCTTACACCGAATCACTTTTTCTGCTTTGGGCCGTATTATGCCTATACTGGGCGCGCCGCAAAAATTGGTGGTTGGCGGGAATTGCGGGTCTGTTCGCTACACTCACTCGCCAGCAGGGTATCTTTTTGGCGCTTGCGTTGGCGTGGGAACTGTGGGAAAGCTCCAAACGAAATTGGCGGCTCGCCCTATCAAACTGGCGCGACTGGCTCTCGATTGGGCTAGTGCCGGGTGGAATGCTGGTTTGGTTGGTTTATCGGGCCATTGCCCTCAGCGACTTGGCAGTGAACTTGGGCAACTGGCACACGCTCATCTATTCTCTGCTCATCTCGCCCAGCGCCGACAAGGTTGTTCCTGGACAAACATTCATGTGGCCCTGGCAGGCCCTCGGGCTGGCCCTGGCGAAACTCGCAAGCAAGCCCGATATTGATATAGCAATAAACCTGATATTGGGTATGGGCTTTATCGTGCTGCTCTGCATTGCCTGGCGCAGCATGCGCACTAGCTATCGCATCTACTCAGTGGCAATTGCCATAATCAGTTTTAGCTATCACACGGGGCCGATACACCCCTATCAGGGGTTGTTGCGACATTTACTTTTGGCGTTTCCAGTATTCATTGGCCTGGGGGCAGCATTACACCGCCCTATAACACGCCTGTTTATGGTAGCATGTGGAGCGTTTGGAATGTTCTCACTCCTGTTACTTTATGTGATGCAGACGTGGATCCCATAATCCCCTCTTCCCCCGCAAGTGATGGCCTTGCCGCAAGCCAAATCAACGCACTCGTTCATAAACAGCGTAGCGATTATTATCCATGACAAGACGAAAGGCCCCGTTTTCTAATACAGAATCATACAAATGCCAAAGCTTGCCCTGAGGGCCAACCACCAGATAATCCGGATCGGCATTCAAAGGGTCGTACACTATTGTTGCGGCCTGCCCCAGAATATAATAGCGATTGAGTTGTGTCTGAACTTGGTCTGGCGGGTAGTGATAATCTCTCTCCAAACAAAAAAAGATCTCACTGTCATATGTTTCCACTAATGCGTCAGGGGCAGTTTCAGTATTAAGAAATTCGGCCACTTTTAAAACCGAGTCGTCAGCGATAACAGTATAGTTATAATATAGTATACCTAGTGTGGTGGGAATCCGTATGCACATCAAAACAATTGCCAATACAGCGCCAATATTTTGTACATTCAAGCGCCCGTGCGCCAGGTTCCAAGAGTCACGCTTAATAGTAGCTGACAAATCAAAACCGACGGTCAAATCATAAATAGAACCGGCAACAAATACGCCGCCTAAGAATAAGGCGGGGAAAAGATACCGACTCCAACCTATAGAGAGCAAAGCGTACCATAAGACCCAACTGCTAACCAAAACCCACAAAGCCAATCGTGCCATCTCCAAGCCATCATCCAAGACGGCCTTGTCATATTTGCGGATAAACTCTCTGGCCACATAGCCAAGCCCCAGCATGGTCGGCAAGCCAAAGACAACAATTACGCGCAAGGCTTGACTACGAAGGGGCATCACCAGCACGACCACATACGTAAAAAAACTGTATGTATCATAAAGCACATCGTACACCGAATGTGCCGGGGCTGAAGATAGCGTCTGCCCACTTAAAAAAACGCTCTGTAACCAGCCTAACAAGCCTGCTGCTATCAGCGAGCCTGCCAGCCCCAACGTCAATAGCCGCGCCGAACCCCAGCAGCGATTAAACGCCGCCAGCAACAATGGAATCAGCAACGAACCCACCAAAAACGGGAAAACCTGGGGCTTGGTCAAGAGTGCCAAGCCCCAGCAACATGCTGCCACTGGCATCAACCAAGGTCTGCGCCAGGCAAGCAAAAAAACAACATAACCTGCCAGTATATAAAATAACGCGGGCATCTCTCCCAAAGCTTGCCGACCGATGATAATGGGACTAAGCACAAAACCCGGGTACAGATCAGACATGAGCAACAAAATGACCAACGTTCCCGTCGCCACAGCTTTGTTGTAGAGATAAGAGGCCAAGTAATACATCAAGCCCAATGCGCCCAGTGTAAAAAAAATTCCTGGCAATCGCCCCTGCCAAATGCCAACGCCAAAAATACGAAAACTAAGCGCAATGGGGGCAATCACTGGAAAGCCCGTATTTAATATACTTTGCGGAACAGGCTTGCCACTCAATAGCTGGCCATAGTGCCCTAATTTCACCCAATTGCGGGCCAGCGACAGCGCCCACCCCTCATCATACCAGACGGGTGGGACACGATTTAGGTCAATGAATAACAGCACGCCTAAAAGTAGACCCAAGAATAGCAGTGTGCATTTATGTATTCGAGACATGGTGTAGGTCCCCATTCAACAAAACAGTATAAAAGCCAATGAAACAAAGGCTAAGAAGCCAAAACGTTCAGGGCTTGTTCTGAGGGAGGCAGTTCGTAGCGCTGCTGCAAGCGCTCGGGTGATGCCCCGCGCGTCTCGATGCGTGTGGCCTGGCCAACTCCCGTCCAGGCAGCCAGCGATAGATAGTCAACAAACTCTAGCTCAAAGCCCATCAGCCCCGCGCACGTCACATCAACCGCCACCGGGTCACGCCCCACCGCCAACAGCCCGTGTTGCACCGGCTCGCCAAACAGAGGCCCATCGCCCTCCATGCCCACAATGCCATCTACCACGGCCACCACCGGCGGCACAAGCTGGTAAACGCCCAAGATGCTGGGGATAAAGCCGTTGATGTGCAAAATGTTCTTGGGCCAGCCGTAGCGCGCGCCAGGCACCACACCCAGCAAATTCTTGACGCTCAGCGAAACCTTGGCCCAATGATGGGTTTTGAGCTTGGGGACGGATACAATCATATCGGCCTCGCGCACATGGCGCGGCAGCCACAAGAACGGCGAGCGGGTGAGCCAGCCATCTTTTACCGGCACAGGTTGCGGGTCATCGTAATTCAGGTCTATAAAGCGTATGCCACGCGCCTCCAGCACCGCCGCCAGGCCACAGCCCTCAACTACCGGCCCGGCTTGGCGGCGAAAGGCCGGGCCGTCGCCCACTACCAATTCGCTTGCGCCCAGTTCGCCCAGCAAGTCAATCACTGCCCCCACTACTTCTGGCGCGGTGGTAGATGGATGATTGTCAATATAATCCACCAGGTTAGGCTTGACCAAGATGCGCTTGCCACGCACATCGGGCATTTCGGCCAAGCGCCACAACTCGCGCAGGTGGCCCAAAACATCATCGGTATAGCTGGCACATTCACCCAACGCTACAATGGCCCTCGTTCCCACTCGGCGCTGCCATTCACCGCGCGCCAACCAGTGCAAATAGTTGAACACACTAACGGGGGTTGTGATCCGGTTGAGGGCGGCCAGGGCGGCCCCGATGCCTGCCAGAGCGCCCAGGCGCAAAAACGCGCGGCGGCTCAACAACTGCCTAGACATTCAATCTGCTCCGTACAGCCATCAACGCAACTGCGGTTTGATAGGGGTCACGACTCCAGCTTCCGTCGGCGCTCTGCCGGCCAGCCAGGCGAGCGACAAGCTCGGCTTGCTCACTTGCGCCCATTGCCCCAACTGCGCCAAGCGCTTCCAGCCCCCACGCCAAAGCCAGCACACCGCCATCGCGGTCCATTTCGGCCCGCAATACCGCTGCATCTTCCGGCTGAATGGCAGTGGGCGCCACATGCGCCAAGGCCAGCAGTCCCCAGGCGGTTGGATTGGCGCGTGGAGGCAAAGACGCCCCCAGCATCACCGGGCTGCCAACATTCCACCCGCCATTCACGCAACGGCGGTCTTGCAAGCAGCGCACACCCTCTGCCAGGCGGGCCTGAGCTTGAGGTTCGGCTGGGGCAACCTGCAATGCCAACATGGTCAGCGCCGTAGGCTCAACCCAGGCGGCCTCGCCTGGCAGCCACGGCCAGCCCCGCACACTCGGGTCAATGCCGTTCTTCCTGGCAAATTCTTTTTGCATCTCGTCATCGGCAAGCTGCAAAATGGCAACCTCCGCCAGCCAGCGAACGCCTTCTTGAATCGCCTCATCCACCACACCGGCCTGGGCCAAAGCCCATACCGCCCAGGCTGTATGCCAATTGCTTTCGCGGTCACCGTGCCCCATTCCCCAACCGCCATCGGCGTGCTGCCCCTGGTAAAGCCAATCCAACGCCCTGCGGTACGCGTCTGTGGCAGCAGGCTCGTCTTTTATTGCCAACATTACAGCCGCAGTCGGTTCCACTATCGAGGCCTGCTCAGGGGCATAACCCCAGCCGCCATCGGCGTTTTGGGCGCTTTTCAAAAAAGCCCGCGCAATTTCTTGCACTGGTGAGGGGCTTGAGCTTGCGGCGGCGCAAGGCTTGCCCGATCTATAATAAAGCATACAGCACCCGCATAATCAACTCTCTCGCAATCATCAAAATAACCATGACGGCCATGGGCGAAAAATCAAGGTTGCCCGCAATCGTCCAGCGGCGCAGCGGGGCCAACAGCGGCTCGGTAATGCGATAGATAAACTGCACAATTGGATTGTAGGGATCAGCCCCCACTAGCGGCAAAACCACCCGCGCAAACAAAATGATAAAGCACGCAAAAAAGGCAATGTCCATCAGGTGTATCAGCACCCAGATCATATCTTCCTCACAGGTAACTAGGCGGGTCGGCGTAAGAGATTCACAGAGAACCCACACAGCACGCGGCATAGGGATGCCGCTCTCAGCAATTAAATCAAGGCGCGGCAAACAACGCGCGCCCAATCCGCACCATCGTCGCGCCTTCTTCGATGGCTATCTCAAAATCGTCCGTCATTCCCATTGAAAGCTGCCTCATGGATGCAGTCCCCAAGCGGCCCAGTCGCTCACCCAGTTGGCGCAGCGCCGCAAAGACCGGGCGGGTTTGCTGCGGGTCACTCACAATAGGGGCCATGGTCATCAATCCTTCTACGTGGATCCCTGGCAAGGCAGCCATCGCCTCGACTTGCGCAAAAAAGTCCCGCTCGGCCAACGCCTGAAACCCATACTTGCTCGCTTCGCCAGACACATTACATTCCAACAATACCGGCATCACCCGCCCGGCCTCTGTGCACGCCTGGCTCAGTTTTTGCGCCAGCTTGAGGCTATCTACCGAGTGAACCATATCAAACAAAGCTACTGCATCGCGCACTTTGCGGCTTTGCAGGTGGCCGATCATATGGAAACCGGGCATAGAACCGGGTGCAGAATTTGAAATTTGGGACTTGAAATTTGGGATCTTGTCCAGGGCCTCTTCCACCCGGTTTTCACCCAGATCGCACAGACCAAGCTGATGGGCCTTTACCATCACCTCAACCGGCAATGTTTTGGTCACGGCAATCAAGCGCACTTTGGCTGGGTCACGCCCTGCCCGCAAAGCGGCGGAGGCAATCCGCTCTCTAACCCGAACAATTGCATCAGCCAGATCAAGCATTGCTCACCCCATCCGCTGCCCCACCACAACACCAAAACGGCCCGTTTTCTTTTCCACTCGATGCGAAAACCACTCGTCAACCCGGCAAGCCGTGCATATCCCCGCATCCTCAACATGCAGCACACCAGCCGCGCGCGCTTGCGAGATAATGGCCGCCACCAGGTCGAGGTGAACTGTTCCATCTGCTTGAGGAATGACAAGTTGCGTCTCTGGTGGGCAAGCCATTGCAATCTTGGCTGCCAGCTCGGCGCCAAATTGGTAACAGCAAGCGCGGATGGCCGGGCCAATGCCAACCCAAACATCCCCCGGCTGGCTGCCAAACGCGCGCTGCATCTCTTTTAGGGCGGTCAAGACAATGTTCGCCCTCACCCCCGGCCAACCTGCATGCACAAGCCCCACCGCGCCTTGCTTTTTGTCATACAAGACCACGGGGGCGCAATCGGCAAAACGCATAGAAAGAAACACGCCCGGCTCGTTGGTAATCAGGGCATCCACATCGTGCAACGCGGTCCCTGTATGGTGGGCATTCACAACGGCCACGCTAGCGCCGTGGTTCAACCAGGCGCTCACCGTCTGCTGACGCGCCAAACCCAACACAGCCAACATTCGGGCGTTATTTTCAGCCACATTTTCAGAGCTGTCGCCGGTCGAGCGGCTGAGGTTCAGGCTGGCCCAAGGAGATGGGCTTGCGCCGCCTTGGCGCGTAAAGACCCCGTGGATGAGTTGGCTTTGACTTGCCAGATAGTCAAACTGATAATAAACCAGTCCGCCTAGAGAAAAGCGTAACACCCTAAAACTATCCAGATCCAGTGCTACCCAACAGGCCACGCTCCAACATTTCTTCAAAGGTCAAAAATTCTTTGGGTTTTTCTGGTTCCTTCTTTTCCTTCGAAGGTGGAACCGGAGGCTCTGAAGGAGGCGATTCAACAGGACCCAGGTTGCCCAACAGGCCGCGCTTCATTGCCTCTTCAAATGACATGGTTTCCACTGGTTCGGTGGGGGTCGGCTCTTCAGGAGCAGCCTGACCAGCGCCAGGAGCTTGTCCTAGACCACCCAGGTCACCCAACAAGCCGCGCTTCATTGCCTCTTCAAACGACATAGTCTCTGCAGGCACTGTAGGGGGTTGCTCTGCCAACGAAGGCAAGGCCTGAGCTTGCTCTGGCTCAACCTTGGCGGTTTGAGCCATCAGGTTAACCATATCACCCATCAATCCTTGTGTCATTGCCTCTTCAAAGGTAAGCGTTTGCACCGGCGTAGCGGGAGATCGTTCTTCGGATGGCAGCTCGTGCCCAAACACATTTTCCGCCTGGGCTGATAGTTCATGGCGCAACTCTTCACGGCTGGGCCCCAAGGGGCCGGTCTTTTTGGTTCTAGCCACTTCGCGCATGGCTCGTTCGGCCAGTTTTTCAATCTCACTAGCGGCTTTTTTGGCATACAACCATACCGCGCCCTGTTTCACATACTTGGGCACCATCAAAACCAAAAACAGACCTTTGCCCATGCTGGCCGTGTAAACACTGAGCCGTTGGCCCTCCATGTAATTTAGGGCAAAGGTTTCCTCTTCACCCAGCATGCGAGCCAGCTTGGAAGAAGTTGTGCGTCCGCTCACAATCAGGGTGGTCAGCGACGGCAATTCCGATTCGGCAAAAGGCCCCTTGGCCGAAATGATATAGCCGGCCTCTTCTAACAACAAGACCGATTCGGCGGTCACCTGGGCGCGCAGCTCGGTCAAGGCCCTATCAATCTTGCCCATATCGTCTGACGCAAAAATGTACAATCGCGGCGGCCGCTCGGACGGTTCAGTTTCACCCTCCATAGGCATGGCCAGCAGGGTTTGTGGCGAGGCGGCCAAACTGGGCTTTTTGAGCTCGCGCTTTACAACTTCTAGCACCTCGTTGACCGAAAACGGCTTTTTCAAGTAATCCGCCACACCAGCCCGCATGGCAGCAATTACGCTGTCCATATCGCCAAACCCGGTCAAGATAATCACCGGCAACAACGGCGACCTCTCTTTAACCTTCTTGAGCAGGTCAAGCCCGCTCATGCCGCTCATCCGCAGGTCAGTGATTACCAAGTCCATGGCGGCATTTTCCATAATCTGCAGCGCGCGTTCGCCGCTGGGCGCAGTGCGCACCGAGTAGCCCGCCATGGTCAGCATGTCGCGCAGGGCGCTGCAAATTGCCTCGGTATCATCTACCACCAAAATGTTAGGAGTAGTTTCTTCAACCATTCATCTCTCCTTGTTCGTCAACCTGTGACCATAGCACGAAACGCCAGGGCAAGCAGCAATAACGATGCCAGCCCGTAGATCAGGATATCACGCCGACCATCGCGGCCATGGGTATAGACAAACACTGCCGGCCAAACCATCGCCACCAGCACACCATACATAAAGTGAGCCGGGCGGTCTGGCGACGACCCACCGATGGCCAAAGCCAAACCCACCATGCCTTGCGCCACAATGAGCAACTCGCCAATGGCCAGCGTTCCCCAATAATTGCTAGAGACAGGCTGCTTGCGCCAAACTGCCCACAGCCCCCACGCGCCGCATGCCGCAGAAAACAACATCACCGCGCTAGACAGCCGGCCGTGAATCACAAACAAAATATCCATCTCGCCTGTACAACACTTATTTTATCACACATGGCAAAAAACAAACACAGTCCGCTTACCGCGGACTGTGCCTTAAAAAGCCACATTCTCGATTCGGAGAACCCCAACGCACCCAGGGATACTCGCCAGGGCAATTTTATGCGCTGGCTCGCATCACACCCACTAGGCCAACCGCTCGTCAATGGCGGTAAAAGATTCTTGGAGATATGGCAAGGCCAGCCACATGGTGGCCCAGCCAAACAACGCGCCGGTGATGGCGCGCAAAAGCCAAGTGCTTTCACGGGGCACGCCGCCCGGCATCCAGCCAGGCAGCATATAACTTAGCAACTGGCTGCCGCCGTCCAAAGCCATAGGCCCTAGCCCAACCGCCAGGTAAACCCACAACGGTATCGGCCTGACCCGCTTGCGCACCAGGCTAAACATCAGGCCACACGCCAACATCGAGCCATAAATTGCAATGTCGCGCTGGCACAGAGCCACTTTAAAACCTACTTGTTCATTGCCGGCAAACTCGCGATACTCGCCATAAAGCGGATAGCCCGCCAGTTGGTCTGTGCCCGCCAACTCATTCAGCTCTTGCAGCGAATAGACTACCTGCGGCCCAAAAAGAAAGTATGAGCGTTGGGGCAGTTGGTGGCAGGCGAATTGATAGACTCTGTAAATGACGCTGGCAGGCCCATTCAGCCCATTAACCATCAACACCGGCGCCAGCAATGGCAAACCAAGGTAAATTGCAATGATGGTATTGATAAAAGCCAGCCAATGGCGCGCAAACCAGGCTGATATTTTAAAAGCCAGGCCATCCTCGTTTCGCTCGGCTGGCAAGGTCCTGGCCACGCTTTTATGCACTCCGGGATGGTTCAAGAATGCCGCCAAACCATCAAAGCTAAAAGGGGCCGATAGTTCATAGCTATCCAACACCACAACAGGGACCCTGGTTTGGTATCGCCCATACAGCGCGACATCGGCCGTAATATCAACCGCTTTCCAGGTCGCCCCCAATTGCCGCAGCCAAGACTCGGTTTCTTCACACAGCTTACAGTTAGGTTTAGTATAAAGAATGATTTCGCTCAAGTTATTTCCTCTTCAGAAGCTAGGTTTCTTGCAGAAACCTGGCTTTTTATTTATTTGCCATCGGGTTGCCGCGCCACGGCCTGCCCACCCAGGTAACTAATATAAGCCGGCACCAGCGGCAAGACGCATGGCGATAGGAACGACAGCAAGCCCGCCAGCACCGCCACAAAAAACGTGGGCGCCGCTCCGCCGGAAATCAGCCCAGATTCAACGCTGAACAGAGACTGTTGGAAGGGGCTTTGCACTGTCCAAATCTTGAGGTTGCGAAAGGTGGGCACCCAGCCCGGCGTAGAAATGTGAAAAGCATCCACCAACAACAGCACACCGATCAAAACCAACAGTCCGCCAGTGACCAGCTTGATGGCCGGCATATAGCGGCGCAAGCGGCGCAGTACCAGCATGGCTCGATCTACCGCCAGCCCGGTCAGCAAGAATGGAATGCCCAAACCCAAAGAATAGCCCAACAGCAAAAAGCCCCCTTGCATTACGGTGTTTTCCTGAAAACCCAGCGTAAGGATTGCCCCCAGCGTCGGCCCAACGCACGGCGTCCACCCGGCGGAAAAAAAGATGCCCATGAGGTATGAAGAAACAAAGCCCAGGTCGCGCATTCCCGTCATTTGCATGCGGGTATCATAATTCATAAAGGGAATGTTGACCAGGCCCATGGTAAACAAGCCAAAAATGATGATGACCAATCCGCCTATTTTTGCCAAAATATCCACCGAGCCGCCCATCAATCGCCCCAGGCCGGTTGCGGCCATTCCCAAAATCACAAACACCGTGCTAAACCCCAACACAAAAACGAGGGCGTGCAAAAAGACTTGAAAACGCTCCACTGGGCTGGGCGCTGCCGATTGACCTTGAACCATCATGCCATCACCTCGCTCATTGGGCCTTGCTCTTGCGTTCTTCTTCCAACAAGGTCTTGAGCGCCTCGAGGTCTTGCTCAAGCGCGCGCTGCTTGCGCTGCATAAAGAACACATAGCCAAACGTGCCTATCCAAAACACCGCATAAGCGGCGGCCAAAAAGATCAATTTGGTGCTTTCATTCATCTCACTTTTCTCCACTTACGATAGCGCAATTTCTTCACGCAACAACGCCAGCGCATCTGCGGCATGCTCAAGCCGAACGCGCAAGCGCAACAACGTCACGTAAACGAATGTGAACGTAAACAAGCTAAAAAACATGACCAGCCGCATGGTCGCGCTGAGGCCCAGGCCGCCTTCTGGGTTAGCAGCGCTGGGGCCCACCACCACCGGGTGCTCGGTAAAGGCCGACAGGCGGTTGAGCAAAAAGGTCAACGGCACAGTGATGAACGCCACAATACCATACACCGCCGAAAAACGCGCCCGGCGCTGCGGGTCTTCTACCGCGCCGCGCAGCCCCAGGTAGGCCAGGTAAATCAGCCAAGTAAAAGCCACCAGGGTCAATTGCGGGTTCCACGTCCACCATACGTTCCAGGTGGGACGCGCCCACAGGCTGCCGCTGACCGCGCCCATGGTCAAAAACACCGCGCCTAGCTCTGCCGACGATGCCGCCAAAATATCCCACCGGCGCGCGTTGGTCCGCAGGTACATGACGCTGCCCACCAGCGTGACAAAGAACGCCAAAAAGCCCACCCAATCTACCGATACGTGAAAGTAGAAAATGCGCTGCACGTCGCCCATCCTGGCTTCGCGCGGGGCCACCACCAGCGCCAGCGCCAGCGCCGCCAGCACCAAGACGCCGCTGACAACCACCAGCGCCGCGCCCAAACGATCTTGCCCTGTCTTCACCCCTACCTCCTCCTCACTCTTCAACAATGAAATCAAAGGTCAGCATCGAGATCGTAATCAGTATCACATCAAAAGCCAGCAAGATGTTCAACCACTGCTGCCATTCGGCCAGGGGGGCGCCATCCAAAATGCCCGCCGTGGCCTTGACCGCCGCAATGATCGCCGGCAAGGTTACGGGGAACAATAAAATGGGCAGCATGACTTCGCGCGCGCGAGTGTTGACCGCAATGGCCGAAAGCAGCGTGCCCACTCCCGCAAAACCCAACGTGCCCAAAATCACCACCCCAATCAGGCCGGGCCGGATGAAAGGCAAATTGAACAGGACCACAAACAGCGGCAGGATCACCACCTCCACTGCCGTCATAAACAAGGCATTGGCCAGCAGCTTGCCAAAGTAAATGGCGCTGCGGTCTACCGGCGCTAACAGCAGCCCATCCAGACAGCCCTTGTCTTGCTCAATCGCCAGCGAGCGGCCCAGCCCCAACGTGCCGGCAAAAGTGATGGTGACCCACAACATGCCCGGCGCAACCACGCGCACATCATCAGCGCGCAATTGAAAGGCAAAGTTGAACACCACACTGACCAGCACGGCAAAGGTCAGCATTGAGCTGAGCATCTCGCGTGTGCGCAGCTCGGCAATCAGGTCTTTGGCAATGATGGCAAAGACGGCGTGTAAAAATTTCACATTTTAACTCAACCGGCGCTTTGGGCAGTGTGCTGCCGGTACGCCTCCAGAAAGGCCGCACTGTCGGTTTCCGCCCGCCTGGCCTCAAACACCACCCGCCCCTTGGCAAGCACCACTGCCCGGTCGGCCACGGCCAAGCCGCGCTCTAGGTCGTGGGTAGTCATAATCACCGTGCGCCCCTCGGCGCCCACAGATGACAAGACCTGCTCCAAGCGCCCGCCGGCGTCTTGATCTAGCCCCGTGTATGGCTCATCCAGCAGCATCAGACGCGGGCGATGCAACACCGCGCGCGCAATGGCCAGGCGCTGCTGCATGCCCCGGCTAAACGTGCGCACCAGGTGATGGCGGCGGTGCGCCAGGCCCACAATACTCAGCACCTCATCAATACGCGCTTCAAGATCGGCCACGCCATAAATGCGCCCGTAAAAGCGCAGGTTCTCTTTTGCTGAAAGGTCGCCATACAGCAGCGGTTGGTGGCTGACCAGGCCAATCTGTCGGCGCGCTTTTGCGGCGCGCTCTGGCAGCGCATGCCCGCCAATGCTCACCCGCCCCGAGGTGGGCCGAGACAGGGTTGCCAAGATGCGCAGCAGCGTGGTTTTGCCCGCGCCGTTTGGCCCAACCAGTGTGACAAACTCACCTTCGGCCACAGCCAAGTTGACACCGCGCAGCGCCACCACCGGCCCAAACGATTTCACCAGCGATTTGACCTGAATCATCACAACTATTCTCTATAGCGGCTGGGCATAGGGATGCCCAGCCTGCTATTAGACCTTATCGGAAATAGCAGGACGGGCATCCCCATGCCAGTCCGCCAACGTATGGGGATACGTTGGCTACGTTATTTCCGATAAACTTTATTTTTGATCATGCCTATTCTTTGCTCATCAAAGGGAGTTTTCTTTGCTCATCAAAGGTTTTTCCCTTTGTCCATCAATTCGACCAGCGCCGTCTTGAGATCCTCGCGCTCGCGCCGATACTCGCCCTTGGCGAGCTGGCCCGCTTCGTAAGCATCATCCAGCGCAGCAATTTCATCCAGCAATTTATTCTGACCCAGTTTTTTTGGGTCACCCAGTTTTTTTGGGTCGCCCAGTTCTTTCGGGTCACCCAATTCCTCTGCCTCATCCACCGCTTCAGGCTGGCGCGATCTCCACCACAACGCCGCCACCACTACAGCGACGGTTACAATTGCCAAACCCAGAATCAGCCACAGCGAGTTGGTAGAAGCAGACGCAGCGCCGCCCGCGCCTGCAACTGCGCCGCTCAGCTTGAATGACAGCGCCTGTCCCGCCGCCAGGGGCGCCGCCGTGCTAAAATTCAAATACGTCGCGCCTTGCGTTGGGCGAG
Organism: Thermoflexales bacterium; assembly: GCA_041740315.1. Taxonomy (GTDB): domain Bacteria; phylum Chloroflexota; class Anaerolineae; order Fen-1058; family Fen-1058; genus JBGSMF01. The sequence goes on from JBGSMF010000094.1 coordinate 32,282, forward strand.
AGCCGGCCAGATTCAACTGCTGGCTGCTGAGCTGCACGCCCACCTCTGGCAGCAGCAAATTGATATTTTGCACCGGGTAAGCGATGGGCAGAGCCACCTCTAGCGATTGACCATTATACGGCAAAACATACGAAAACAAAATCTGGTGGGTGCGTTCGCCCGGATACACCGCCTCGGTATCGGCAAAGCCGCTTTCAGTTGGCAAATATCGCCCGCCCAGCTCGCTATCATCGAAATTTAGCCCGACTGCGCCGCTGGGCAACTGCACCCGCAACGACAGTCCATCGCTGTCAATAAAAGCGCGGTCGCCGGTATTCGACACAACCAACAATTGGTCCACCTTGATGCTGGCCGCTTGCACATCTAAAATCACGTGCATCTGATCCACCCGAATCACGCCGGGGTCGGGGGTAGGCTCGTATACCGTCAGGGCCAGGTTCAACATCGGTTGATCGGATGCAAAATGCTGGGGATCGGTAAAGTAAAATACTCCCTGATAGTCAGCCACCACAGAGTACAGCACACCTGGTGTAGTATCCAGCCCCTCAAAGCGCGCCTGCCCGTTCGCATCTACCTGCGCCGTGCGGGTCAAGATCACCGTCTCCATACTTGATGATAATGCATACAGCGTCAGCTCAATGCCGGCGGGGATGGAGGCATTGGCTGTGCCATTCGCCAGTTGGGCAACCACAACAGCCTGGCCGGTAGCCGCCGGCTGGGGCGGCTCGATTGACAGTGACGGCGTGGCCGTTGGTTGGCTCGGCGCGGCGGTAGGCTGAACCTGCGCCACTGCGCCAGGGGCGGCCTGGGCCATTTTGGTTGGCGGGATAATGGGAATGGCCTCATCGGGCAGCGCGCCTACCGTCGAACAGCCCGCCATCAGCAGTAGCGACACAGCCAGCATAGCATACATAAATGAGCGAATCAAGTTTTTGCCTCCAATGAAGCGCCGCACTTGGCACAAAAACGGTCGCCCGGCAAAAAAGGCTGGCCGCAAATCGGGCAGGCTTGCGTGGCGGCTGTCTTGCGGCGCGCGCGGATCATCGCCTCGATTTCGTCTGCGCCAGTCCCGGCCGCTCGCTCTTTGCGTACCCGCCCCCCAAGCTGATCAAGCTCTTTTAGCAGCGCCGCGCCCTGGGCTGCGTATTTCTCGCGCAAGACTCCATAATCTTTTTGCAACACCTTGCCGGTTTGAAAGTCAAAATCCAGATCGCGGATCGCATCTAGCGCGGCGCGGTACTCGGCTTCTAGCGTTTCGCGCCGTGTTTCACCCCTGGGGTCAATCACCCGGCGCTGCCGGCGAACCAAAGGCTGCAACACATAAAGCGCCACCGCAGCCCCAAGCGCCAACCCAATTAGAATCGCTGTAATGTCCATAGCCAGTCACTCGTTAATCTATTAGATTCTCAGAAATAGGCTATTTCCGATAGAATCTATTGGTAACTGCTCAGCCTACCCTCCCGCAGGTTACAAATGTGGCGGCCTGGGCCAGTTGCGCTTGCTCATCCAAAAGCGTTCAAACCTGCGGGAGGGTGAGCAGTTACATCTATTGCTTTAATGCATTCTCAATTGTGGCAATAAACTCGGATTGCGCCCAAGATTCAGAAAGCGGAACCGGGCGAAACAGCACAATCTTGCCAGATTTATCTACCACAAAGGTTTCGGGCACGCCCAGGATATTGTACTGGTCAGAAATTTTGCTCTTGAGGTCAGGCCCATTGGGATAGGTCACTTTGAATTCTAGCAAATATTGGCGGGCAGCCGGTTCGGTATCTAGATAATCTACGCCCAAAAAAACTATGGCTTCATCTTTGTAGCGCTGCCAGACCTGCTCTAAAAACTCTTGCTCGTCGCGGCATGTAATGCACCACGAAGCCCAGAAATTGACCACCACCACCTTGCCGCGCAAGCTGGAAAGCTGCACCTGCGGCCCAAGGCCTGCCTCGTAACCGCCGAACAGAGGCAAAACAAAATCGGGAGCCTGGGCGCCTTCAAGCGGCTGGGTGGCATTGCGATTCTTCAAGCCAAACGCCAGCAAGCCCACAAAGGCCAACACAATCATGACCACCGACCAACGACCAACCTGCCTGCCGACTAGGCAGGCGGCCAACAACCGCCGAGCGCCGTCATTCGTCGTTTGCGTTTTGCCATTCGTCATCTGATCTTTTCCAATTCTTGCTCCAAGCGGCGGCGGTACTCGTCTTGGAGTTCAGCTTTAGGCAGCGGTGTGGGCGCGGCTCTAGCGACGGCGCTGCGCCCAGGCGACATTGAGCGCAGCGCCAGCCCAAAGATGACCGCCCCAACCACAACCCCCACCACGGGCAATATCCACAATGCGCCCGTAAAGCCTTGCCTGGGCGGCTCTTGCAAAACACGGTCGCCATAGGTTTCGTGAAAATAGACAATGATTTGCTCCGGCGTCTCGCCGGCTTGCAGCTTTTGGCGAATCAGATCGCGCCATTGAATGCACGCCGGCGTATCGCACACGTCCAGCGGGATGTTTTCGCACACCGGGCAGTTGAGCTTTTTGGCTACCGCATTCACTTGGTCATCGGTCACGGTGCCGGTTTGGGCAAAAACAGGCCAGGCGAAAAGCAGACTGAAAAGAACAAGGGAAACGTGAAACGTGAAACGTGAAACGTAGAACCTCATGCTCATGCTCCTCCTACAGTCAACTTGTCTTCCGCCTAGCGCCCTCTGCTACCGGCCAGGCCGCCACCAACGTGCCAAAGATAAATACCAACCCGCCAATCCACAGCCAACTGGCCAATGGATTGATAAAAACCTTCAAGGTAGCCCAAGACCCATCCGTTCCCCAACCTGCCAATAACACATACAGGTCTTCTTTGACCGAAGACAGCAGCGCCGGCGGCGTCATTTGCTCGCCGTTGTCATAGATTTCCTGAAAGGGGCGCATGACATTGCTAGAGCTACCGCTCGATACAGTCACCCGCGCGGCCAATATCTGCTTATCAGCCTCAGCAGTAGGCACCATCTCCAGGTTAGCAAATTGGATGGTATAGCCGCCGATGGTAAAAGACTGCCCCGGCTCTAGGGTGCGCTGCGTTTCCACCTGAAAAAAGTGCGTGCCGATAACGCCAAGGCCAAACAAAATCACCGCCATGTGAACCAGATAGCCGCCATAACGCCGCCGGTTGCGCCCGGCCAAGTTCCATAACGCCAACGGATAGCTTTCAGCGGTGCTCTTGTGGCGCGCCGCTACCCCGCGCGCATAATCAATCAGCGTGGTCGCCGCAGCAAAGGCTACCAGCCAAAAGCCCAACAAAGCCAGAACGTTCGAAATGCCCATCACCGCCATCACTACTATCACCACCATTGCGATTGCAGCCGGCACCCATAACAGGCGGCCCAACGCTTGCAATGAGGCCGAGCGCCAACTGACCAAGGGCGCAACGCCCATCAGCAACATCAAGGGAACCAACAGCAGGCCGACCATTTGATTATAATACTGCGGGCCGACGGTGATTTTGTTGTCGGTCACTAATTCAGAGAGGATAGGGAAATAGGTGCCCAGGCCCACTACAAAGTTGATGAGCATGAAAAGAACATTTTGAAGCAAAAAGACCGACTCGCGCGAGAGCAGGTTGTCTAGCTTGTTATCGCTGCGCAGGCTGTCGAGCCGGTACAACAGCAAACTCACCGAGCCAATCAGGGTGACAGCCGTAAAGCCCAAAAACGGCCCGCCAATAGACGAGCGCGCAAAGCTGTGCACCGAAGAAATCACGCCGGTGCGGGTGATGAATGTGCCCAAGATAACCTGGCAAAAGGTCCAGATGATGAGGAACATGTTCCAAATCTTGAGCATGGCGCGCTTTTCTTGGATCATCACCGAGTGCACAAAGGCCGTGCCAGAAAGCCACGGAAGCAAAGCAGCGTTTTCCACCGCATCCCAGCCCCAATAGCCGCCCCAGCCCATCACGTCATAGGCCCAGCGCATGCCAAGCAACAAGCCCATCGAAAGGAACAGCCACGCCATCAATGTCCAGCGGCGCGTGGCGCGGATCCAATCATCATTCAAGCGGCCCGAAAGCAAAGCCGCCACAGCAAACGCAAAAGGCACTGCCAAGCCTACAAATCCAAGATAGAGAAAGGGCGGGTGAATGATCATGCCGGGGTGGCGCAACAGCGGGGCCAGGCCGTTGCCATCTGCGGCAGTAAAGGGCAGCGCGCCAGCCGGCGGCAGTACCGCCCCAATCACCTGCCCGCTGGGCAAGGCCCACAGCTTGGCAAAGGGATTGGCGTAAAACACCACCAGCGCGATAAAGAAAAACTGCACAAAGGCCAGCACGCCGGCCACATACGGAATCAGGTCGTTATTTTTTTGCCACTTGCGCAACAGCACCCCGCCGGAAAACAGCGACATTAACCACGCCCAAAAGAGCAGCGAACCATTCTGCCCGCCCCACAAGGCCGTGATCTTGAGCAAAGTTGGCGTGGCATTGCTGGAAACCTGCGCGGTGTACTCTAGGCGATAGTCGCCGCTCAGGTTGGCATAAATAATCGCCAGCACCGACAGGGTAAGCAGAGGAGCAAGCACCACAACTGCGTTGCGCCCGGCCAGCATCCAATCGGCGCGCTTTTGCAGCACACCCCATAGCGAAGCAAGCAAGGCAAACAAAGCGCATACCCCGGCCAAAAGCAATGCAATCAACCCAACATCTGAAACCATACCCTTCCCTCACCTAACATAAAAGACGCAAAGAGCACGCCAATCACTCTTTGCGTTTTTTGACCAAGGCACTAGCAACTTATGGCGCAACCGTAGCTGGCAACTCGGAAGCAGGCGTCGGCACGGCTTCCTCATAGCGCGTTGGGCACTTGAGCAACAAGCTGTCATTGCCTGGCGCCACATAAAAAGCGCCATCGGCGCCCAGCTTGCCGGTGAGCGTCGCCTGGGCCTCGTGTTGCAACAGGTCTGGCTTGACATGCCCGTTGGCCACCACATGCAAAATGCGCTGGGGCGCTTGCAGCTCGGCGTGAGTATCTACAATGTCAAAAGCCAGCTCCATCGTCTTGGGATTATACTGGATGCTATCGCCAATCACAAAACCCGAAACGCGTAGATTAGTCTTGCCATCTACCAAGGCAGCTTGCTTTTCAATCACGTCCTCTACCGAATAAGCATATTGCGCCGAAGTTTGCACTGCAGACACAATTAAAAAGGCTACAGCCGCAAAAATAACCGCTCCCCCCACAATCAGTTTCACATTCATAAAATGCCCCCTTATCCAACTCTTTGAGACTATAGCATATACCCCATGACCTGTCAACAGTAAACTTGCATTTTGTGTGACAATCTATTTTTTTCATATATGTTGAGACTTGTGGTAAAATTGTTTTCAAGAATGCGTTTCATTGCGGCCCAAATAAGGGCCTACCCTAAAATCCCATTTCGCCAGTACAAAAATAACTTTGGGATAGGCTCTAAGCGCCCTCAACTTTGTTCAGCCTGTTGAGAAAGGTGATATATACTCTATGAAAAAAAGGGCTTTCTTCCCTCCGATCGCTCTTGTTCTTTTCCTGTTGCCCATCGGCATCACCATTGCAAACGCGCAAAGTAACGAGCCTCCCGTCACCTACGTTGGATCGCAAGCGTGCGCAGGCTGTCATGCAGAACAACATGCCAATTGGGCCACTACCCTACATCCACACATGGTCCAAGACCCTCAAGTTACCACCACTGCCATCCTGGCAGATTTTACAAAATTTGCAAGGGTTGTCACCGACAGCAGGCTCAGGTATGATGCCAGGGACGTGATCTTGACCATAGGTTCGCGCTATCGCCAACGCTATATCCTTCGCGACGCCAAAACAAGACGCTTGGTGCTGGGAACAGGCCAGTGGAACGTTGCCGGGCAAGGGCCGGCCGGCTCAGATAATCAATGGCAAAATGTCGCCGGTGGTGACGATTGGCTGAAGAGCTGCGCCGGCTGTCACACCACGGGCTATGATTCCAAGACGGAAAGCTATATTGAACTGGGCATTGGCTGTGAAGCCTGCCACGGGCCTGGCGGAGAGCATGTTCTCAAGCCATCTAAAGACAACATACCCGCCAACAAGATCAAGGCGTTGGCGTCGGACACCTGCGGCCAGTGCCACACACGCGGCATCAGCCCGGCAGTAGAAGGCAACAGCTATGCTTATCCACTTGGCTATATGCCTGGGGACAAATTGACAGAGAAAAATTTTATTCCATCCAAACCCAGCGGCGCGGCCAGTGACGCCAACTGGTGGATTGATGGGCATGCCAAAGAATATCGTCTGCAGTATAGTGAATGGTCAGCCAGCGGCCATGCCCAGGCGCTGCAAGCTTTACAAAAATCCACCCAGGCAAGCGATTCATGCTTGGGCTGTCACAGCGCAGATTACATCTTTTTGAGCGCGGCCATTCAAGCCGGCGATTCGACTGCGATAACACCCACCCTCAAGACAGCGCAATTTGGTATTACGTGCCAGGTGTGCCATGCTTCGCATCAACCAGGCGCACAGCCCGCTAACTCACTGCTGCGCCAGTCAAGTTATGCGCTCTGCGTCACCTGCCACACGGCCACCAGCGGGGGCAGCCGCCCGCTGACGCCCGGCCTTGAAGTGAAATATTCCATGCTAGAAATGATTGAGGGTAGCGGCGCATTCGATGTTGACGACAAGCCATCGCCACACTTGAGCCCAGGCTGCGCTTCTTGCCACATGCCTGGCACGGCCGCCAACGCCGACCCCGGCGATACTGCCACCCACAACTGGAAGATCATTATGCCCGGCACGGCCGAAAAAACACAGCCTAGCTCTTGCAGCACATGTCATCAGGCCTCAGGCGCAAGCTTAGCGCCCCAACTTGACCCAATGGCCATGCAGGCAATCATTGACACGCATCAAAGCGAGATAAAGGACAAGATCAAAGCTCTGGCGCAGCCCCTCACAGTCGTTAGAAGCGCTCATGCTGATTGGGATGTTAGAGCAGAAAAGAAAAGCGAGTATCAAGTTGCCTATGAAAAGGCTGTCAGCAATATTAGCTTTGTAGAAAACGAGGGGAGCTTTGGGGTACACAACTATGGCTATGCCAGAAGCATTTTGTCCAAGGCCGAAGAACAGCTAGGATTCGCCGCCTCCACTCCCACGCCATTGCCCACCCCCATCCCCACAGCCACACCTCCACCCACGGCTACCCCACTACCCACACCCATTCCTCTCCCCACCCCCATCCCGCCGCCATCGGGCGGGGTCACTTGGCCTATTTGGGGCATTTTGATTGCGGTGGTGGCTATTGTGGTTGTTGTGCTGTTTGCGCGCCGCCCAGATAGAGCGAGTTGATCCAGCAAGAAAAGCATACCCGCCGGCGGGCCTGCTTTTCAGGCTTTGCGCCTGCGCGTGCCACACTGCGGGCAAAAGGTATCGCCAGCTTGCAGCGTTCGCCCACACTGCGCGCAAAAACCGGCGGCTGGTTCTTGCTCCGCTTCACCCAAAGGAAGCCTGGGCCGCGAACGTTGAATTGCGTGTTGTCCTTTGCGTGACCACCCACGCTTATTGCGCTGCGCCGCCGTTGGAACATATCCACCCTGATCATCACCCCGCTGCGAGAGCACGTACCAGATCATGCCCGCAATAATCAGCCCAATGCCAAGCACAATCCCGCCAATCATCCAGGGTGGCCAAGTTGGATTAGCAGCGGGAGCGGCGGCGATTTGTGGGGTAGATGTGGGCGCGCCCAGGCGCAGCGCCTCTACCGATGTGCGCGCGTCTGTTTTGCTATAGGCCAACACAATCGAACTGGCCTGCCCCGCCGGCCAACTGCCCAGGTTGGCTTGATGGTAAACCAGCCCACTCGCTTCTCTCTGCCCGGCGTCAACCGCCGGCGTCACCAGAAACTGGCTTGCGCCAAACGGCTCTTGAACTTGCAGTATCACATTATCTACGCTCATATCGCCCGGCCACTTGAGGGTATAGCTACGCTCGGCCTTGGCTGTGTCGAGCGCATCATAAAATTCTAGCTGAAAGGCCGAATAAGCCGTGGTAAATGATACCAACAGCCAATCCTCTTGCGGCGTGACAGTGTTGGGAATGTTGAGCAAGCCTTGCAGCGGATCATTGCCCGCCACCGCGTGCGGCTTGCCCCCCATCGCCGTAGCAGGTATGCGTAAAAGCACATTGGCCGGCAAAGGCACAGCTGGGGCGACCTGGGCGCGGTAGATAACCAGCACTCCAGATTGATCGTACTCTGGCCAAATGGCAATTTCCAAAGCCGCCAGGCGCACGTTGTCCGGCGATTGGGCCATCACAGGCGAGTGCAGGCTTGGAACGAGCATTACCACAACCAGTAAAGCAATTATCATTTTTTTCATTCTGCACTATCCTCTTAATCCAAGTTCCTGACCCGCGTTCGCACATACTCGGCAAAAGCGTGCCCGACTTGCGTCAACTGTCCGGTGGCGGGGTCAATCAAATCGCTCGTGGGATACTGCCAGAAACTAGAACTAAACCACGCCCATCGCTGCACCAGCCGATTGCCATCTGAAGGCAAACCCACTTGAGGATCGGTGGCCGTCTGGAAATAGTCAAAGGTTGCCCACATAAAGCGACTCACCCGCTCGGCGTCAAAACCATAATCGGGCGGCATCAGAATGCCGTATTCCGTCACTGCCAGTTCGCAGTCACGATAGCCGCGAGCGGCCATCCACTGCCTGAAACGCAAAATGCGCTGCTTGAACAGCTCTATATCGTCGTGCTGGTCAATTTCAACCAGCTCGCCGGCAGCCTCTGCAAAGCCAGCCGGGATACCCGACCCCCAAGAATCACGTTGTTCATTCAACACATAGGCATGCAGCGTCCACACGTCTATCGGCATCGGGTCGCCGGTGAACTCACGGTAGCTATCAAGCACCTGGTCGAGGTAGCGCAAGCGCAGTTCCGTGGACTGGGCCACGCCTGCAATAGCAACGCGGGCAGTGGGGTCGGCGCCTTTGATGGCCGAATAAACGCTATGATAGGCCATGGCATATTGCCGCGGGGGCATATCGTCTTGCAAGCACTCTACATCCGGCTCGTTGCCCACAATCCAGGTAGCACCGGGATGCTCGGCAGCCAGTTGGGCAATCTCGCCTAGAGACGGCCAGATATCAAGCTGCGACACGCGCACCATAGGCCAAAAATCTACGCCGGGCGGAGCATTCCAAGAAAAAGGCGCCCACGTGAGGTACCAACTGACTCCCAACAAGCCGGCTACCTCTGGTGATAGTTCATCCGCCGGCACTCCAACGCCAAAACCTGGCTGCGGTGGAATCTGTGCCGGCACCGGCAGCCAATTCCCTTCCAGCTTGGTCGGGGCCGGCGGCGCTGGATCAATGGGAATAATGATCCCACGCTCTTGCCCGCACGGGGTGATCGGCACGCAAGCCGTAAGAGCCAACATAACGCACACAAAAAATACTAGCCATCTAGCTGGATGCAACCTGACCTCCCAGCAACCTACCCTCCCGCAGGTTACAATTTGGCTGCCTTGAAATGAATTGGCGCACCTCCCGTGTGCAATCCTCGCAAGCCAGGCGGGCATCGTGAACGCCGTGGCCTGCTTGGGGATAAACCGAAAGGTGTGCATGGGGGATTTGGCGCGTCAGTTCTTCCATCTCGCTAACGGAAGTGTGTTCATCCTGTCCGCCTAGAATCACCAGGGTGGGGCAAGCAATCTCGCTCAAGCGCCCGCTGTACAGGTCACCTTGGCGCTCGGCCAATTTCAGCCACGCGCCGGCCCAGTTGCGAATGACCTCTTGCCAGCCATCGTGGCCGTGATAGGCTGCCATCTTGCGCTGGGCAGGTTCGGGCAATAAAACGGGATCATGATACAACCCCTCAAAGGCAGCCTGTGAGTTGGCTTTGCGATTATGCAAGTGCCCTCCCTCAAAGACCAGGCCCCGCACACGGACAGGCTGAGTAATAGCCATCAACGCGCCAATCACCGCGCCATCGCTGTGCCCCCAGACAAAAGTGGAATCCATCTTCAGTGCATCGAGCAAAGCGACCATATCTCGCGCAGCCTGCCAGTGAAAATCTGGCTCTAGCTGCCGCACTCGCGTCGAGCGGCCATAGCCGCGCCGGTCTGGCACAATCATGCAGAATTCGTCGGCCAACACTTGCTCTTGATAGGTAAAGCCGTTGATGGCCAGTCCCCAACCCGCGTGCAGCAGCAACAGTGGCTGGCCCTGGCCCACCATCCGATAATGCAGCTCAATGTCATTCACTTGCGCAAAAGGCATTACAACTACTTTCTAGCTTTACTTTTGACAAAGCCTATTTTTCGCGCCCGTAGGCTTGCATCCCCATGCAAGCCGATTGTCGAGAATGTTCGCGCATGGGGATGCGCGAACTGCGGAATCCAGGCAAAGAGTGCACATAGAGTGTAACATGATCCATGTCGAAACGCAAAAGCACGTCATTTGCCAGAATCTAGCAGTTGCGGTACAGTAAGCACCAATCTGGCACAAGCAAGGAGCACTTTTTGAATAGACGACATTGGAGACGGCATGGGTTATTAATAGTACTGCTGGTCGCGCTGGCGGCCTGCGCGCGCCCCAAGCCCATGACGTCGCAGATAGCGACACCTATGCCGCATGCGGTTATGCCGCAGCCTGACCAGCCCACGCCCAGCCGCCCAGCCACCCATACGACCCTGATCGCCCCCACGCCCGATCCCACCCGCACACCGCCACCCGAAACCACCGAGCTTTACCTGGTCCAAACTGGCGACACCTTGGGCAAGATTGCGGTGGAATATGGAGTCACCATAGAGCAGTTAACTGCGCGCAATTCGCTGATTGATGTGGACAATCTGCGAGTGGGGCAGCCCATTGTCGTCCCGATTCAGGTCAATCGCGTCAGCCCGAGCTTTAAAATCATCCCTGATAGCGAGCTAGTCTATGGCCCAGCCTATACGCAATTTGACATTGTGGCCTTTATAGATACGCATGGCGGATATCTCAAGAGCTATGTTGAAAATCTGGATGACCAAAATCTTTCGGGAGCGCAAATTGTGCAACTGGTGGCGCAGCGCTACAGCGTCGGTCCGCGGGTGCTGTTGGCATTGATTGAATACCAGGCAGGCTGGATGACGCGCGCCACATTAGATGCGCCAAGCATCGCCTATCCCGCCGGCTATATGGATGCGGGCCGGCAAGGGTTGTACAAGCAACTGGCATGGGCCGCCGACCACCTGAACGACGGTTATTATGGGTGGAACGAGCGCGGCTACTCTACCGTGCGCTTTGGCGATGGCACACGAGCGCGCATTGCGCCCGGCCTCAATGCCGGCACGGTAGGCATACAAACCGCCCTGGCCCTGACCTCCAGTTATGACGCCTGGCAGGTTGCTGCGGGACCGCAGGGATTTTATGCCACCTATGTGTCGCTCTTTGGCGACCCGTTCGCCTACACAGTCGAGCCGCTGCTGCCGGCAGGCCTGACCCAGCCGCCTCTGCGCCTGCCGTGGAGCGACGGAGACACCTGGTATTATACCGGCGGACCGCACGGCGCGTGGGGATCTGGCAGCGCATGGGCAGCCATAGATTTTACCCCGCCCGGCCAAGAGTTGGGGTGTTATGACAGCGATGCCTGGGTCACTAGTTCATCAGACGGGCTGGTGGTGCGCAGCAGCAATGGCGCTGTAATAGTTGACCTGGATGGCGATGGATTTGAACAAACCGGCTGGACCATCTTTTATCTGCACATTAGCGCCCAAGATCGTGTGGCGGCGGGGGCGCGCCTGCAACCCGACGACCGCATTGGACATCCATCCTGCGAGGGCGGGGTCAGCAACGGCACCCACGTTCACATTGCCAGGCGTTATAACGGCCAATGGATTGCAGCCGATGGGCCTATACCGTTGGTGCTTTCAGGCTGGCGCGCGGTAGGAACGCTATCAGAATATGACGGCAATCTGGTCAAGGACAACGTGGCGGTAGAAGCCTGCGAATGTCGCGAAGCCAAAAACGGGGTGATGGCCAACTAGAATTGTATCTTGGTGTCTTCGTGGTAAAATCTCTTTAAACTACACGGGAGGTGACCTGTGGCAGAGCAACAACCTAAACGAGCGCTCGTCCTTTCGGGCGGCGGGGGACGAGGCGGCTTTGAACTGGGCGTGATGGATTATCTCATCAACCAGGCCAAATGGACCCCCGACATCCTGGTGGGCAACTCGATTGGATCGATGAACGCGGCGGTGTATGCGGTGGGCGGGCTGGGCCGGCTCATCAATATGTGGGACACGCTCAAAACCCGCGACATGCAGCGATTTTTTCGCTGGCTTCCCTGGCAGGGCCTGCTCGACCGCAAGCCGTGGCGGCAGACGCTGGAGCGATTTGCGCCGCTGGACAAGCTGGCCCAGGTGACCATGCCGCTCTACATCGCGGCCACCGATACCGTCACCGGCCATCCCATCATCTACACCAACGACCCCAACCCCAATACCGGCAAGCCGCCCTATAAAAAAGTTAAAACCATCAACCACGAGCATCTGCTTGCCAGCTCTAGTATTCCGTTTGTATATCCGCGCACGCCGGTTGATGAGGCCGATTGCTGGGACGGGGCAGTACTGTACAATTCGCCCCTGAACCCGGCCATTGACGCTGGAGCAACGCAGATCATCGCCGTTCTGCTTTCACCCTATCACAAGCTGGCCTCCGAAAGCGGCCTGACCAACGCCCGGCGCGGCGGCACGCTGCCCCCTCCGCCCCTCGGCATTGTTGGTCAAGTTGGCTATGTGCTGGACATGCTGCTCATCGGCACGTTTGAAAACGACTTTGAGCAACTATGCCGCATCAACAAGCGAGTGAGATTGAGCCAGGACCCCAACCACAAAGAAATCGAATGTATCATCGTCGCCCCCAACGAGTGGATTTCACCGCTTGCCATCGTCACCTACGACCCCGGCTTTAGCCGCAAGCTGCGCGATAAGGGCTACGAGGCAGCTAAACTGGCGTGGGAACGAATCCAGCAGCAGCACATGTGGGATTCTGTGAAAGATATTGACAACGCGCCGTAGGGAAAAAAACTGTGCTATACGAACCCGTCATCGGATTGGAAGTTCACGCCGAGCTATTGACCCGCTCCAAGATGTTTTGCTCGTGCGCCGTGATTGAGGGCGGCATGGGGGTGGAGCCAAACACCCATGTCTGCCCAGTGTGCCTGGCGCTGCCTGGCGCGCTGCCCGTCATCAACGAGCAAGCCATCGCTTACACCATCCTCACCGGCCTGGCGCTCAATTGCGAGATCGGTCCTTTTAACCTCTTTGCCCGCAAAAACTATTTTTACCCCGACCTGCCCAAGGGTTACCAGATCAGTCAATACGAGTACCCGCTGTGCCGAAACGGCTGGCTGGAAATCGAGACCGCCGCTGGCGCAAAGCGAATTGGCATCACGCGCGTTCACCAAGAAGAAGACACCGGCAAGCTCGCGCACGTGGGCGAGCTCAGCCTGATTGACTATAACCGCGCTGGCGTTCCGCTGATGGAGATTGTGTCCGAACCAGATATGCGCTCGGTTGACGAAGTAAGGGCATACGCCGAGAAACTGCGCCACATCTTGCGCTACCTGGGCGTCAACAGCGGTGATATGGAAAAGGGCGTTATTCGATTCGAGGCCAATGTCTCTATCCGCCCGGCGGGCGATGAAAAGCTCTACACCCGCACCGAAATCAAAAATCTGAACAGCTTTCGCGCCCTGACCCAGGCGGTAGACTATGAAATCGCCCGTCAAACCGCCGTGGTGCAAGCCGGCGGCGCGGTAGAGCAGGAAACGCTAGGGTGGGACGAGGCGCGCGCGCAGACCTATTTGCAGCGCAGCAAAGAATCGGCGCACGACTATCGCTACTTTCCAGAGCCAGACCTGCCGCCGCTGGAAATATCGCCCGAACAAGTGCGGGCAATCCGCGCCCAGTTGCCCGAACTGCCCGACGCCAAGCGTGACCGCTTTATGCGTGAATACGGCCTGAGCCACTACCAGGCCATGCTGCTCACCGAAGAACGAGCAATAGCGGATTATTTTGAAGCGTGCGCTAGCAAGTGGAAAACATCCAGTGAAAAGTGCAAAGCCGTTGCCAACTGGATCACAGGCGAGTTATTCCGGCTGATGAAAGAAGAGGCTGAGGTTGAGGTTGAGGACAAGGTTAAGGTTGAGGTTAAGGTTGAGGACAAGATCAAGCCAGAGCATCTGGTGGAACTGGTCATCTTGGTTGAAACAGGTGTGATTAATCTCAACACCGCCAGGTTGGTGTTCGAGGCCATGTACGCCACAGGCCGCCCACCGCGCAGCATTGTAGAAGAAAAGGGGCTGGCGCAAATTAGCGATACCCAAGCCTTGCGCAGAATTGTCGAGCAGGTGCTGGCGGATAATCCCAAAGAAGCGGCAGATTACGCGGCAGGCAAAGAGGCCGTGCTGAAATGGCTGATGGGGCAAGTGATGAAGGCCACCCGCGGCAAGGCCAACCCGCAGATGGCGCAAGAGATATTGCTGGCAGCGTTACAAAAACGCGCGGGCCAAATATAAAAGCGTAAACCAGCGCATTATGAACCGGCTAACAACCCGTGCCAGCACATTGCTAACTCTGGTGGTCATCTTGGCCGTGGCCGCCATCTTGCGTTTCTGGGCGTTGGGCAGCCTACCCTTTGGCCTGTACCGCGACGAAGCCTTTAACGGGCTGGATGCCCTGAATGTTTTGCGCGGCGATTTTGCGCTCTACTTTGCCGCCAACAATGGCCGCGAGCCTATCTTTATCTATCTGATTGCTGCCTCTGTTGGCGTGCTGGGGCGCACCCCGCTGGCAGCGCGCCTGCCAGCAGCTTTTGCCAGCCTGCTCACTGTGCCCGCGCTCTACCTGATGGCGCGTGAGCTGTGGGGGCGGCGCGTGGGGCTGATCAGCGCGGCGGTGCTGGCTGTGACGCTGTGGCCGGTGCATCTGGCGCACGTCAGTTTTCGCGCTGTGCTGTTGCCGCTATTTTTGGCATTGACCGTCTGGCAAGCTGCCCGCGGCTGGCAAAGCGGCCACAAGAAAAACTGGCTGGCCGCCGGCGCGCTATATGGGCTAAGCTTTTACACCTACCTGGCGGTGCGATTCACGCCGCTAGTGGTAGGGCTTGTTGCCGGATACGTCTGGCTCACCTTTTTGCGCCCCAACCCGCAGGCTCGCCGCCGGGCGCTTTTAGGAGCAAGCTGGTTCATCATCGCTGCAGTGCTCATTATTTTGCCACTTTTACTTTACACCTGCTTTCACTGGGATATCGTCATGGGACGGGTGGGGCAGGCCAGCGTGCTGAACCCGGCCATCAGCGGTGGGAATCTGCCCGGAACGCTCCTTACCAATACACTCAAAGCATTGGGGATGTTTTTTGTGCAGGGTGACCGCATCTATCGCCACAATGTGCCGTGGCGGCCCGTGTTCGACCCGGCGATTGGACTATGCTTTGCCGTTGGAATCATCCTGGCCCTGCGACAGGCGCGGGCTAATGCCGGGGCTGGCCTGGCGCTCTTGTGGACGGCCGTCATGCTCCTGCCCACTATTCTGGCCGAAGACAGCCCGCACTTTTTGCGCGCCGCTGGTGTGTTGCCGGTCATCGCGGTTTTCCCGGCCCTGGCGCTAGAGGCATTGATACAGAAACCAGGTTTCTTAAAGAAACCAGGTTTCTTACTCGGCGTGCTGCTCATCAGTCTTTCAAGCACAGTTTACGATTATTTTATCCGCTATCCCCTGGACCCCAAAACCGCCTATTGGTTCGATTCGGCCGGGGTCAGCCTGGCCCGTGAAGCGCAGGACGCGCTGAACAACAGCACCCAAGTGATGATAGATCACCGTTTGTGGAACGATTGGGCCAACCTGCGCTTCATGTTGGCAAAAGACCAGGTGAACGTATTCGACCCAAGCCGGCCCACCACGCCAGAATCTGGCGCTGCGCTGTGGCTGGTGTGGCCTTTTGACGATTGGCCCCGCATGTGGCCGGCCTTGTTGCCGCAAGCACAGATCGAAATTCGGCAGGGGGCGCTATACCAGGGCGATAAAGACCAACAAGCTCACCCCGCTTATCTGAGCTTGCGCGCCTCGCCCTATAGCAGCCTGCCCCAGCCGGTGGCGCAATTTGAACAAGGCATACAATTGTTAGAGGCAAAAGCCGTGCAAGGCGATGGCGGGGTAAACGTGCGGTTGGTATGGCGCACCGAATCTACACCGGCGCAGCCGTTCATCGTGTTTGTCCACTTGCTGCAAGACGGCCAACGCGTTGCCCAGGGCGATAGCGCCCCTGCCGGCGGCTATTACCCGGCCCAGGTCTGGCGCCCAGGCGATGTAATAGTGGACGAGCATCAGATTGATTGGACAGATTTCAAAGGCAACGAGCAAGTGTTGCTTGGTTTATACATCCCAGAAGCAGACCAGCGGCTAAACGTGTTGGATGCCGCCGGCCAGCCCGCCGCCGATTCGATCACGCTGAACATCAAGTGAATTCAAGATTCAAGATTCCAAATTTCAGATTCAAAATTTCAGATTTCAAATTTCAAATTCCCTTTCTGGCGCTGTTGGCGCTTGCATTGATGGCAGCGTTACCGCTGTGGGGGCCGGGCATGGTCAACACGCGCGGCGGCGGCGATAGTCCCTTTTTGCTGTGGCGCGTCCACCAACTGAGCGCCAACTTGAGCGAGGGCGTCTTGCCGGCCCGCTGGATGCCTGATGCCGCCTATGGGCTGGGCTATCCCTTTTTCAGCTACTATGCCGCCCTACCCTACTATATCGCCAGCCTGCTCAACCTGGCCGGATTAGATATCCTCATCGCCATCAAGTTGACCCAAACGCTTGGATTTTTGTTCGCAGCCGCCGCCAGCTATGGCTGGTTCAGGCGCGTCTTTAAATCGCAAGCTGCGGCGTGGCTGGGCGCGGCGGCGTATAGCTTGGCGCCGTTCCACCTGGTCAATATCTATGTGCGCGGCGATTCGCTGTCTGAATTTTACGCTTTTGTCTTTTATCCCCTCATCCTGTGGGCCATAGATAATGTGATCGAGCGGCGCACGGGTTTCAACATTCTTGCGCTGGGGCTGGCCTATGGCGGATTAGTTGTGACACATACGCTATCTGCTGTGGTCATCTTTTCGCCGTTTGTTTTGCTCTATACAATATTCCAAATTACAAATTTCAAATTCAAAATCGCAAATTCAAAATTTCAAATTTCAGATTCAAAATTCAAAATTTCAAATTACGCGGCATTGGCCGCAGGGTTGGCGCTTGGGTTGGCGCTTTCGGCATGGTACTGGCTTCCGCTTTTGGAAACGGGCAACGTTCAACCCGGCACCTTGACGGCGGGCTATTTTCACTACGGGGGGCATTTTCGCAGTCTGAACCTGGTGCAACCTTCTTTTGGATTTGTGTATGACACTACCTCTACTGCCGCCTCACCCTTTGCAATGGGGCTGGCTCAAGCTGTCCTGGCGGGGATGGGGATTATTTCATATTTCATATTCCAGGTTTCCCTGGCCTGCCGTCCAGCCTGTCCCGTGACCGCAGGAAATGGGAGGCAGGCAAATTCAAAACACCTCCCGCTACTTGCTACTTTTTACTTCCTAATCACTCTTTCTTTCCTACTGCTTTCCACCTTTATGATTACGCCGCTATCCAAACCAATATGGGATCATTTACCGCTTTTGCCCATGACCCAGTTCCCGTGGCGCTTTCTCTCGGTTCAATCGCTGTTTGCCGCAATGGCAACGGCGTTCCTGGTCGAGCGCATCCCTCGCTGGCGGGTCGGTGTGGCAAGCGTAGCAGCCGCCGTCTTGGGAGTAGCGGCACTGCTCCCACTCAACCCTGATCGGCTGATGGTTACTGCCGGCGATGTGACAATTGAAAAGTTACAATTGTACGAGTTGTTTACGGCCAACATTGGCACCACCATCACCTACGAATGGCTGCCGCGCGATGTGAGCCCGCGCCCATATACCTCGGAATTGGTGATGAATCCTGCATCACCCCCGCGCGCGTTTGCCACACAAGGCGAGTTGGTTTCTGCTCGTGAGCTGGCGCACCGCGCCACTTGGCGTCAATGGCAGGTCGTGGCGCAAACAGACGCTACGCTAATCTTTCCTCTCTACTACTGGCCAGGCTGGCAGGCCACCCTAGATGGCAAATCCACCGCCATCCAAGCGGCGCACAGTTCAGGCCGCGTCTCGCTCAATGTGCCGCCGGGGCAACATACGATCGTGCTGGCATTGGGCCGCACGCCGCTGCGCGCCATCGCCGAGGGTATCTCGCTGTTGGCCTTGTTGGGCTGTTTGGGGTATTGGGTATTGAGTGTTAGGCATTGGGTATCGGGTATTAGGTATTGGGCAGGTATTAGACAATCCGCGCTCTACGCCCTGCCCATTCTCCTCTTACTCGTCATCGTTTTAACTCAGCCGCCTCTGCCGCCTGGCACGTTAAACGAGACGGTGGACTATATCCAAATGCCATACCTGCACCACGACAGGCCCAAATTCAACTCGCCCCAGGGCTATTCGGTGCGACTGGACGACTATCAGTTATCTGCGCAAAACATCTTGGCCGGGCAGGCAGTCCAGTTAACCCTGAATTGGGCCAGCGCCGCTGCCAGGCCACCGCTAAGCGCCACTCTCTCGCTTGCCACCATGAGCGATCACCTGCCCAATTTGCACGCGCCCATCGTGCTCGACCAATCCACTGCTCGGCTAGACGCCATTGACGGCGCAACAGCCACAACGCACATTCTCACCGCTCCGTCTGATTTGCCCACGGGGGTGTATCAAATCCAAGTGCGCCTAGCCGATGCAAGCGGAGAGCTGGCTGCCAAAAATGCCAGTGGCACAGAACTAGGCCAAATTTACCTGCGCCCCCTCTATGTGCAAGGCCGTCAACACATCGGCAACGAACCCATCCTGGCTACTTTTGGCAACCGCATACGCCTGCACGCCATCCAAACCGAGCAACTTGCGCCCACTCTACTATTGGTCAAGCTCGATTGGTCTGTGGCCAAAGCGGTGGCCGAAAACTATGGCATTGCCCTACGCCTGTGCGACGAACGTGACGACCGTTGGGCATCCATTGATACGCAACCCGGTTATGGCTTTTTGCCCACAACAGTCTGGCAGCCTGGCGATAAAATCACAGACCGCCTGCTCCTGCCGCTGCCAGAGGGACTGCCCCCCGGCAATGGCTACAAGCTGGAAGTTATCCTCTACGACCTGGCTAACAACCTGGCCGGCATCGGCCAACACATCCAAGCAGGCATTGAACTCACCCAATATACGCGCCGTGATCCAACTTTGCCAAACCTGGCGCAAATAACTCCAGACCTGGCGCTGGCCTCGCTCGATTCGCCCACCACCCACCCACAAAGCGCGCCTGTGCTCACATTCAACGCGGGCTGGCTGGCACTAGCTGATAGCCGCACTGACATGTGGGCGCACTGGTGGCTTGTCAACGAAGCAAACGATCAAATCGTTGCCAGGCAAATCAACCCACTCAATACATCCGCATGGCCTCCTGATGCTTTTGTGCTCGATGCAGTTCACATGCGCGTGCCAGCAGGCATGGAAGCAGGCCGCTATTATCTTGTTGTTGCGATGTTTGACGGGACAGGGGAAATTGGACAGGCACGCTTGGAACAAACAATCGAGATTACGGGGCGCAAACGCAACTTTGACGTGCCGCCGCTTGACAAACGCCTAGATGTCAATCTGGGGGGCCAAGTTCAACTAGAGGGTTATACGCTATCACGCGACAAAGACAGCTTGCGCCTCACGCTGGCCTGGCGCGCGCTGCAGGCCATGCCGCGTGATTACACCATCTTTGTGCACCTGACGGATGCCAACAATGCTATCCCCGTCCAGCACGACGCCATGCCGCTGGGTAACACTTATCCCACATCGTGGTGGGCGCCTGGCGAGGTAGTGAGTGAGACGATTACATTACTGCTAAAAGATATTCCACCCGGAGATTACAGCCTGACCGTGGGCATGTATGACGCCGCCAACTCGACCCGCCTGCAAGCCCGCAGCACCAACGGCCAACGCCTGCCCGACGACCGCGTGGTCTTGCCAGAAAAAATCAGGTTACGTTGAGCAAGATACGCTCAACAAACAAGTGGAGCACCCCATGCCAGAAAATTATGACGTTATCATTGTCGGCGCAGGGCCGGCGGGCATTTTTGCCGCGCTGGAACTGAGCCGCCAGCCTGACCTGCGGATTGCCATTTTTGACAAAGGCCATTCCATTGACAAGCGGCACTGTCCCACGCGCCAGGGCAAACGGTGCGCCCATTGCCAGCCGTGCTCGATCATGACCGGCTGGGGAGGCGCCGGCGCGTTTAGCGATGGCAAGCTAACGCTATCTCCTGAATCCGGCGGGCACTTGGCCGAGCTATTGGGCGCAGAGCAGGCGCAAACGTTGATTGACGAGGTGGATCGCATCTACCTGGACTATGGCGCAAGCAAGACGGTCTATGGAGGCAGGACCGATGAATTTGAAGCCTGGGAAAAAAAGGCCGTGCTGGCGGGCTTGCGCTTGGTTCCGGTGCCCATCCGCCACCTGGGCACGGAACGCAGCGCCGAGATCATGGCGCGCATGTATGACGAGCTGGTCAGGCGAGGCGTGCACGTCAGTACCCGCACACCCATTGAGCATATTCTGATCAACGGCGGCAATATCATTGGAGTTGAGACCCACAAAGGCGAGGTCATCAACGCGCCGTGTGTAATCATCGCGCCAGGCCGCGAAGGCGCAGCGTGGCTAAAAGCCGTAGCATCCAAGCTGGGGCTGGCCCTGGCCTGCAATCCGGTGGATGTGGGAGTGCGGGTTGAACTGCCGGCGACGGTGGTAGAGCCTATCACCCAATTGTTGTACGAATTCAAGTTCTTGTTCTATTCACATACTTTCGACGACCTGGTGAGGACATTTTGCATCTGCCCACATGGCGAAGTGACGCTGGAATATGCCAGCGGTGTGACAACGGTGAACGGGCACTCGTATGCCGAGCATAAAACACAAAACACCAACTTTGCGCTCTTGGTGAGCAAAAACTTTACCGAGCCATTTGACGACCCAGTGACCTACGGCCAATCTATCGCCCGGCTGGCCAATCTGCTGGGAGGTGGCGTGCTGGTGCAACGCCTGGGTGACCTGGAAGGCGGCCGCCGCACCAACGCCCAGCGACTCAGCCGCTCGGTCGTCATCCCCTCGCTCAAGAGCGCCACACCCGGTGACCTGGGCCTGGTGCTGCCATATCGCCACATTGTCAACCTGCTGGAAATGCTGCACGCACTAGACCAGGTGATGCCGGGCGTATGCTCGCCCCACACACTGTTGTACGGAATCGAGGTCAAGTTTTATTCCAACCGGCTCAAATTGACGCCCAGCCTGGAAACCGAGGTCAAGGGGCTATACGCCTGCGGAGACGGAGCGGGCATCACTCGCGGATTGGTGCAGGCTTCCGCTTCCGGGTTGATGGCAGCGCGGGCAATACTGACTAACCCTTGACCACGAGAATAGGCTCCAGGCGCGCCACCTTGCGCGCAATGCCGGCGCGATGCACCACCTCAACCACCGCGCTAACATCCTTATAGGCCTGCGGCGCTTCTTCTGCCAGGCCAGGCATAGAACCAGCGCGGATGGTGATGCCTCGGTGCTCAAGCTCACCCTTGAGTTTGTCGCCACGCACCTGTCTTTTGGCTTGCGCACGGCTCATCACACGCCCCGCCCCGTGGCACGAGCTGCCAAAGGTCTGTTCCATCGCTTGCTGGGTGCCCACCAGCACCCACGATTCTGTGCCCATCGAACCGGGAATGAGCACTGGCTGGCCGATCTCTCGATATTCGGGCGGCAGTCCCTCAAAGCCTGGGCCAAACGCGCGCGTAGCGCCTTTGCGGTGCACACACACCTTGACCTTTTGACCATCCACATCGTGCGTTTCGACTTTGGCCATGTTGTGGGTAATGTCGTACACCTGGAACACGTCAAAATTACGAGTGTGGCCCGCCAGCACCTGTTCGAAACTGCGCCGGATGTGGTGCAGCAGCACCTGCCGGTTGGCAAAAGCATAGTTGGCCGCACAAGCCATGGCGGCAAAATAGCTCTGGCCTTCGGGGCTATCGAACGGCGCGCAGACCAACTCGCGGTCGGGTAGGTCAATCTTGTACTTGCGCACAGCCGATTGGAACTCGTCCACATAATCGGTTCAAATCTGGTGACCAAAGCCGCGCGAACCGCAGTGAATCTGCACCGCTACCTGCCCTAAGGACAAACCCATTGCTTGGGCTGCCTGCTCGTCATAGATTTCGACCACCTCGTCTACCTCGATAAAGTGGTTGCCCGCGCCCAAGGTGCCCACCTGCGACTTGCCGCGCTCTTTGGCTCGCTTGCTCACTTTATCGGGGTCGGCCCCGGCCATGCAGCCATGCTCCTCGGTGCGCGGCAGGTCTTCTGGCCGGGCATAGCCCTTGGCCAGCGCCCACCGGCTGCCCTTGACGCACACCTCGTCCAGCTCGCTCACCGTGATGGGGATGCTGCCCTTTTCACCCACGCCGCTGGGGCAATTTTGATACAAAGCGGTTGCCAGGTTGTTGACGTGTGGGGCAAGCTCCTCGCGGCCAAGATGCGTGCCCATGAGACGAACCCCGCAGTTAGAGACGACAAAGCCGTTGGCAATAAAGTTGTGGTCTGGGTGGGCTACAGTAAAGTCGTAAACGGTGTCCACGCCAGAGACTGGTTCAATGTTGGCAATGCGTTCCCAGACCATTCCACTTTGCCCCAGGCCAGCGGCGGCCTCGACCCGATACTCTTCGAAGCTGGGAAACTCGCGCCCAATATAAACATTGTCTGATTCCCCATATATCGAGCGTTCCAAGAATCGAGTGTTCACTGTACCAAACCCTGGCTGCCCTGCGCCTAATTTGGCTATAATCTGGCCAGGCATTATACCTACGGCGTGCATCGCTGCCGCCTGCCGGCGTATCTGCTGACGTTCTTCGACGGTCATCTGCTTATGTTTCAGGTATTGGATTGCAAGATTAGCCAGAGCCTGGCGTTTATTATTGTATTCAAAGCCAATATTACTCCACAGATTAATCAAACTTTCGGTATTGGCAGAGAATCCAAGACGCAGCGTATATGATATAGAGCCATCTTTATTAGCAGTTCGACTACGTTCCTGGTAAATTCCCTGTGCTTCCACACCGAACTCACGGGCTAAGCTAGAGATTTTTGTCAGAAACTGATACCCACTTGCCAAATAGGGCTGACGTTTGTTCAGCGAAAGTTTAGGGCGTTGAAACTGATGGTTTTTTCCTGTTTGGGCAGTCGGCCTAGTGAGCTCGGCCCCAAACAATCCAGCTAAGAAGAGCCGCTTTTGCCAAAGAGGGGCTTGACACAACCAGTCAGGCAAATCAAAATTCTGTTCGGCTTTTCTACCCAGCGGTGCACCCAGAGCTGCCAACAAAGCCACCAGACCAGTACTATTCACTTCAGTCTCAGAGGTGCCGCTGGCAAATTCGTGTTCGGTGCCATCAAGTGTAATACGACTGATACGTTGGCGCCGCTTAGTGTTGGTTGGGCCATAACCCAATTCAATCAGATCTGCTCGTATTTTTTCAATGTCCTCAGATTGACCATAAATCATCAAGACACCCTCTACCCTACCCCGGCTAAAATTCATTGTGCCGTCACCCCAGACATATCCAAGTAACTTGAGCAGGCGCGGCAGCAATGGGGAATCATAGTAAAGTGGCAGCAGGCCACGTCTTTCCAGTCCATGGATAGCAGCCGGAATGCCTCCACGCCCGTAGCTTTTACCGGCTTTGAGCAGCACTTTCTCAATATCTGCTTGCGTCACAATAATTTCGTGGGATGGCGGCGTATACACTACGCCTCTAAATGGATAGACTGCAATCTGGTCCCCTGGCCCAAGCCTTCCAAGTTCCACCATGCCGTCCGGCGTCCAGAAGGGATGATCGGCTGTAGCAATGATTTCATCTCCCACTTTTGTTATGAGCCGGTAAACAGGCGTAGTGGGGGAGCGGCTAAGATAATGCACAACAGATGTGCTTGCTTCCCGATTGTCGCCCAAATCTTGACAGCGGAGTATAGCGGTTGACCAATCCTGCGCCATTTCAGCAATAGGACGGGTGTATCCAAATGAAGTAAGGATGTTGCTATTACCACAAATACAGTTGATATCATATCCCACACCGCCAGGCGAAATGATGCCATGCGGCAAGCGGGTGGCGGCCACACCCCCGATTGGAAAGCCATACCCAAGGTGACAGTCTGGCATGACGATGGCATACTTGACCACGCCCGGCAAAGTGGCAGTGTTGATCAATTGCGTAATCGAATTGTCACCCAGCGCAGCTTCTAGCAAAGCCTCGTCGGCATAGATACGGGCAGGCACGCGCATATCCTGGCGAAAGCCCACCGGCACCTCCCACAAGTAATCATCAATCTTGACAAAATCCTTTTTGCTGACCATCGTTTCCCTCCTCACGCCATCCTTCACACGTCGAACACAAGCGTCACTTGGTAAACGCCCTCTGAAAGCACAATCTTGAGATTGTGAAACGTGACCGCCTTGATCTGCTTGCGCAGCGGCACACCTAGCTGCCCGCGCGCCACCGCCCGCAACTGGTCGGGCGCAAAACTCGTAATTTCAAAGCGGCCGAACACCAGGCCTTCCACTTCGGTATAATATAGCAACTCGTTGAGCCAGTTGACCAGCAAAGCTTCGGCATCCACGCCCGTAACGTGAATCTGGCGCTCGACCTGCGGCTGCACCTCTGGCGCATCAACCGTGATGGCATACATCCCGCGAGCGGCATTGATAAACAACTCTGGCAGGCTAGCGCCGCGCACGCGCAAGGCCCAATCGGCCGTATGGTCAACTTCAAAGAAATCACTTGCAGTCATGGCACAAAAAAAGGTAACTCACCCTCCCGCAGGTTCGGACACTTTTGGATGAGCAAACGCAACTCGATTTGGATTGCTGGCCCGCCCAGGCAGCTAAAATTCCAACCTGCGGGAGGGTAGGCTGAGCAAGTTGCAAAAAAAGTATACAACACCTTGATAGTCTAGGCAACCGGCGGCTTGCCTCATATAAGGTGTTAGGCTACAATAGGCGCTATGACAAAAAAGGCTCATCCCATTTCAAGGTTTGAGGCATTGGCCGAAAACCTGGTAGAAGGCACCTTTAGCCGAATGTTTGCAGGGCGGCTACACCCGCTGGAGGTAGCCACTGCCCTGGCTCGGGCGACTGAAGATGCCCAGGTAGTCAACATGCGCGGCGAAAAGCTGGCCCCCAACGTCTACTGGGTCTATTTGAACCCGGATGACTATGAAGCCCTGCAAGGCGCGCACCCTACCCTACCCGATGATCTGGCTGGCTCGGTAGCCCAACTGGCAAGCCAGGCCGGGCTAATCTTGGCACAAAAACCGGTTGTGGAAATTCACTACAGCGACAAAATACCGCCCCGAAAAGTATCTGTCGCTGCCCGCTACATCCCGCCGGAAAATAGCCAGGCCGGCAGCACCGCCCAACTGGACCCGGTAGCCCAAGCTGCCGCGCGCCAGGCCGCCAACGCCGATCAAGCCGCGCAGCCATTTCTCATCCTGTATGGGACACGCACGGTTCAACTGAACGGCCCCTTGCTCACCCTGGGACGCAGTTTTGATAATGACATTGTGATTGACGACGCGCGCGTCAGCCGGCGGCATGCGCAACTGCGCCAACGGGCCGGGCGCTATGCGATTTATGATCTGGGTTCTTCTGGCGGCACCAGCGTCAACGGCACACGGGTGAGCGAATATATACTTTCTACTGGCGACGTCATTAGCCTGGCTGGCGTTGAGATCATTTATGGTGAAGACAGCCCCACACCACCCCCCACTCCAGGCGTGCAAGACACACCTATAATGAAGAGATAGTTTCTAAAATAAATGGAAATCACGCTATTCATCGGGCGGTTGATATTAACCGGGGTGCTGTACCTGTTTCTGGCAGCAGTATTCGTTGTGCTGTGGCAAGACTTGCGCAAAGCAGCGCACAACAATGCGCCGCCGGCCCAAGACGTTAATAGCCGACTGGTTGTAATAGAGGGCAATGCAGACCTTCCTTCTGGCACAAACCTACCACTACAACCCTGCACAACTATTGGGCGAGGCCCGGCCAATGCCATCGTCCTGCCCGATACTTTTGCCTCGGCTGAACACGCCATCATTGCGCTGCGAGACGGCCGGTGGTGGCTAGAAGACCGGGACAGCCGAAATGGAACAACGCTCAATGGCGTGCAGATCGAATCGCCAATCGTGTTGAGCGCCGATGATGTAATTGGCATAGGGCAAGTCAAATTAAGAGTGGCAAGCCTGTCTTGGCAGCCAGAGCAGAATAAAGGAGAATGACATGGACCTTGGATTAGCCCATCAAGTCGCTTTGGTCACAGCAGCCAGCCGCGGGCTGGGCGCGGCGGTTGCGCGTCGCTTTGCCCAAGAGGGCGCGCGTGTGGTCTTGTGCGCCCGCGATGAGGATCGGTTGTCGGCGACTGTGGCTGACATCAAGATGAGCACAGGCGCAGAGATACTAGGCATTCAGGCCGATGTCACTGCGCCGGATGATACAGACGCGCTGGTCGCCCAGGTCATTGAAACATTCGGGCAAATTGACCATCTAATCGTCAATGCTGGCGGGCCACCGGCAGGCGAATTTGCCAGTTTTCAGCCCAAGGACTGGGAAAAGGCCGCCCAGTTGACGCTGATGAGCGCCGTGCGCTTGTGTTACGCCGTGGTGCCGCATATGAAGCGACAGGGCAGCGGAAGCATTGTCTTCATTACCTCCGTCTCGGTCAAGCAGCCGCTGGACAACCTGATTTTGTCCAACAGCATCCGCATGGCCATAATCGGCCTGATGAAATCGCTTTCGCAAGAACTGGGGCCAGCCGGCATTCGAGTCAATGCGGTAGCGCCGGGGTGGACGCTGACCGAGCGCGTGACCGAACTGCTCTCTGCGCGCGCCAAAGCCTCTGTCACCACGCCAGAGGCTGAAGCCGCCAAGATTGTGGCCGAAACGCCGTTAGGGCGAATGGGCCAGCCAAAAGAATTCGCCAACGCCACTGTCTTTCTGGCCAGCCCGGCGGCTTCATACATCACAGGGGTCACCTTGCCCATTGATGGTGGGGCGATTCGAGCTTCGCTCTGAATTCCAGATTCAAAATTGCAGATTCAAAATTACAAATTCAAAACTTCAGATTTAAAATTGGGAGGCAATCATGAGCTATATTTACGCCGGTGCCGTGATTATATTTGGCACGTTGCTAGGCTTGGTCGTTTATCTTTATCGAGAAGGCGCCATTGCCAGCGGCAAGAGCGAGATCAAGGTCTTGGGCTTGACCATCAAGTTAGGTAATGCGCAAAAGAAACAAGACATGCCAGAGCCGCCCGCTGCAACGCTTTAGGAGCTAGCCATCATTATATTCACTTTGCGTCTTTGCAACTCGGCGACCTGGCGCACCCTTCGACTGCACACCACGCAGCCTGAGCGGACACTGAGCGGAAGTCGAAGGAGCGTGGTGCTCCGCTCAGGGTGCTAAAATTGAAATATGACATTGTCAAGTTAACCACAAGTACACAAAGGGACACAAGTTTCCTTTTTCCTTTGCGTGCCTTTGTGCCCTTTGTGGTGAAAAAGGAAATTCCTACGGCCAGAGCCGTCCTATGGATTAACTCAAGTTACTCAGCCAGGCTGTTTTCACACAGAGTTACACGGAGAAAACAGAGATACACAGAGAAATTGGAGAGAAAACTCGATTAGCTCTGTGAAACTCTGTGTCTCCTCTGTGAATCTTTGTGTAACTGAGTAGTAATCTCGATAAACTAAGATCAGGAGCAGAAACACATGGCAAAAAAATCCTTTGAACCCATTTCGCTGGCCGTCATCGGCGGCAGCGGCGTGTACAACATCGAATCGTTGACCGATGTGGCCGAGGTAAAAATCAAAACACCGTTTGGCGACCCATCTGACGCCATTCTCATCGGCACACTAGCCAACCAGCGCGTGGCTTTTCTGCCGCGCCATGGGCGAGGTCACCGCATCTTGCCCACCGAGGTCAACAGCCGCGCCAATATCTACGCGCTCAAGCTGCTGGGCGCTGAGCGGGTGCTTTCAATCAGCGCGTGCGGCAGCCTGCGCCAAGATTTCAAGCCGCGCGACATTGTGGTGCCCAGCCAGCTTTACGACCACACCAAGCTGCGCGCAGGCTATACTTTCTTTGGGCGAGGGCTGGTGGCGCACATTTCGTTTGCGCATCCCTTCTGCCCTGATTTCAGCCGTCACGTGGCCCAGGCCGCCCGGCAGGCCGGCGCCCCCACCGTTCACGAAGGCGCTACCTTTATCACTATGGAAGGGCCGCGCTTTTCAACCAAAGCCGAAAGCGCCACCTATCGCAAACTGGGCTTTGACATTATCGGCATGACGGCCGTGCCAGAAGCTCAACTGGCGCGAGAAGCCGAGCTGTGCTACGCGGTAATGGCCCATGTCACCGATTATGATGTGTGGCACGAAACCGAAGCGGATGTCAATGTGGCAATGCTGATAGCGAACCTCAGCGCCAACGCTGCGCTGAGCAAAAAAGCCGTCGAATATCTGGCGGCCGATATTGTCGGCGTTGAGCGCACATGCGAATGTAAGGATGCCTTGGCTACCGCCATCATCACGCAGCCCGATCAAATTCCCGAAAAGGTCAAGCGAGAGCTGGCCCCCATCATCGGCAAATACTATGCCATCCGCAAACCCGCGCCGCCCGCCGCCAGGCCTAAGCGAGGCGCACCCGATGTATCGAGCGGCAAGCGCAAAAAGACGGCGGCGGTCAAATAGCGCCAGGCCGATTGATGGTTGGGTCATCAGCACACAAGGCCACCGGCGAAATCATGCAAGCACAAGATCACGAAATCACCCGCCCTGTGCGCGCGCGGCTGGCGCTCAACACACGTCAAACCGAAAGCAGCTTGCTGATCTTGGCGGGGCTGTTCACAGGTCTGGGGCTGCTCCAGTTGGCCCTGGTCCGATCTGTCAGGCAAGGGTACGCCAACTGGCTTGAAGTGATTGTGCCGCTGGTGGTGTGGGTGGCCAGCTTTGGCCTGGCGCACTATATCATCAACCGCCGGCTGCGCGCGCGCGACCCACTCTTGCTGCCCATTGCCGGGCTACTGGCAGGGTGGGGAATCATTGAAATTGCGCGCCTGGCGCCGGCCTTTATGTGGCGTCAGATCATCTGGTTGCCTGTATCAGTTGCCGCTCTTTTAGTGGTGGCAGCCGCTCCCCAAGATTTGCGCTGGTTGCGCCGCTACAAGTACACTTGGCTGCTTGGCGGGCTGGCGCTTTTGTTGGCAACCCTCTTTGTGGGCGTCAATCCTTCTGGCCAAGGCGAGCGATTGTGGCTGGGCTTGGGCGGGGTATACTTTCAGCCATCCGAGATTTTAAAGCTGCTTTTTGTGGCTTTTATGGCGGCGTATCTGGCCGAAAAGCGCCAGCTCCTCATCATTGCAGGCCCCCGCTTGGGCAAATGGCACTTGCCGGCCTTGCCTTACATGGCTCCATTATTGGTCATGTGGGCGCTGGCGATGGGTTTGCTGGCCTGGCAGCGTGACCTGGGCGCGGCCGTGCTGTTCTTTTTCACTTTTCTGGGCATGTTGTATCTGGTGGGGGGGCAATGGGGTTACCTGGCAGCCGGCAGTGTGTTGTTTTTGGCCGGCGCTGGCCTGGGCTATTACCTGATTGACCGCGTTGCGCTGCGGGTAGATGCATGGTGGAACCCCTGGCCCGAAGCAGCCGGCCGCTCGTATCAAATTGTCCAATCTTTGCTTGCCCTCGCCTCGGGCGGCATCCTTGGACAAGGGTTGGGGCAAGGCGCGCCTACCGTCATCCCGGTTGTGCACAGTGATTTTGTTTTTTCAGCTATTGGAGAAGAATTTGGCCTGTTGGGAACGTTGGCCCTTCTTCTATGCATAGCGGTGCTGGTAGCGCGCGGGTTTCGCGCCGCCATACAGGCCCACGCACCCTTTAATCAGTTGCTGGCCGCCGGCTTGTCGCTGCTGATAGGCCTGCAAGCGTGGATCATCATGGGCGGCAACGCCAAGCTCATTCCCCTCACCGGCGTGACTTTGCCTTTTGTCAGTTATGGCGGCAGCTCTCTGCTTAGCAGCTTTATTGCGCTGGGGCTGCTGCTGCATGTCACAGCCAAGCAACAGCCATGAAACTAGACGACACAAGCTCTCGCGCAAGAGATCTAGTTGCCATACGCAGGCTGGCGCTGGCAATGTCCATTGCGTTTATCGCGTTGGCGCTTACCCTGGGCTATTGGCAGGTAGGCCGCGCCCCCCAGCTCGTCCAACGTGATGATAACCCTCGACTGGTCTTGGCCGAGCAAGCCATTTGGCGCGGAACAATTTTTGACCGCAACGGCATTCCACTGGCGATCACACTGGCAGAAGACGGGGCGCTGGTGCGGCGCTATCCCGAACCGCTGGCCGAGCCGCTGGTGGGGTATTACAGCCTGCGGCATGGCACCGCCTGGGCCGAAGCCGCCTTTGATGCGCAATTGCGCGGCAGCGAAGACAAGAGCCAGATAAATGCATGGCAAGATCACCTACTGCACAAGCCGCAAATCGGACGCCCAATCACATTAACGCTTGACCTGAGCTGGCAACAGGCAGCCCACGCAGCGCTGGGCAACGCTGCAGGCGTGGCGCTGGTGGCCAATGTGCACAACGGGCAAATACTGGCCATGGTCAGCCAGCCCACTTTTGACCCCAACACGCTCGATGCCGATTGGGACCAGCTCAAAGCCGATCCCTCTGCGCCTTTGCTCAATCGCGTGATACAGGGCCAATATCAACCGGGCAGCTTGTTCCAGACCATTGTTTTGGAAGAGGCACTCCGCGCGGGGCGCATCTCGCTTACAGACACCGTGACCGCCCCAGAGGCTCAAGTCATCGTCAGTGAAACCGTGCTAGGCTGTGCTATTGCTCCAAGCGGGTCAACCTGGGCCGATGTGTATGCAGCCGCCTGCCCGGGACCTTTTGCAGAGCTGGCTCAAAAAACTAGCCTGGCGGTATTGTGGGAAAGCAGTCGGCGTTGGCAATTGGATAAAGCTGTGGAAATTGGTCTACCGAACGCAGAAACAGGCCAGCCGCTTATGCTAATACCAGAATCAACCAACCGCGAGCTTGCGCTGGGCCAGGGCGCACTCACAATCACACCGCTGCATGCTCTCAAGTTATTGTTGACAGTGGCCAATGATGGCAAAAATATCCCGATTTCAATCGTGGACAACGGCACAAACCTGACCCCCCCCAGCTACACCATCCGCGCCGAAGAGGCCAATGTTTTGCGAGGCGCTTGGGGGCAAATGTGTGGACAAAATGGATTAGCCGGTCTGGCCGTCAGCGGGTCTCAACAACAGGCATGGTATTTGGGAATAGCCCCCCATGAAAACCCAAGTTACGCCCTGGTGATTTTGATAGAAAATGCCCAAGACGCACTAGAGGCGCAAAATGCAGCCTGCCAATTGATGATCACTCACTCTGGACAATGATCACAAACTGCGCAGCAGAAATTCGCATAGCATATTGAACTTTGCGCAGCATCACATCCTCACCCAGTTCAATCTTTGTGGCTACGCGAATAATTACCCCGCAAGCTCGATATACTCTTGACGCATCAATTGGCGTTCTTTGGCGCCGAACAATCCCAACAGTTCGGCCAGCATTTGAGCTTTTAGCTCTGCATCGCGCTGCGACCAGGTGCGACATTTGATTTCAAGATACCACTTGCTCACACTTGGCGGCTGGGTAATTTTGTCAATGTTGACGGCAAAGTCAATGTCGTTGTAATCAATGTGATAGCGCCGGCGCTCTTTGTGAACCACCACTTCGCTGATCGGTTTAAAGTATTCTCGGTAAAAACGCAACGATTGGGTAGCATGCGCTGTAAAGCGTGAGCGGGACAAAACGACGGAATGAGCATACTCGCGCTCGTGGGCCGGGCCGGTTAACGTAAGGCTATAACGCACTTCTAGCACAGCGCCAGCATTGCCCAAAATTTCATCCTCACGGTAACGAATCCGCCCCTGAGCGTTATCGTTGAAGAGAAAGTAGGTATCGTATTGGCGACGGATGGAAGAACGAGAAATATGCACCGCCGGCGAATCTAATGCGGCCAGGACAGGCTGAGGATCATCCAGAGCAACCTTGACCTGAACTTCGAACGTTTCTTGCTGTTCCAGCCCCCCTATGCCCACCAACTTGTCCAACACATTCCCTTCGCGAGTGATAAGGAACGCGTCAATTTTTTGGGCCACCGCCTGCGCCTGCGCAAGCACAGCCGGCTCGTCAATTGTCAGCAGGCGACGGTCATGCATCACACACTGCCCATCAATCCAAACATGCCGGACATCTGCGCTTTTGGCGGCGTAAACGAGTTGAGCATAGATGGCGTCTGGATCACGCGAAAACTTGGGCACAATGTGCAGCCCCTGCAAATCTACCACGGCTATATCGGCGCGCTTGCCGGCCTCTAGTGAACCCGTAATATCCCCCAAGTGCAAGGCGCGCGCTCCCATGCTTGTTGCCATCGCAAAAGCCTGCCAGGCCGGCACCGCCAGGGGATCGCCCGTGTTGCCCTTGGCCAGCAAGGCCGTCAGGCGTATTTCTTCAAACATATCCAGGTCGTTATTGCTGGCCGTGCCATCGGTGCCAATCCCCACATTAATGTTCTGCGCCAGCAAGGCCTGCACCGGCGCAACGCCGCTGGCCAGCTTGAGATTGCTGGTTGGATTGTGGGCCACCCCTGCCCCGGCCTGGCACAAATCGCGAATCTCTCCGGCATCAACATGAACACAGTGCGCAGCAATCACTTTGGCGCGCAACAAGCCCTGTTTTTTCACCCAGGCAATGGGTGGCGTGCCATGGGTAGCGCGGCTCTCTTCAACTTCAAGCTTCGTTTCAGACAGATGAATCTTGAGCGGCACATCGAATTCTAACGCCAGCTCGGTAGTCGCTCTGAGAATCTCTGGGGTGCATGTATAAGGGGCATGCGGCGCAACGGCGGGCACAATCAACTGATGTCCGCGCCATTTTTCTATAAAGCGGCGGCTGTATTCCAGGCTATCTTCATACGTGGCGGCATCGGGCGTGGGGAACTTGAGCACCGTTTCAGCGCAGACCGCGCGCATACCGGCATCGGCAGTCGCCTGGGCCACCGCATCTTCAAAGTAATACATATCGGCAAAGCAAGTCACGCCGCTGCGGATCATTTCAGCGCAGGCCAGCAATGTGCCACAGCGAACAAAATCGGGCGTGACAAATTCGCGCTCGACGGGCATCATGTAACCATGCAGCCACACATCCAAGCGTAGGTCATCTGCCAAGCCTCGCAGCATGGTCATGGGAACGTGGGCATGAGCATTAACCAGGCCCGGGATGATGGCGCAGCCCTGGCAGTCAACCAGCTTATCCGCATCATATTCAGCCAAGACAGACGCGGCCGAGCCAACCGCGATCAAGGCCCCTTTAGAAAAAGCCAGCGCGCCATCTTGGATGACCTGGCGACTGGAATTCATGGTGACGACAATGCCATGAGCAAGAATGGTATCTACATGCATGATGATCATCTCCAATTTGGGACTAGCCTATTTTTGCACTCCCGCACATAGGGGCGCACGAACTGCGAAATCTTGGCTCAGGTCACCTTGACGGCCACAATCGTTATATCGTCGTGCTGCTCGGCCGGCCCGACAAATCCGGCCACATCGGCCAAAACCGCATCAATCAATGCCTGAGGCGACAGGTCTTGCGGCAAAGACTGGACCAATGCCTCCAGCCGCTCAAAGCCATACAGCTCGCGCTCGTGATTCATCGCTTCCACCACCCCATCGGTGTAAAAGAGCACCGTGTCGCCTGGCTGCAAAGCCTGCCGTTGATCTTGATATTTGACGGTTGGCTCCATCCCCAGCGGCAAAGCCATGCCGGTCGTTTCCAGGTAACGCGGGTATTGCTCAGACGAAAGGCGAACGCGGTGCAGTAAAAACGGGTAGATTTGGCCGGCGTTGGCCCACACCATTTCTCGCGTTCGGCCGTCAATCGCCGCATAGCTGGCGGCCACAAACATTCCGCGCGGCACGTCGCGGCAGAGCAGCACGTTCGATTGATCCAACACCTCGGCAGGCGAGGGATGATCGAATGCCTCGGAACGGATGGCGCTGTGCGCAGCGACCATCAACATGGCAGCCGGGATGCTCTTGCCCGACACGTCGCCCACCACAATGCCCAGGCGGGTCTCGCCCACCACCAACAAGTCATAAAAATCACCCGAGGTCTCACGGTGAGGCCGGCAAAAAGCCGCCACTTCCAGGCCTGGCACTTGGGGCAACTGGCTGGGGAAAAGCGCCTGCTGCACATTGTGCGCAATCTCTAACTCGCGCTGCATGCGCTCGCGCTCGGTCCGCTCAAGATACAACTGCTCGAGCTGGGTGGACATTAGGTTAAACGTGTCAGCCAACTCGCCCAGTTCATCGTTCGACTTGAGATCAATCGTGTATCCAAACTTGCCCTTGGCCAATGCCAATGCGCCATGCTGCAATTGCAACAGCGGCCGATTGAATGTAAAAATAGCCAACAACAAAGACAACACCACCGCCAGCACGCTCCCGCCTACCAAGATGGGCATGATGTTGTTCAGCGTATCTTGCTGCAGCAAATTGCGCGTTTCGGCCGTATTCAACGCCTCGACCAGGCCCAGGACCTGCGGCTGGCCATTCTCATCCTTCAC
Source organism: Thermoflexales bacterium (assembly GCA_041740315.1). Lineage (GTDB taxonomy): Bacteria > Chloroflexota > Anaerolineae > Fen-1058 > Fen-1058 > JBGSMF01. The sequence continues at coordinate 67,132 of JBGSMF010000094.1, forward strand.
AATAATCGGCGCGACAAAACCATACCACGAGCCATATTCATCCGAATATTGAGTGCGATGTGATTGCATATCCTCATAAGCCGCCAAATGCTCTGCGGTGGCATAAAAAAACGGCGAACTTACCCCTGTGTAGCCTGAATCTGCCCAGTAGTAAAACATATCACCATCGCGATAGTAAATGCCCATCCACTCCAGATTGCCCGCAAAGGTTATCTGCTCCAGATATTGCCGCATTTGCTCATACGTTTCAGTGTCAATGTCGGTGGGCGCGTGCAACAGTTTCAACGTATCAATGTTAACGCCAGAAGCCGCATACTCGGCGGCGCTCTTTAAGCGAGCATCTAGCTGGGTTTGCCATCGCTGGGTGCTCTCTTTAAACACACGATAACCCGAATATCCCACCGTGATAACAATCAGCACAATCATGGGAACAACAATTTTAAGATAGAGCGGAATGCGAATTTTCATGGCTTTACCTCAATCCGGCGGCGCAATTGGCCGTCAGGCTCAAACGCCCAGATCACATGGTTGAACGCATCGGCAACATAGACCGCGCCATCCTGAGCCACATCTAGCCCCAACGTCTGCCAAACCTTGACCTCGGGCGGGGCAAACTTGCGGAGATAGTGTCCTTCCGAATCAAAAACCTTGATGCGCAAATTGCCCATATCACTCACATAAACTTGGCCGCTGGCATCGTCTACCGCTACGGCAAACGGGTAAGAAAGCTGATCATCTTCTCGCCCATACGAGCCAATGGTGAGGCGCCAAGTTGCTGTGAACTCTCCAGACGGCGTCATAGACAGGGCAAATTGCTGGATGTTGCTGTTGGTACTATCCAGCACATATAAAAAGTTGCGCTCTTCATCTACGGCCACGTCATTCAGGCCAATAAACTGCCCGGCCTCACTGCCAAAGACCTGGGCCAATTGCTCGCCCTGCGCGTCGAAAATCTTGACCAAAGCCCCCCGATAATAGCCGATGTAAACACGATCCTCTCTGTCAATATCCAGGCCATACGGGCTGCTGCGTTCTTCTTCAGAACTAATTGCAGTGCCATAGTCTTTAGAGCCCACATCGCGCAGATAGCGCCCATTAGGGGTAAACACCTTGACCCCATCGCGATCCACAAAAGTATCGTCGGCCTGGGTATAACGAAAGTGGCAAATATAGATATTTCCCGTCGAGTCGAGCTTGATATCCCACCCCTCGTAAATATCATCTGCCCCTACCCCCAGCTTGCCGAATGCGCCCAGAAAGCGCCCTTCGGCAGACAGGTGGGCGACACGATAATTGCCGCGATCCATGACATACAGGCTGCCATCCGGCGCAACCGCCACGCCATTAGGGTGTACTAGTCCTGCCGGCTGCCAGGCACAGGCCGCCAACTGCAACAATAGCAAAATAACAACTGCCGCACCCACATAATTGCGATGGAAAGATGACATCGGGCACCTCCTAACTGTCTGTCTGGAAACTCAGCGGAGGCGGTTCCCACGCCTCCGCTTTGCCGGGCGTGGGAACCCGGCCAGCTACTTTCCAGACAGAAACTAGGCGGGTCGCTGCGCGACCCGAAGCAGTTTCGGGCCTTGTCCGAAACTGCGACCAAGATAGCGGGGTTAAAACTTGACTCATTTGTACAGATTTCGGGCTATATAGATGTCTAGCTATCTGTCTGCCGCACAACCACAATCGTAATATCGTCGCTCGGATTCTAACCGACGAATGTGCGCCTCAAAATCGCTCATACCAATCTACTATGACCTGCTCCTCAAGCGCGCTACCAGGCGGGGGAACACAGCCAGCACTGCATCAACATCTTGGTCGGTCGTTGCATGACCCAGAGTCATGCGAACACCCCCCAAGGCCCATTCACGCTCTAAACCAAGCGCAGTCAACACAAAAGATGGTTCGCTCTCACCAGTGGTGCAGGCTGAGCCAGTGCTCACGCAGATGCCCTCAAGGTCGAGCGCGAGCAACAAGGCTTCGCCCTCCACTCCTTTGACGGCAAACGAAGCGCTATTGGGCAAACGTTTGGTGGGGTGTCCCGTCAGGCGCGCGTCGGGCACACTTGCCAAGATGCCCGCAATCAACTTGTCTCGCAGCGCAATCAGGCGAGCATTTTCGGTTTCGCGTTGCTCTTGCGCCAGGCGCAAGGCAGCCGCCAGCCCAACAATGCCAGCCAGGTTGAGCGTGCCCGGCCGCCGTCCGCGTTCATGGCCGCCGCCGGTGAGCGCCGGCGCCAATTCTACGCCGCGCCGAACATACATCAAACCCGTCCCTTTGGGGCCGTAAAACTTGTGCGCGCTCAGGGCCATCAAGTCTACATTTAGCGCATCCACATCTAGCACGCAGGCGTTTGCCGCCTGAACTGCATCGCTATGCATCAAGACGCCCTTGGAACGCGCCAGCCGTCCAATGTCGGCGATAGGCTGGATAGCGCCAATTTCATTATTGGCATACATCACGCTGACCAGCGCCGTGTTATGGCGCAGCGCCCGCCCCACACCATCTGGGTTGACCAGGCCGTGCTCATCAACCGACACCAGCGTAAAATCAATCCCCCACCACTGGTGCAACTGCTCTACCGTGGCGCCCACCGCATGGTGCTCGATGGTGGTAGTGACAATGTGGACCTTGCGCCCCAGCTTGCCAGCGGTCCAGGCCACGCCGCGCAGCGCCAGGTTATCGCTTTCAGTGCCGCTGCCGGTGAACACAATCTCTGTTGGATGGCAGCCCAAGATTTCGGCGCAAGTCTGGCGCGCCTCATCCACGGCTTTTAGCGCAGCGCGGCCCGCCTGGTGGATTGACGAGGTATTGCCATAAACATCGGACCAATACGGGCGCATTGCCTCAACAACGGCAGGGTCAACTGGCGTCGTAGCCGCATGGTCAAGGTATATTGTTCGCTTGTCACCCATTTCACCGTCACCTGCCTTTACAATTGTCCCTAAGCTCAATATCTTTCAAATAAGGTGTTGCCTGTGGGGGCAGGTTTGCCTCCCCTGGGCTGCGCCCAGCGCAGGCCAGGGAAACCTGCCCATACGCCGGTAGTGTTATTTGAAAGGTAATGCCCCTAAACTATATATTGTAGCATGCTCCTCAATGCCACACAAATGCCTCTTCGATTCGCCCTGCCCAACGCGCGTTTGACGGTGGCAGACGGTTAGGATATACTAAGGAACAAGAAGAAAACGACTTTCCCTTTTGGCAAATTTCACTACCGTACACTTTTTCATTCTGCCACGAATTTCACGAATTAGCACGAAAAAGACAGAGCAAATTAGTGGAATTCGTGCAATTCGTGGCTAAAAATCTCGGCATTTTAGAGCAACCTTGAAATGGGCGAGTTATTTAATCACCAATCCTAACTGTTAACAAAATCCTTCTATGCTGGCAGCACAAAATCTAAAAGCCAACCCAGCCTTGACCCAGGAGAAGCTTATGCTAGAAAAAGTTGACCTGACCAAGAAACTAGGCAAAAAAAACTACAAAGCCCAACTGCCCTATCTGCGCGTCCGCTTGTATGATTTACAAAAGGCGTGCTGGGATGCCCAGATTCCCACCGTCATTATCTTTGAGGGCTGGGACGCAGCCGGCAAGGGCACTTCAATCAACCTGCTGACCCAACGGCTCGATCCGCGCGGGTTCAAGTTGTACGCCATCCAGGCGCCGCGCACCTACGAGGCCCACATGCCCTGGCTATGGCGTTTTTGGCTCAAACTGCCCAGCCAGGGTGAAATGGCCATTTTCGACCGAAGCTGGTATGGGCGGGTGCTGGTGGAAAGAATGGAAGGGCTGACGCCAGAAAAAGAATGGCGCAAAGCTTACCAGGACATTGCAGATTTTGAGCGCACCATCACTGATGGCGGGTGTGTCCTGGTCAAGTTCTTTTTGCACATTAGCAAAAAAGAGCAAAAACAACGTTTCAAGAAGCTGGAAGAGAGTCCCCTGACCGCCTGGCATGTTCAGCCTGAAGACTGGGAACACCACCGCAAGTATAACAAGTACGTCACGGCCATCGAAGAAATGCTAGAACGCACCGAAACCGAGTGGGGGCCGTGGACGATTGTAGAGGCGACTGATCGGCGCTGGACCAGGATAAAAATCTTGCAAACCCTTGTTGCTCGCTTGACAGAGATTTTGCAAAAGCGCGGCGCGGCGCTGCCGCCCGAGCCGGTCAAAAATGAAATCGCCGCCGCAGAGCAAGACGATGAGGAGGAGTAGCAACCATGCTAGAGACAATTGATCTGAGCAAAAGCCTGACGCGAGAAGAATACCAAACCCAACTGGTTGACTATCAATTGCAACTGCGGCAATTGGCCTATCAACTCTATGTGCAAAAACGCTCGCTGGTGGTGGTTTATGAAGGTTGGGACGCGTCCGGCAAGGGGGGCAACATCAAGCGCGTGACTGAAAAGCTCGATCCCCGCGGCTATGTCGTCTATTCCATCGCAGCGCCGGCCGGCGACGATCGCACTCGTCACTATATGTGGCGCTTTTGGCGGCGGTTAGTGCCGCCCGATGAAAAGCAAGTTGTTATTTTTGATCGCTCTTGGTATGGGCGTGTGATGGTAGAGCGAATCGAGGGCTTTTGCAAAGAGGCCGAATGGCAGCGCGCCTACCGAGAAATCAACGAATTCGAGCGCCTGCTGGCAGATTGCGGGACGATCCTGGCCAAGTTTTGGATTCACATCAGCCAAGACGAACAGTTGCGCCGTTTTGAAGAACGCCAAACCATAGAATACAAAGCGTGGAAGCTGACCGATGAGGATTGGCGCAATCGCGGCAAGTGGGATCAATATGAAACAGCAGTAGAAGACATGCTGCTCAAGACCAGCACGCGCACCGCGCCCTGGACCATTGTGGAAGGAAACGACAAATTATACGCGCGCATCAAAACACTGCAGACGCTGGTGGAAACATTGACCAAAGAATTGGATTATTCTGCGGCTGGGTCGCCCAAGAAAGGCAAGAAAGACAAAAAAGCAGCCCGAGGCTAGAGTTTATCAGCTTTTGGCCTGGCGCAAGTCAATCGCCAATTTCCGGGCAAACACTTGCTCTAGCAACGCGCCCTTGTCTATCGCTTCTAGCCGCTCTGCCTCGGCATTGGATAGCACCTCACACTGCACCCTGATTTGCCTGGCCGTCACCTTGCAAGCCAGGGTTTTGACCAGGCCCTGGTGGCTGCAATCCAGGCCATCTGCCACGCGCAAAAGAGCAGCCAGTTGGCTCACCACCTGGCGCTGGACCGGCTTGAGAGCGGCAAAATGGGGGTGTTTTTCGTCAGGCAGCGCCTTGCGATGGTAGCGAGCAACAGAGCCAATGATTAATCGCTCTTGACGATCAAAAGGTAACATGGGTGTATCAAGAATAATGCGCAGGGCTGTTTTGTGATGCCGCGGCTGCCCCTCGACCCAGCCGATATCATGCAGCAACCCAGCGCACTGCAACCAAAAGCGCTCGGCCGTCCCCAGTTTGTGCAGGGGCGTTAGCTCGTCGAACAATAACAGCGCCAGGCGCGTCACCTGGTGGCTGTGCCCCAGCTCATCTTGGCAGCTTTCAGCCAGGCGCGCTACAGCCGCCAATATAGCTTCCTGGTTATTCTTCCCAGGGGCCTTTTTCGCTGCCATTTCCTTCCCTCGCCGCAACTGGCTCTGGCGCTTCACTAACTTGCGCCGGTGCAGTATTTTGCAGCGTTTGACGCAGGCCTTGCCACACAGCCTGCTTTTGCGTGCCATTCCAAAACTTGATAAACTCTTGGTAACGCGCGGCGCGGCGCTGTTGGCGATCTTGTTGCAGGTAAAGCAAGCCCGCAGTCAGCCGCTTGAATGAGCGGGCATGCCCCAAGTATTCAACCGCGCGCGCTCGTTCTTTTTCTAGAAACAGCGGGAGAGCTTGCGCCCACACGTCACAATCGTGAATATCGCCTATCATCTCTTGAACCGCGCGTGCGGCCCGCAACGGCTCTTTCAGTCCACCGGGGTAAAGGGGAGCAAACATTTCCATGGTGTAACGAAGACGTTTGGCGGCAATGCGCATGGCGTGCAATTCGGCTATATGCTCTGGCTGGTAGATGTAAGATTCGTATGACAATAGTTCTTCCAAGCGCAATAAAATCTCGCTATTTGCGCGCTGGTAGACATAGGGTGAATGGGCGATGGTTTGGCTCAGGCGGGCCTGCACAAGCGCTTGCCTCAATGCCTCGCCCATCTCATCGAGCGTTTGGCTGGTTTGCAAGTGGTCTAATGCCTGGATGACCTCTGCCTGCAACTGCTGGCGGCGCTGCTGCAAGCGCAGCACAAAGCGATCTATACCTGGCCGAAAAGCGCGCCCTCCCTCCACCTCAGCCAGACCATCCAAGAACTTGAGCAGGAAATCCAATTGCACATCGGTATCGCGGGCGGCCCCCAAAGAGCGTGTAATGCGCTTGACCTGCTTTTCCCAACCGGCAAATTGCTTGTGCGGCAAACACTCACTGAAAAGCGCAAACCCGCTGCGCAGCCGGCGCGAAGCTACGCGCATGCGGTGGATATACTCAATATCCTCTGATTTGCGCACGCCTTCAATTTCTTGCGTCAGCGCCTGCAAGCGATTGAGCAATGCCTCTGTGCCGAACAAGCAATAACTGGGGTCAGGTTCTGCCAAGACTTGCTCCCCCCATCTCATTGGGCCGATTGTTTTTGAACCCAGGCATTGAGGGTTGCATCATCGGCAATGGCAGGCCCAAGATCAATCCGCTGCCAGCTCTGCTCCAACACCACACCCCCCGAATCAAATGCCAACCTAACTATCCCCACCCGCCGGCCAGCATGTCCAGCCAAGGCCTGGTCAACCCGCACCACCATCGTTCCAGTCTTTTGGCTTTTCCAGGCAGCGGTCATCAACGGCTCACCGCCGCTGACAATCAGGTCAATCCCAGCCACCGTATCTGCAATCGTCTGGTCAACTTGAGCGCCAGCGTGAGACAACAAAATGATGATATCGGCCTGGGGCGCGAGTTCTGCCACCATCTGCTGAGCCGTCTTGAGCGGGTCCAACACGGCAATATCGCCGGCACCCGACCCGCCGCTCAAACCCATAATCGCCACCTTGTGGCCGCCCAGCTCTCGCACAGTATAAGGAGCGGCTACCAAATTGCCTGTGGCCGATACCACAGCATTGGCCGACAACATTGCAAATTGGGCTTCGGCAATTCGCTGGGCCAACGCCTTGGAGCCTAGCGTCAAATCTTTGGGGCCCAAAGCCATAGCGTCATAGCCCATCATGTTCATTGCGGTCACACTGCTTTGCCCCTGCGTCTTGCGGGCCGGGTTTTGATCATTGAACAGACTATCTCCGGCATCTACCACCAACAAGAAACCGCCCTCGGCGCGCTGTTGTGAAATAAGGGTGGCCCGACGGGCCACCCCGCCCACCGGGGTGCCTCAGCCACACGGCAAGAGGTATCCCCAGGTGTCATTGGTGTGCAGCACAACCAGATCAATCGGCGGCGGGGGAATTGGCGAAGGGGGAATCGGCGTTGGCGCAGGCGAAGCGACGATTATGGTGGCTATGGGTGAGATGGGCGCTGCCGCCACAGGCGAAAAAGAGGATGCAGGCTTGGGCGCGGGGGCCTGGCAGGAAGTACAAGCCACGTACAGCAAAGCGGCAACAACCACCACCAGCAAGCCGGCGCTTTGATGAGCAAGTGATTGATTTGTTTTATTCATAACCCTATTTTACCACCAATTGCCTCAACACCAAAAGCACACAGGACTTGAAAATTCTTGTATAATAGACCCCAACATACTCAACGGACCAGCATTATGATTTGGGTGTGTTTCATTTCATTTGAAAGAAACCAGGTTTTTTCAGAAAAACCTGGTTTCTAGGCAAGTTTCAACTCATTTGAAACACACCCTTATGATTTTATGATTTACAAAGGATCAAAACCATGATATGTGGACATTGCCATCAAGACAATCCCGCCACGGCGCAATTTTGCATGCAATGTGGGCAAAGGCTGAGCCAGACTGCCTTGACTCATCTCAACCACCATCAGCGTGTGGTGGTAACTGGTATTGGCGCAATTACACCTTTGAGCCATACCATGGAATCTACCTGGCAGGCCCTGCTGGCGGGCCGCTCGGGTATTGGGCGCATCACGCACTTTGACCCATCGCCCTACCCGGTCAAAATCGCTGGCGAGGTGCGCGATTTTGACGCCACGCTCTATGCCGACCGCCGTGAAGCGCGCCACATGCCGCTGTATGCCCAGTTCGCATTGGGCGCAGCGTGCCAGGCGGTACAAGATAGCCAACTAGATTTATCCAGCCTAGACCGCGGGCGGGTTGGGTTGAGTATTGGCACCGGCGCTGGCGCTGCGGTGATGCAAGGTGAAATGGGCACGCGCACGTTGATTGAAAGAGGCAGCCAGCGCGTTGGACCTTATATTGTCATTGGCTCTTCGCCCAACATGGCCGCATTTCACATCTCCAAGAAATTTGATCTGCACGGCCACAGTATCACTATCACCACCGCTTGCGCTGCCGGGGCACAGGGCATCGGCGAGGGCATGCACCTCATTCGCAGAGGCGCCGCCGATATTGTGATTGCAGGCGGCACAGAATCTGGCATTACCGAAGTCAATCTGGCCGGTCTGTGCGCTATGCACGCGCTGAGCACGCTCAACGACCCGCCCGAGCGCGCCTCACGCCCGTTTGACAAGAACCGCGACGGCTTTGTGGCCTCGGAGGGGGCCGCCATCGTGGTGCTTGAAAATCTATCGCATGCGCAAGCGCGCGGCGCGCACATTTATGGCGAAGTGATGGGCTATGCCTCCACCAGCGATGCCTGCCACGAAGTTGCGCCAGAACCCAGCGGCCAATACGCTGCCGAGGCCATGCGGCGCGCCATTGCCGACGCGGGCCTATCGCCAGAAGACATTGACTATATCAATGCCCATGCCACCGCCACCACCGTGGGCGATGCGGCGGAAGCCAAGGCCATCAAGGCCGTCATGGGGCCGCGGACCGCCAGCGTGCCCGTCAGCGCCACCAAGTCTATGACCGGCCACATGATCGGCGCGGCTGGCGCCATCGAGGCCATCGCCTGTCTGCTCTCTATACGCGATCAAATGCTCCACCCCACCATCAACTATGAAACGCCTGATCCCGACTGCGACCTGGATTGCGTGCCCAATGTGGCGCGCCCGGCCAAGGTACAAGTGGCCATGTCTAATTCATTCGGTTTTGGCGGACAAAACGCCGTGCTGGTTTTGGGCAAGTATCAATAGATGCTAGTCTCAGTAGATCCAATTTTGGGAGCGGCGCGGGCTCCCACGCCCGCGTTTCTGCCTTTGCCAAGCACACAATGGGCGGCGTGGGAGCCGCCCCCGCTAGAATTTTGGATCTACTGAGTCTCCCTATAGATTGACTGGCGCAAATGCATAGGCGAGCTGGGCGTTTCAGATTTTTCTTGCGCTGGGCCACGCTGGCGCTGGTCGGCTGGCTGGCGTATGCGCTGCTCCGCGCTTGTTGGGTCGCCATTTATGTGGGTATGCCGGTTTACGATTGGGCCTGGTATCTACCTGTCACGCTTTTGCTGGTTGGCCTGCCGATCTACACAACCTGGGGCCTACCCAGGCTCAAAGTTGCCTCTGTGGTGCTAGCGGGGCTGCTGGGCATCGTTGTAATTGCCTTTAACGGGTTTGGGCAAGCCATTTATCTCTGGCCGGGCCGCAGCCCACCGGCGCCAATTTCATTTTGGGCCTATAGTGATTTTCGCGACACTCCAGAAACCATATTAAGAGACATTCAAGCTGCCGGCGGGTACATTTATTATGGGCCAGGCAGCGCGCCTATCGAAGGCGAGCGTGCCCAAGCCCTGGCAGCCAAACTGCGCCGGCTGGGTGAGTATAACATCCAAGTCTACCTGGTGCCGCCGATTGCCGATTTTTTGTCAACCCCCGTTCGTCGTGAGTGGCTGGCCCGGGCGCGCAGCGCGGCCGATTTCATCCGGCGCGAAAATCTGAGCAATGTGATTGGCATCATTGGCGACATTGAGCTGCCCGTGAACAGGCCGCTAGACATCTTGTGGACTGACCAAACCGAGTTTGCACTGACCGTGCAAGAGTTGCGCGCCGGGGTCAACGCCATACGGCAAGAACACCCCAATTTGCAAATCGGTATCACGGCCACCTGGGCGCATTACCTGGACATGCTCGACGGTGATTCAGATTTGTCTTTGGTCATGCGCAGTCCAATGGATCCCCCTGGCGGATGGGATTTTACCAACTCGATGAGCTATTCGTCTTTTTTTCCGCCAGACTGGCGGGCTTATTACGTCTATCAGACCGAGCTTGCCATCGCAAAGCGCTATCCACCTGGCCAGGTGACACACCTGGTTGGGTTGGTTGGAGGCGGCACCCCGCCGCGACTATTGGATTTTGACGACTTGGTGCGCGATGCGCGCCTGAGCCGGGCAATGGGCGTGCGTGAAATTGTGGTGTACCGGCTGGATGGTTCACTAGAAGCCTTTGGCGATGACTTTATACGCAGGTTAACCGTGGCAGTCAATGGGCCGCAACCCGAAACCGCGCTGGTTGTGCCCTTTTCGCGCCAGGCCTCGCTAGTATTTTACGGCGTTGTGGCCGCCGATGCGCTCCTAGACATTCGAGGCCGGTGGGGATGCCTGTGGCTGGTCTGGGCAATGGCAAGCGGTCTCATTGTCAGACACACTACAACGCACCTGAGCAAGAGGACAAACAGATGAGCAACTTGAGAGAGATTTTGCTGTGGGTCGGCGGGCTGCTCATTATTTCAGGCATTATTGTGAGCATTGCGGCCTTTCTTTTGCCGGCGATGGGAAAATGGCGGCTGCCCGGCGACATTGTGCTTCAGCGGGGAAACGTGACGTGCTTCTTTCCGTTAGCCACAATGATCCTATTGAGCATCGTCCTCACCGTGGCGCTCAACCTGTTGTTGCGGATGCTACGCAAGTAATGCCTACCGGGGTTAACCGCCGAGGCGCAGCCGCCCCAGTTTTATCCCCTTCATTTCTGGGCGCTGCTGCGCCTCGGCGGCAGGTAAAGCGCTGCGCCTTACCTGGTCAAACACGGCAGAAAAACACGGTATAAAATTCCTGCCGGCACGCCAGCCTCCACCGGTCCATGCCAAGTGTTCAGCCCGTAAATATCAACATCTTCCAACTTGTAGTAATACGTGACGCCAGGCTCTACGGAGGCGTCAACCCATGTATAAGCGGCTCCAGACACTCCGCCGGGGTTCTGGGCAGAAATAAGCTGTTTATTCAGTTGGTCATACGTGCCATCAGGCGCTTGGCCGCGGTATAGGTTAAAGCCCACATTATCAAGTTCGATGGCAGTTTCCCACTCGACCCGAATCGCCGCTCCATCTAGCGCCGCCTCAAAGCGGGCCAACTCGACGGCAGTGGGCGAACCAAGCCAACTGCGTCCCCACCCAAAGCGGTTGTTCAGGATGGCGCTTTCTGGCTGTGACAGCGACCTGCCACACGCGCCCCCATCGCCTTTGTAAACCGCTTCGCTCTGGAGGCGGCCGCGCAGTTGGGCCGCAGTGTAGGCCGCTTCCTTTTCCCACGCGCTAGCAGCCAAACCCGCCACATGAGCGGCGGCGGGCGAGCTGCCCCA
>JBGSMF010000095.1:0-9304 GCA_041740315.1 Thermoflexales bacterium
GCCTGGGCCATAGCGGCCAGCGCCTTGGCAAGCTCTGGGTTTCCCCCGGCGGTCTGCGCGGCGGCCTGTTCCAGCGCGCCTGCCAACGCTTCGATCTGTTCGGGAGAGAGCTTTTCAAGCTCGGCTGCCAATTGCTCCAAGAGTTCGGCGGCCTCTGCTGCATCCTTGGGGTTATCTTTTGCTTCTGCCAACTGCGCCAGTTGCGCCGCCAGGGCCTCCATCGCCGCTGCCTCGGCAGGCGCAAAAGGGTCAAGCCGGGCGCGGAGTTGTTCTTGCATCTCGGCCAGGTCGGCCAGGGCCTCCTTGGCATCGCCAGGGTTAGACCGCAACTGCTTGGCCAATTCGCGCAACTGGCGCAGCAACTCTTCTTTTTCCTCTGGATCAAGCGAGAGATTCTGTTCCACCTGTTCTGCCAGCTTGTCTAGCTTGGCGGCTTCAGTTTGGGCCACTTGAGCCACCTGCTCACGCTGGGCTACGACCGCATCCATCGGATTGGGCAACACAAACAGCACCGTTCCTGCCAGCAGCGCCACAGCCGCCGCGATAGCAGGCCAGGAATTGCGTCTGACAGATTCAAATGGCCAAAAGGCGCGGCGCAGGTCAATGGCCTGGGCGCTTGCAAGCGCATCGCTAAACTGGAGCGAGACGAGCTGAGGGTCAAAACCTGCCAGCACAGCGCGCTTGGGGTTCGAGAGCACCAGCGCAGTAGACAGACGATCGCGCAGACCCAGCTCGGCATCGGCGCGCCGCGCAACCACGAGCGGCCTGACGGGCCGCAAGAGGCTGTAGCCTGCCCAAACAAGCAGCCAGAGCGCCAACAAACTACCGGCAACGACCCGATAGCCGCTCAGCGGCCACAGCCGCCCAACAAGCAAGACAACAGCGCCGGCGGCCAACGCCAGCCACGCCGTGAACAGCGCAAGCTCAACACTCTGCCTCAGCCGCAGTTGCCGGCCCAGGGGGCGCAGCAAAATCGTCAATTGTTTGTGGATGTTGGTTTTATCCATCATCGTTCCGCATCTTTTCAATAATCTGGGGTGAGGGCAGGGCATGTGCCCTGCCCAGACAGGGTAATCGCAAGGATTACCCTCACATTTTGAGATGTTACATCGTTCATTCAACCATCGTTCCATTCAATTACCCTCCCGCAGGTTTAGCGTAACCTGCGGGAGGGTGAGTTACTATGGCGCTGGCACAGGCGCCTCGGTGGGCAAAACTATGGCAGGCACAACTATTCTTTCACTTGAATTGATCATCATCGGCACTGGTGTAGGCGTGCCCCAAGAGTTTGTCCCCAAGTTTGGCGGGCGACCTGGGCGGCTGATCAGGGCCACCTCGGCCACTTCTACCTCGTAAGAATGCCCTGCCGCGGCGACGATGAGGGTCTCAATGAACTGGGGCGATTCGTAACCGCGCAAGGCCAAATCTTGTATCAGATTGGGCGATTCGTAGGTGTACCATTCATTCAACGGCACCTTGATGTGAGGTTGATAAATCTCACACGTTGTGCAATCGGGCATTGTGCCTCCCATGGTCATCAGGTTATCCAATGCGTAAAACCCCTGCATCCAATAATGCCGCCAGCCGCCGGTGGTATAGAACATCTTGATCATCACCGGGCACTCGCTGCCCAGCACGCCGCACACATCTACATCATGGCTCTTTATGCGCAGCACCACCCGCAATTGCAGCCAATCATCTTGTGGCACGGTCTGGCTGATAGCCTGGGTGAGCTTTGTTTCGGCGTGCTTGACGCCCTCGCGTGAAAACTGGACGATGTGGCGCTTGCCATCGGCCACCCGCTCGGCGCTGCCGCCCGCTTCATCGGCCACTTCAGTTTCCGAGCTAAACGCCCAAGCCGGCTCAAGCGGTGAGGTAAAAGTGCCGTTGACAACCAGGTTGCGCTTGGGGGCCGTATTCCAGCGCACCCAGGCAATGATATTTGAGGGCGTCAGCGGTCCGTAAACAACCGGCACAGCTAAAATTGAAACAACGACAAATGCCCCAATCGCCGCCCAGCCCGGCGCGCCCAGCCGAAAGCGGCGCACCGGCCTGACCAATATCATGCTTGCTATATACAGCGCCACAGTCAACCAGGCGTATATGCCCACGGTGTAGCGCCATAACGGCGTATAGGCTGACATAACACCACTGACATCAATGCCCCCCCCACCCAACAGCCACAGAAACGGCTGCAAAAGTCCTGACATTGAAAAAGCGTTGGCAGATGACACGCTGACCAGGGCCGAGGCCATGGCGCTAAATGGATTCAGCGCCAGCAGCCAACTGGGCGGTTGGGCCTGCCGGATGACGCCATAAACACCATAAACAAACAGCGTGCCAAAAATAAATGCCGCCAGCACGATATAACTGAGCACAGCCGCCAGGCCAGTGCGGCGCACCAAGACTGAAAAGAACAGGCCAAGCACGCCAAAGGTGAGCGTAAAACCAAACAACAACAACAAGGCCTGAAGCATATCTATCGTTGCCACACCGCCAAACACATACGACAGGCTGACCAGGGGCACCGCCGCCACAATCAACATGGTAACATAGCTCAATGAAGCGACGAGCTTGCCAAACAACACCGAGGCTGGCCGCAGCGGCGTGGCCGCCAGCATATCAAAGGTCTTGCGCTCGTGCTCGCCGCTGATGGCCCCGGCGGTCAGCGCGGGCGTGATGAAGCAAATTATGCCCAGCGTAAAGAACACCAAGCCGATAAAGACCGCCTGCCCAATCATGGCGCTTTGTTGCCCGCCATACGATTGCACCACATAGCGAGCGATGCGATACAGGCCATAGCCCACCAGGCCCATCAACACCAGTGTGATGGTGAGGATGATATACGCGCGCGCCCCGCGCATGCGTCCGCGCAACTCTTTGACCAGAACGGGATTAAGCGACAAAGCGAATCTCATAAAATGTCCCAAGTGTTATTAGACAAACGACCACCGACAAACGCTGGTCGTTCATCAGTGGTCGGCAGTTAGGCGCAAGAACAAGCCTTCCAGATCGTTGCTGACCTCGCGAAAATCGGCCACCTGCGCGCCACGATTGACCAGCTCAGTCAACAACATTGCGGACGCATGGTCTTCTCCGGCCAGTGTAATTTCTAGCGTGATGCCTGGCCGGCCATCGCCTGCCACGATCACCGGCTCTATTCCCCGCAGCAAATCGCACTCGCGCATCAATTCCAGCGCGGCCGGCTCATCGGCCAAAATGCGCATGCGCAGCACCCGGCTGGCTTGAAACTGGCGGCGGATACTCTCTAATGTGCCGCACGCCACCAACTGGCCCCTTTCAACAATACCCACCTGGGTGCACATTTCGGCCAACTCGGCCAAGATGTGCGAGCTGACAATGAGCGTTTTGCCCATGGCGGCCAGTTCTTTGAGCAGTTCGCGCATCTCGACGCGCGCGCGCGGATCTAGCCCCGAAGCCGGCTCGTCGAGCAGCAAGATGCGCGGGTCGTGCACCAGAGCATGGGCCAGACACAAGCGCTGCTGCATGCCGCGCGAAAGCGCCTGCACATTGGCGTTGCGCTTGTCCGACAAATTGACCAGCTCTAGCAACTCGTCAATCATCACCCTGCGCCGCTCGGCCGGCAGTTGATAACAGCGCGCGAAAAAGTCCAGATATTCCCATACCAGCATATCGTCGTACACGCCAAAGAAATCTGGCATATAGCCCACCATGCGGTGAATCTGGCGCAGATTGTCATCTACCCGCTGCCCGGCTACCCACACCTCGCCAGCCGAAGGATCGAGCAGCCCGGCCAGCATGCGCAGCGTCGTCGTCTTGCCGGCGCCGTTAGGGCCGATAAAGCCAAACAACGCGCCGCGCGACACCTGCAGGTTGAGATGGTCCACCGCCAGCACCCGGCCATAGCGCTTGCTCAAATTGCGCGTTTCTATCGCATACTCAACCAGGGGCTTGTCAGTTGCCATTTTCAATGATCCCTTCCACATCGAGATCAAACAACACGCAGTTTCCCATCATGTCGTTTGCCGTTGCCCGCACACGCACAACGCCTCCTGGCAAAATAAAGCGAGAGGGGTCAGCCAACTCATTGTTCCCCCACACCGGCGATTCTACTTTAATCCATTCGCCGCTTGTATCATAGGCTTCAACCGTCGGCACATTGCTGCCTCCTGAAAGCGTCAAACTCAAGCCAGTCACACTCAGCTTGCCCATCTCAGTCGGAAGCTGAAACTCGAGTGTGACAGTGCCCCGGTTCAAATAAACCTGGTTGGCAAGAGCCCCGCACACACCAACATCGCCATTAGATTCAATCATGCGGGCAGAAAAGCTGCCCGGCAGCAGGTGCACCGGACCGGGCAGGTAGCTCAGGTCCAAGGCAGCAATCACCATGCTGCTTTGTTGCGCAGACCATTTGACGCCTGTCACCTGGACCTCTAACGGGCTGGTCCGCATCCACCCGATGAGGGTAGCGTTGGGAGCCGTAGCGCCCCCTTTCATACTGCTATAATAACCCTCCAGCATTTGCTGCCGCATCTGGAGTTCACGTGGGGGGCCGTTGGGGCCGGAATTTTGCCACATTTGCTCATAAATAAAATACGGAAAGGGCGTGCCTGATGGGTTCTGCAACAGATGATCAATAGACAAGCTCTGGCCGGGCGACAAATCTCCAATCCGCGCGAAACGGTTGCCGTGCACAATCACAGCATCTACCACAACCTCGTTGGTGCGGTTGGTGATTGTGCCGCGCATGTGCTCGCCATCAAAAGTCAGCTCAGACTCTATCGCCCACTCTTCAGGCAAGGCCGATTCAGCCTGAAAGCTCTGCATGGCCCACTGGTCAACCTGCACACTGCGCACCTGGGCCGGGTCGCCCTGCACAATCGTCATTGCGCCCGCCGACGGCATACCGCTGCTCCACGGATTACCCTCTAGTGACATTGGAAAAATTAACGAGCTGCCAGGCAAGCTGACAGTATAAGCGCGGCGCTCTGGCGAAAAGATGCCCACAAAGGTCTGCACCGGCACTCCGCCGCGCGGGCTAAAAGTGAGGATGGAAATCCGGTTGACAATCACATCACCGCCGCGCAAGCTAAAGCCAAAGGCAAAAGCCCCAACCGAAAACAAGAGAGTCAACACCAAAATGCTTACCCAGCCCCACTCCAACTTGCGCAGCCGCCGCAAGACCAAGTAGTTGAGCGGGCCAACCAGCATAACATAAATAACTAGCAAGCCACCGAGCGAACGGATGGAAGGCAGCGCCAGCGCGGGCAAGTTTTGCAGCGTATAGGAAAGCGTATTAGCGCGTACCAGGCGCGGCGAGGCGTCTTCCGGCGCGCCGATGGGGTAACTTGAGCCAGGCTCCAGCAATTTGAGCCAAAAGCTAGAAGCGCCGGCCCAGGCATCAAAGGGGCTGGCAGCCAGGTCGAGCGCCGAATAGGTGACATAGCCCTCGCCCATGCGCCTATCGAGCAACAGCGCGTGGCCATCTTGCTCAACCAGCATTCCCTGAACTGGAGTAGGCCAGGTAACGGCAAATGGGCCGGGCACACGCACATCTTGGCCGGCAAATTGCCCCAGCCCACCCAGCGATTGCACATCGGCGGTGACGCCGGGCGCAAGCAGGTCACCCGACAAGGTGGGGGAGATACCGGCCAATGTGCGCGCCGCGCCAACGCCTCCACCCAAGATTAACCGACCGCCCTGCTCTACCCAGCCCTGCAAGGCGCGAGCCTGCTCTGGCGCAAGCCCGCTGGTATCTACGCCTGAGATGATCAACGCATCCAGCGCGCGCAGACCTTCGGGCCGGTCGGGGATATCTGCCAGCGACAGCGCAAGCGTGCCAACCGAGCGAGAGTTTTGCGCCCAGCCCATCCCAAACCGGGCATCTTGCTGCGGCGCATCAAGCACCAGGCCAGCCAACACGGCAAACGCCTCGGTCTGAGGCGCAATGATGCCAACCAAATAATTAATGTTGCGCTCCACCGATACCTTTACCGATTGGGCAGCAAGCTCGCGGTCTTGGTCCATCAGCCGCACGCGCACCGCCTGGGCAAACGACGGCGGCATCACATACAACGTGATGCGCTTGCGCGCGCCGGTGGGCAGCTCGACCGGAGCAATGTAAGCTGTCTGGCCACCGGCTTCGGTGGTGTCGGCGCGCAACTCGGCGCGGAGTGGCGGACCATCATTTTCCAATGTCACGCGCAATGGCAGCCATTCTCCAAATTTAAAGTGGCCGCTGAAATGCGGCTCCACTTGCATTTTGATGCCAGACGATTGCGCTGTCTGCGCATGGGCAACCAACACGTTCGCCAAAATCAGCCCGGCAACAAGAACTAGGCTGGTAAACAGGTTAGCAATTTTGTATGGTTTGGGCATAAACACTGCACTCTTTCATTGGCAGATCGGCAATACAAGGTATTAGACGCGCACACCCGCGGAAAGGTTCCCGCCTATTTTACCAGCACCGTGCCCAAGATGATGCGGTCGCCAGCCAGATTACCCGCCTCATCAAACAAAGGCATACGGCGCAAACTGGTCAACCCGTATAAACCGACCTCAATCGCATAATCGCCGGGAGGCAAATCGCTGGGAACGCTCAGGCGATAGGGGTCGGAGAATGTTTGCCCTTCAATCCAGCGCGGAATCCACAAGGCCGAAGGAAAAGCTCCCCCCAGCGGCGTGTAATAATCGCCTTGCGAAACCAGGCGGTTATCGGGTGTAATCAGGTGAACGAACGCTTTGTAACTGTCATCGCTTTGCTGCAACACGCGCCAATCTAGCCACACCTCGATAGATTGGCCTGGCTGTACATGCATTGGCTGCGGCCAAAACGCCGCCGAGCAAGCGCTGGCGACGCAAGCTCGCGCACCCATCAATGCCACATGGCTGCCCAGGTTTGCCAGCGCGCCGTTTAGCGCCTCTGGCGGCGGGACTGCGCCGTGAGCGGGTTCTATGGTTATCTCGCCAATCGCCACCGTCGTTACTCCAGGCTCAATTTCAAGGTCGTGTCCTGCGCTCAGGTCGGCCAGGCCCAAGCGCAAAGGATAGCGCCCCGGCGGCGTGCCGAAGGGTATCGTTATATCGTATCGCTCTACAATCACTTCGCCGGGCCGCCAGGTAATTGAAAGCATGCGGCTGTCGGTCGTCCAACGATAGGCGCGGTCGCCCACCAGCGCGAACGGCATCAGGTAATGGGTGGGTGTTACGGGCGCGCGCATGGCCAAAGTTAGGTGCGCCGTTTGCCCGGGGCGCAGCGCGCGCGCGTCAAGGTCATAACCCAATAGCTCTACCTGACCTTCAACCATCACATTGAGTGAATTGGTCAGAGGTGGGATGGATGTATCGCCCGGCGCGACAACTTGCCATAAAAACGTTGGAGGTAGGTCATTGGTCGGTTGTCGTTGGTCAACCTTTAGCGGTCGCAGGCGAAACAAGCCTCCTTCCCACACACCGCGCCGGAAATCGGCCAGGTAAAGCGGGCCTTGCCCCCAGTGCTTGAAGACGTTATCCAGGTGGGGGTTGTCAGAAGTGGCCGCCACGTAAACCAGTGTCACATCGGCCGGGTCAAGCTTGCGGCCTTCGGCCTCCGCTACCCACAGCGGCGTCATCCATTCCCACGGCGCAAGCAAGATGGCCCGTTCGCCTTTGCCTTCAAAGCGCGCAAAAACAGCCTCTACCCAATCTGGCCCAGCGCGATACTCGCGCAAGCTGACGCGCGGCGCAATATGCCATGCGCTATATAACGGCATGGCCATTAACCACAAAGACGCCAAGACACCAAGCACTTTATACTTTGCGCCGTTGTGTCCTTGTACTATAGCAAGCAGTGCTTGCGCGCCTGCGCCCGCCATCACTGCCACAACTAAAAACGGCAACATCAGATAAGCCATCACGTCTTGAATGGTATTGATAACAAAGAGCACATAGGTGGCAAAAAACAGCCCAAACAATGCAAACAACCTGGGCTGCTTGATGATGAGCCAGAACACTCCCAGGCCGGCCAAGGCCAACACAACCGGCGAGTATTGCAAACCGAGCAACTGCCCAAACACATTCAAGCGCACTGGCTGATCGCCGGGGCCAAACGCAAAGAGATTGACGCGCAAACCCTGCGCAGTGACGTGCCGGAGAAAAGCATCCAGGGTGGGGTCCAGCCGGTTGAACGGGGCCGCCGGCCCGCGCAGGGGAATGTACAACCACACACTCAGCCCCAGCGCAAACAACGCAAGCAATGCGGGCAATTTTTTAACCGCATAGCGCGCCAAGGCAGCCGGTGTTTTTGATCGAGAGAACCACTGCCACAGGATAAAGACCGCAAAAGCCGGAAATGCAAAGACCAACAGAGGGTGCTGAGTAACGCAAAAACCAGCCACAGTAGCCAAGCCATACAGCCAGCGATCGTTTCCGCTTGCCCACCAACGCACCAGCAAAAACAGCGCCAGGGCAGCCAGCAGCGCCGAGATGATGTGCGCATTGGCATGCAAGCTATGCTGCCAGAGGTCAATAGCAGTGGCGACAGACAAAGCGCCAAAGAGGGAAGGAATTGCAAATGCAAAATTCCAGATTCCAGATTGGGGATCGGAGGTTGAAATTTTGAATTTTGAATTTTGAATTTTGAAATTCAAAATTACCCCATAGACCAAGACCGAAATGGTTGCTCCCGCGGTTGCCGCCAGCAGATTAGTGCGATAGGCCAGCGATCCCACTCGCACAAGGTTTTGCCACAGCCACGCCAGCACGGTGTAAAACGCATAGCCAGGCGGGTGAGCAATGCCCAAGATGCGAGGCACAAAGATATATTCAGAAGGGTCGCCGGGCACAGCGCCAGGGGCGAGGGTAGAAATATACAGAGCTAACACGCCGATGAATAGCGCCAATGGGGCGATGCAGTTAAACATTAAACGCTGAACGTCAAGCATCGAATAAAGGACGTGAAGGATAAAACGTGGAATGGATAATTGCCGCCTCCAACGCCAGGGCTGGCGAATCAGCCGGTGCAGCCATTCCAAGCCAAGCCGTTGAACCCAGCGCGGAGCGCGCGCAGCCACGCCGCTGATAAAGTCAAACGAGCCGCCAACGCCTGCCGCTACCGACACACCCAGGCGGTCAAGATTGCGCGCAATCCACAAGTCTTGGGCAGGCGCGCCATAGGCCACAAACAACACATCGGCTTGGGCTGCGCGAACCATCTGGGTGATGGTGTCTTGCTCTTCAACGGAAGGCGAACCCGCATACGTGCCCGCCACAACCAGCCCTGGGTAACGCGCTTGCAAGATCGCCGCCGTCTTTTCGGCCACACCGGGCGCAGCCCCCAGCAAAA
>JBGSMF010000096.1:0-28588 GCA_041740315.1 Thermoflexales bacterium
GCGGACGACCAGTCACTTTTTACCACCACCGCCTGCCCGTCCGCGCCGACCTAGTCGTTACTGCGGTGTTGAAAACGGCCTGCCTAAAGGCAGGGGTTTCTACCCTATTTACAGACAATGAAATGAAACACACCCTTATGATTTTATGATTATAGCACGAGTTTGCCAAAAAAAAGCTTGAACAAAAAGGGAATGTCCCCATTTGCTCTCCCGTGAAACTAATGTTATCATTCAGCCATATTCAAGTTGAAACCAAAAATCGCAATACCGCAAAATTTGCTCCATTGCCAAAAATCATTTGGAGCAACCTATGCTTCAAAACTTGTAAAATAGAGTTTATCGGAAATAACGTAGCCAACGTATCCCCATAGGTTGGCGGACTGGCACACTTGCACCTGCGCTGCGCTTGGCCCCTTCGGGAGTGCAGCCTGCCTGGCGCAGACAGGGTGTGGGGATGCCCGTCCTGCTATTTCCGATAAGGTCTAATGTCTTTATTGGGAGAGAAAGGAACAGGAAATGGCAAAGAGAAATAACGAGATGGAATGTCTTGAACAGTCTTGGCAGACTGATGCAAAAAGCATCTTTGCTCATGCCTTAGAAAGAGTGCTGCCTGAACCGGCCTTGCGGCGCTACGTGAGCCTGGATCAGGCAACCAATACCCTAACGGTTGCAGGCAGGCAATACGACCTGACCAAGTACGAAAGAATAGTTGTCGTCGGCGGCGGCAAAGCAGCCAGGCGCACCGGCGCAGAATTGGCCGGCATCTTGGGCGACAGGATTACTGCAGGTGTCTTGAATGTTTACCAGGAGCAAGCCGCTGAGCCTATCTCGCCCAGGATCAAGCTGTTTGCGGCCAATCACCCCACCCCCAACGAACAGGGCGTTCAAGGCGCGCGGCAAATGATAGAGCTTTTAAAGAGCGCCGATGCCAAAACCCTGGTGATTGCCCTCATCTCTGGCGGCGGCTCTTCGTTGATGGCCCTGCCGGTAAAAGAGATTAGCCTGGAGGATTATAAAAGCATCAGCCAACTCTTGCTCACCGTCCCGGCCACCATTGATGAAATCAACGCGGTGCGCAAACACCTCGACCCGCTCAAAGGCGGACGGATGCGCAAATGCGCTGAACATGCAGGCGGCTTTATCTCGCTAGTTCTCTCTGATGTCCCTGTGACCAAGACAGGAATTGTAGATGACACGTCAGTCATTGCCTCAGGGCCAACCGTCGGTGATAATTCTACCTTCCAGATGGCCCGCCAGGTGCTCATCGAACACAACATTTGGGGCAAGGCTCCTCAAGCTGTCAAAGAGTATATCCAGGCTAATCTGGGCAAAGACGATAACGAAACCCTGCCTCTAGATTCGCCCCTCCTGGCCGAGGCCAAGAGCCAATATGTCATCATTGCCAACAACGACCAGGCAATGGAGGCAGCCAAAGAAAAGGCAGAGCAACTGGGTTATGCAACCCATCTTATCGGCTGTAAGAGCGGCACAACCAAAGACAAAATCAAGGCCGCGGTAACACAAGAAATAGAAAACATCTGGCGAATCATCACTCCCCATCTAGCCGATACCGACCAGATCGCCTTTGGGAGCTTTTCTACCGATGGCATAGACGGCAACTCGGAACTGGCAGGCGCTATGGCCGACGCAAACACCCTGAGCCTGGCCCACAGCAAGGGACTGGAACATAAAGACTATCTTGCTCGTTACGATTCAGCTACCCTTTTCAAACAGCTTGGCCTGGGGATTGAAACCGGCCCCACCGGCACTAATGTGGCAGATCTAAGCCTGGTTCTTGTGACCAATCCAAACAACGCCTATCGCAAAATGGCCTTTATCTTTGGGGGCGAGGCAACGGTGGAGGTTCTTTTGCCAGAGGGACAGCAAGCCGGCCGCGGCGGGCGGAATACCCACCTTGTTCTATTAGCCGCCGAAAAGCTGACGCAACGCAGCAAACACTCTGGCTGCTTTGATAGCGAGGCTATCAAAAAAGGCCTCACCGAGGCAGGCATCCCAGAATCGCAGATAGAGATTGGCCTGGCGGGCCGCCTGGGGTACGCAACCGATGTTGGCCCCATCAGCCTCACACCTCTGGCCGTCGTGGGCGTGCGCCGTCATTCTGATGTGGAAAAGGCGGTCAAGCTTGCCTACGAACACGCTATCCCCATAACAGCCAGGGGCGCAGGCAGCGGGCTGCCTGCTCAGTCGGTTGGCGCTGGCATCGTTTTGGATATGCGCTCATTAGACAAAATGCAGGTTCTTTCAGACCACCCAGAGGGTGGCAAGATTGTTTTTGCCCAAGCCGGCGTCATTTGCACCCGCCTGAACAATTTCCTCAAGGGCCACGGCGTCTTTGTAGCTTCGTACCCGGCCTCTACCGATATGGCTACCGTTGGCGGCATGATTGCCAACAATGCCTCTGGCGCAAATTCCTGCAAGCTGGGCACCACCCAGCACCAGGTCTTGGATTTGCGCCTCGTCCTGGCCGATGGAACAAGTCTGTGGAGTTCGGAAATTGATTCCGGCCAGCAACCGTGGGCCAAAATACTCGAGCGGGTTCAGCATAACAAAAAAGCTATTGACACCAGCTTTCCCAGGGTGCCCAAGAACTCGTCTGGCTATAACGTCTTGGACATCTTGCGGCAACTAGAGGCGGGCGCGCCGGTTGATTGGAGCCGGCTGTTTGCCCATTCTGAAGGCACGCTGGGGATCATCACCGAAGCCAAACTGCGGGCAGTGCCCCTGGCCACTCAAAAAGCCACCTGCATTGTCTATTTTACAGACTTGCAAAAAGCCTGCGGCGCTATCCCCAAGATTTATAACCTGGCTCCGTCTTGTTTCGATACGGCCGTAACCACCAACCTGGACCTCATTCGCCAGACTTACCCCAATCTAGGCATACGCCAAGACGCCAAGGTCATGTACCTCATCGAGTTTGACGATATCGAGATAAAGCCAGACCCTCAAGACCCGGCCAGGCGGATCGGCCAGGTGCGCATTATGGAAAAACAGGCCGCCGCCGATCTCATCCAACGGCAGGTGGCTGCTTTGCAAAAGCTGCTAGAAACAGACTATCCCAAAACAGCCGTCGGCTTTGATGTGGCCCGCGACCCGGCCAAGCAAGACGCTCTCTGGCAAGGGCGGCGGGGCGCTTTGCAAGTGCTGTATGCCTACGACCCCGCCAAAAGACCCCTGACCATGATCGAGTGTGTGGTCATACCTCGCGACGAGGAAAAAATCTTGGCGTTCATCCGTTATATGGAACAAGTATTCAGCGAAGAGCAGGTAGTAGCGGGCACCCACGGGCATGCGGGCGATTGCAACTTTCACCTCTACCTTTTGCTCAACCTCACTCAGCAACAAGACCGGCAGCGCTTGATCAACGTGATGACCAAGATCACGCAAAAGGTGACCGAGCTAGGCGGCAGCATGAGCGGGGAACATGCCGATGGGCGGACCCGGGGCATCATCTTGCCCCACGTGTTTGGGCTGGGGTTGTTTGACCTCTTTGTCGAGATCAAAGACCTGATGGATCCACGGGCTATCCTCCATCCTGGCGTCAAGATTGTCAAAGAAGCCCGCGATAAAGACCTGCGCCAGGCCATAGAAGAACTGGTGGGCATACACGAGCAAGACAGCCAGCTCAACCTGGCCCGCTTTAGAGACTTTTCTCATCTCTACTCTGGCGTCTGCTCTGCATGTTCCCAGTGCGCCGACATTTGCCCCATCTTTAGCAAGCTGCAAGACGAATTCGCCACCCGCACAGAAGCGGCCCCCACCTTCAAGCGCGCGCTGGCCATAGCGCTAGACGTGAACGGCGACAAGGTGGATATTAAAAACGATCCTGTATTCAACAAGATCTTTGACCTCTGCCTGCTCTGCGGCCAATGCACGTGGAAGTGCGCCACCAATGCCACTATGCGCGACATGGTAGCCAAGATACGAGAGGAGAGGCGCAGCCGGGTCATTGCGCCGGCCATCGAGTCTGTGATGTCTCACCGATCGCTGTATGACTTTGTCATTAGAGTCGCCGGCCTTACCCAGGGACTCTGGGCCAACAAGCCAGTCCGCCAGATAATATCCGCTCTGCCCCAGGGGCTGCTCCCTACCCGCATGCCCGCCCAACGCTATATTCCACCCCTGGCGCGGGCGAGCATAGAGGCCAGGCACCGTGAACTATACGACCTGCCCGCCTCTCAGGCCGATATTGCCTATTTCTACGGCTGCAGTTCTGACCTCTTTGCCGAACCAATTGTAGATAGTTTCATCGCTATCGCCCAGCACAATGGCTGGAAGATATCACTGCCGCCCCAGCGCTGCTGCGGCGAGCCTTTTGCAGCCGCCGGCAATCTGGAAGAATATCACAGGCTTGCCAAGTACAATATTGACCAACTGATAGACTTTAAATACATTGTCGCCCATTGCCCTTCTTGTATCTTGGCCTTTAGGGAATATGCCCGCGATCTGGCCCACGCCGGAGATACGGCCTATGCGCAAAAAGCAGCGGAACTGGCTAAAAAGCTTTACGACCCTGCCCGGTTCATCGCACAGGTAATAGGGCCAGACAATCTGAAACCAGGCAAGGACAGGCCAAAACATAAAGTGACCGTGCATGTATCGTGCCACGAAAAGCTGGGCCTCAAGACAGGCGGCAGCGCCAATTACACCCAAGAGTTTCTCAAACTGATTCCTGGGCTAGAAGTAGTAAGCATGAAAGCTGCCGACGAGTGCTGTGGGCTGGGCGGGCCGTGGGGACTGGCCGGCCACTATGATCTATCGCTCAAGATGCGGCAGGACAAGATTGCCAACATTATAGATTCTGGCGCCGATATTGTCACCAGTTGGTGCCTGGGTTGCATGATACAAATGCGAGACGGCCTGGGGCAAGCTGAAAGCACAATCAGGGTGCAACACCCCCTGGAATTACTACAGGAAGCTTACAAATAAGAGTTTATCGGAAATGTAACTGCTCAGCCTGCACCCTTCGACTACGCGCCGCGCAGCCTGAGCGGAGTGAAACGCAGTCGAAGGTGCGCGGCGCTCATCCTGAGCAAGGTCGAAGGACGCTCAGGATGCTGAGTAGTTACAAACTTTTAGCCTATTTTTCGCACCCGTAGGCTTGCATCCCCATGCAAGCCGATTGTTGGGGACGTTCGCGCATGGGGATGCGCGAACTGCGAAATCCAGGCTTTGCTGGATGAAATGTGATATTGTCCTGATAGTGAGGCAACATGCGCTCGATCAACATGCAAACTTGGCCGCGCCGCAAGCACTTTGAGGTCTATAACGCCTTTGACTATCCGCACTTTAGCCTGTGCGCGAATGTGGATATCACCGCCTTCCAACCCCTGGTCAAGCAGCGCAAGCTCTCGTTTAGCACGGCAATTGTCTATGTGCTGGCGGGGGTTGCCAATGCCATCCCAGAATTTCGCCACCGCATCCGCGCCGGGCAGGTGGTGGAGCACGAGCTGGTTCACCCCTCGCCCACCATCCTGACCGATGGCGGCCTGTTCAGCTTTTGCACCATTCCCTATGCGCAAGATTGGCCTACCTTTGCCGCGCAAGCGGCAGAGGCCATTGCCCGCGCCAAAGAAAGCCCATATTTGGAAGACGAGCCTGGCCAGGACAATTTGCTCTTTATGACAGGCATCCCCTGGGTTTCATTCACCAGCATGACGCACCCCATCCACATGCACCCGGTAGATTCTGTGCCGCGCATTGCCTGGGCCAAGTTTTTTGCAGAAGGGAATAGCCTCAAGCTGCCACTTTCTGTCCAGGTGCATCACGCGTTGATGGATGGCATTCATGTGGGCCAGTATTTTATGCAGGTGCAGGAGCGATTGGACCAGGCAGAGTATTTGTTTGACAAAGAATCAATCTAATCCACTCACTTGACCAGGCGCAAGGCAGCCGCAATGTCCTCTGCAATCACCTTGCGCTTGCTCTTTTCAATAAAGAAACTGGGGCCTGCTTGCAAGTAAGAGGGAAAGACCCGCATGTCGCGGAAATAAAAGGCCGGCCCCCGTATTTTGTAGGTCGAGCCAGCGGGAATCACTCGCTTTTCGCCGGCCCGTTTAGCGATGGTGTTGATGGCTCTGATGGCAACGTCACCCATCAACAACAGCACTTGCGCCTGGGGGAACAGCGCCAGCTCCTTTTCCAGTATGAGCGAACATTCGTCAATGGTGCCTGTCTTGATGCCATAGCCGGTTTTGCCGCATTTCACGGCAGTGGTGAGGTACACTCCCAACCCCACAATATCTTGGATAGACGAGATTTTTGCGCCCGCGTCATTAAATGCCAAAACGGTGGTCTGTTGAAACAGCGCCTCGCCCTTGGCATAATAATAGTCGCCGCGATTGCCCGGCGCGGCCTCTGAGATCAAGACAATAGAGATCGCCTCTGGCTTTACATCTACATTTGGAATGAGGTAACACTCGTGCTTTACATCGGCGCATGGAAACGCCCGGCATTTGATACACTGGCTTGGCCGCATTTTTGCCCTCCTGCCAAATCTGGCCTAGCATTATTCGTATCTTCTCAAAAAGCAGGGGCGGCTCCCACGCCGCCTATGGCCGGGCGTGGGAGCCTGGCCTGCAGTCCCCAAAATATTGAGAAGATACCATTATTCGTTTATTGTTTACAACGCGATTCACGCTTCCATCCAGCGATCAATGGACATGGCCTTCCCTTCCTGCCAAGCTGCGCTAAAAGCCGCCTCATCCAATTGGGTCCGCACGGCGGCCATATTGCTGTCCCATTCGGCCTGGTCGGCAACATTCAAGCTATCGCCCATAGAGTGCAACAACGCTTCGGCCAATCCAAACAGCCGCGCGGCCCGCGCCGGCTGCCTTTCTGCCGAGGCCACGCCGGCCAACCCGGCCAGGCAAAAAGCCGTAATCGTAGGGTCGCCCAATTCCCGACTCTTGTGCAGGCTCTCTCGGAAAAACGAACTCGCGCTTTGCCAATTGGCCTGGTGAGCGGCAATGTAACCCAGGTTGTGCAAGACAGTCGGCACAAGCGCCCCGTAGCCTACGCGCCGGCTGAGCGACAGGCTGTCGTTGTAAAACGCCGCCGCCTGCTCATAATTTCCCTGCAAGCGCGCCATCTCTCCCATCGAGTTGAGCAAGCGCGCCACACGGCGATTGTCTTCCAGCTCGCGCGAGAGCGCCAGTGTTTCAGCATAACACCTCGCCGCTTTTCGATAGTCCCGGCGCTCGCGCGCTATAAAGCCCAATCCCCAAAGCGCGTCTATAATTCCGTGCCGGTCTTCTATTTCTCGCGCCAAGGTCAGGCATTGCTCATACAGCACTGCCGCGTGTTCATAGTTGTGTTCAAGCCGGGCGACATTTCCCATCAAGGCCAGCGTCCTGGATATTCCCCGCTTGTCACCCAACTCTTGGCACAAAGCCAGGCCTTGCTTGTATAATGCTGTGGCTCGCTCATAGTCGCTTGACACCGAAACAGCCTCTCCCAAGGCGCATAGCACGCGCGCCACGCCACTTTTATCGCCCAGTTGCTGATACAAGGCCAGGCTCTGCTTCAAAAGCGTCTCTGCCCGGGTGGGGTTCTCACGCGCTTCGGCAGCGGCCTCTAGTATAGCAGCCTGCATGGGGGGGGAATCAGGAGCCTTGGCTAATGCCTTTCCAAGCCAGCGACGGCCTTCGCTCACGTGCCCACGCAACAGCCAAAACTCTTTGAGCGCCACAGCCATGTTCACCCCTATCTCAACATCCGCGCCTTGACATTCCAGCGCCCAACCCAAAACTGCCCTCAGGTTATGGTGTTCCGCATCAAGCCGATCTAGCCAGGCGATTTGCGTCGGGCCATACAAATCGGCCCCTTGGGCCATTGCCAAAAAGAAACGCGCGTGTTGACGCCTGGCGGTTTCGCCTTCGCCGCTTGCCGCCAACTGCTCCAGCCCATAACAGCGGATGGTCTCTACCATCTCATAGCGTGGCACACTTGCGCCTATCACATCAAAGCGATTGAGCAAACCAAGGTTTGCCAGCAATTCCAGATTGTTCAACACATCCATGTCATCGGCAGGGCTGCACACCACCTCTGCCGCTTTTGGCGTCAGGCTACCGTCAAACACAGCCAGCCTGCGAAAAAAGTCTTGGGCAGATGCAGGCAACAGCTTGTAGCTCCACTCTATTGCGCCGCGCACAAGCTGCTGGTGGGTCGATGAATCTTGGGCGCTGCCCACTGCCAATAGGCTGTCACTCAGGCTGGCCTCAAGTTCGGTTGGCGGCAACGTCTGCACTCGCGCAGCGGCCAGCTCGATAGCCAATGGCAGTCCGGCCAGCCGGGCGCAGATTTCGGCCACTGCCTTGGCATTGTCGTGGGTAAGAGCAAAATCAGCTTGGGCCGCCCTCGCCCGCTCGGAAAAAAGCGGCACAGCCTCACACTGCAACAGTTGCTCAAGGGATATCGGTTGGCCTAGATCAGGCACAGCCAGCGGCGGCAGGGGATGTTCACATTCACCTTGTGCTTGCAGCAAACCGGTAGTGGTTGCCAGCGCCCAAAGCTGGGGAGCAGCATCCAACAGCTCGGCCAACATGAAGGCAAAACTTGAACCAACGTTATCCAACACCAGCAAGATGCGCTTGTCGCGCACATACTCTTCAAGGTTTTTCAATACAGATTCTTCCCCAGCCTCTTGCAAGCCAACTGCACGCGCAATGGTTGACAGCACAAGCTCTGGAGGTTGAATCGGCGCAAGCTCGATAAAGAACACGCCATGTTCAAATTCGTCCGCAAGACCGGCCATCACTTGCAACGCCAGGCGTGTCTTGCCTATCCCCCCCGCACCAGTGAGCGAGAGCAAGCGCGCCTGGGGGGTAGTCAGCTCTTTTTGTACGGCTGCCAATTGCGCCTTGCGCCCGACAAAAGTGGTTTGGTAAGGCATCAGAGTTCCTTTTTACGGAGTAGGTGTGAGAGTTTATTAACCGCAAGCTCGTTAACCATAACCCAATACGGGGAAAATGTCCAGTCCGCAAGTTTGCAAATTACGGCCAAATGTTGATGGGGCCGCTGTCTGATCGTACGGCCACTTGTTGGGGACGGCGGTTGCCCTATTTGCTGCTGTGTATGCCGCTGGCGGCGGCAGGATTGACGCTCATTCCGTTGGCGCCAAGGGGCAGCCATCTGCATCAATTTTAGCGCACGGCAGAATTTGCCCGCCAGGCCCGGCTGGCCCTGTCAAACTATGCCGCGGTGGCGCCAATGCCGGGCGCGGCGCTGCACAAACGCCCGCGGCAAGAAGAGCGTGGGTCGCCATTTCTCAATGCACCCCAGGTATGATTCGCTTCGTCATGCGGGCATACATTGCTCGGTAAGCAGCGTTTCTTCCACAGTCATTCTGTAGGCCAAGCCGGGCAGCATCAATACGGGGATGGCGGCAAGCCCAATCAGGCTAGAATATCCCAAGCCAAGCCCCAGCGCCATCAGCACAAAGCCCGTATAGCCGGGATGGCGCACAAAGCGATAGGGGCCTTCTCTGACAAGCTGATGTCCTTCTTGCACCTGGACATGTCCAGTGTACATTCCCCGCAGGGCAAGGCGTGTCCAAATGCGCAACAGTATACTTGCCCCAATCAGCGCAAGGCCAATGATTTGCATCGTAATGGTGCGCGGCAGTATCACAGGCAAATAGAGATATTCCAACGGAGCGCCAAAAAACACGACCAAAAAGCCCGGCAAGATGAGCCAGAACGAACGGTCGCCCTTTTCCTCGCGAGCAACAGCCAGGCGATTTTGATAAAACCCAAAGTAGCTTGTGCCTCCCACCACATAGCCCACGCCGACAGCAAAAAGAACCCAACCAAGCCAATTGTTTGCTTGGGTTGCCAGCCCCAAACAGCCTAAAACGAGCGCGAGAGCATTACCAACTACAAGGAGGAATATCCGAATGTTTGTCGTCATCCTTTTTGCTCCAGGCAAGATTTCTACAAGATCAATTATGCTCTTCATGGCGTCGTTGGCAGCTTGAGCAGCGCCCCCACCAAATATCCCACCAGCGCGCTCACTGTGCCAATAACGGCCATCTCCAATCCGCTCTTGATGGGATGTCCCACGGTCATTTGCGCTTTGTAGACGCCGACGGCAAACAAAACCAGGGCCGTGATCGCAACCGAAACCCACATGCTGGTTGTAACCGGCAAAAAGGCAAAAGGAACCAACGGAATGAGAGAGCCGATCACTGCCGAGATTCCGACCACCAGCGCAGCGCGCGCGGCCTTGCCCCTATCGGTCGGCGTCAATTGATGCTCTTCTGCCATCATCACCGCTACCCACACATCTGTGTTGGCCGTTATCGTATCCACAATGCGGTCAAGCAATTCTCCCTTAAAGCCTTTGTTCTCATAGATGGCGCGGATTTCATTTTGCTCCAGCTTGGGAGCTTGCTGAATGTGGCGATGTTCGCGGGCGCGCTCGCTTTCGTAAAAGTCGGACTCGGCCAGCGTGGAAGTGTAGGCGACCGCGCCCATCGAAACCGATTCGGCAAAGGTCGCTGCCAGGCCCGCCACCAGTACGATACGCGAGTCATGGGTAGCGGCCGCCACGCCCAGGATGACGCCCAACACATTCACCAGCCCATCTTGCCCGCCCAGGATAATGTCGGCCAAGCCAGAGGCGCGGCGATGTGGATCGCGCCGAGAATGAAGGGCATGCTCTTCAGGATATAAATCAGCGATTTGTTGCCTAGTTTGTGCTTCCACTTTGACCTCAATTCCTGGCGCGTGTCAGGCTGTTGCGGACCCACTTGCCAATCTCTACAGCAACAAGCAAGAGCATCGCTATGCCGGCAATGAGCGCCCATTGGCCCAGGCTCAACGGCACAATCCCCAACAGGTTGCGAATGCCAGGCACCGCAAAAGCAATTGCCACCAGCAGCAAGCCGCCCAACACCGCCCAGACTAGCGGCATGTTCTGACTCAACTTGTTCATGCGATAAATGGGCTGCCGCATGCTGCGATAGGCAAAAATATAGATCATCGAATTCACCGCAAAACTGGCAAACACCAAACTGCGCCCCTCCACCTCGTCGCCGTGGATGCCAAAGTAATAGCCAAAGACGATCAGAGCGGCGATGGCGCTAGTGATGCTGATGACGCCAATCAACGAAAGTCCCAGCCGGGGTAAAATCGGCTCTTTGAGCGATTTGGGCGGCTCTTTCATAATGCCCTCTTCTTTCGGCTCAAAGCCCAGCACAATATCCGAGGGGCCGTCACAGAGCTGCGCCTGGTATTCTTGAAAAAAACCCAGAATGGCGTCAATGACGACTACGGCCATGATAATGCCAAGTCGCCATACTCGCCCACAACCAATGAAACACCCGCAGCGGCCAGAATGATATAGACCAACGGGCTTTTGAGTTGCGCAAGCAAAATGGCCCAAGCTGAGGCGCTCTTTTCGGCGGGCAAGCTATTTTCGCCATACTGCCGCCGCCGCTCAATAACCTCGGTTGAACTGAGACCTCGATGCTTTTGCAAAGATTCTAAAGTTTGATGTTCGGAAATGGTGTCCATAAAACTGTCCTTGTCATACTATTAAGATAAACGCCAAATAACAACGTGATGCTAGAAACGGAAAGGGATTCAAGCCGGAACATAACCGGGCCAAGCAAGCCAGCTTGGTTATGCTACGTAGCTATGAAGCGTAAAGGGGCGGGCGGACAAGCGGCGCGGGCAGCCAGGTTCGGTAGGATAAAGTAGGGAGGGAAAGCAGACAAATGGCGAATAGTGAGGTGAGCACAATAATGAGCATCGGCAATGCCAAGCTATCTAGCAAGTGACAGGCGGGGCATTGCAAGCGCGCATTCTTGGTAATGAGGATAGAGGGGGACCCCCAAGCCACATCGGCCATCAGGTGTGCCACAATACTGAGCAAGATCAGCGCAGCGCAAAGCGCAATAAACGCGCGGAAGCGAGGGGCAAGAATATAGTTAGCCATTTCGTATGTGCTCCAGTCCCTGCTCGAACAATCTGGCTACATGAGCATCGAGGTAATAAAAAACCTGGCGTCCCTCTTTGCGCGTCCATACCAGTCGCAGTTGTCGCAGCGCGCGCAGGTGGTGTGAAACGGACGGCTGGCTGAGCTCCACGGCCCGGGCCAGCGCGCCAACGTTTTGCTCGCCTTTGGCCAGCACTGAAATGATGCGCACCCGACTAGTGTCGCTAAAGGCGCTGAACAGCTCGGCCACGTGGGCGGCAGTATGTTCATCTAATACCGCAAGTTCAAGTTTGGGTATGCGAGTGCGAGCGGCCATAGCTAAATCATAAAGTACATTTCAATAGGTAAACATCTGCTCATGTATTGATATTATAGACCAAGGCGGCGCGCTTGTCAAATCGAAATCCACCCATGTAGCCAAAACCAACGGGGATAAGCGAGTGAAAGCCTCTTTTACACTGGCGCGATCCGAACGGCAATCAGCGTGATGTCATCGTGTTGTTCGGCCTCGCCCACAAATTGGCGCACATCGGCCAAGATCCATTCGCAAATTTCTTGCGCACTGCCGCCGGGTGTACTGGCCGCGCGCGCCGCCAACCGCTCAAAGCCATACAGTTCTTTGGCCGGGTTCATGGCTTCGACAACGCCGTCGCTGCTCAAAATCATCACATCCCCAGCGGCAAGCGATTGCCTTTGTTCCACGTAATCTGCCGGGGTCACCTCTCCCAATGGCAAGCCGCCAATATCCAGCCAGCAGGCAATGTTTTCACCCTGCTTGATCAACAAGGGCGCTACGGCGCCAGCATTTGCAACTTGCATTTCCCAAACGCTATTCAAGCGCGCCATGCTCAAATAACACAACGCCGTATTGATCTTGTTGCGCTGAGTGTGCGGCCATAGCCCGGCATTCATCACTTCCAACAAAGCGGCCGGCGCAAGTCCACGCCGAACCTCGCTGGTTAATATTCCCACCGACAGCGACATCATCAACGCCGCCTGAAGCCCCTTGCCCGATACATCGCCAACGGCAATGCCAATGTGATCTCGATCAAACACAAAGTAGCTGTAAAAATCGCCGCCTATTTGTTGGGCAGGTTTGAAAAAGCTGGCAATGTCCAGGCCGGGCACTTCTGGCGAGCCAGGGGGCAGCAAGCTAGATTGAATCTGGCACGCAATTTCCATCTCGCGGCGGTAAGCGGCCTCTAGTTGAACGCTGGCTTGCGCCAATTCGGCTGTGCGCTGTTCGACCCGCTGCTCCAATTCAACATTGATTTGAGCCAGCTCCGCCGCCGCCTGCCGTTCGGCCTTGAGCGTGTTCACCTGGAGCCGGTGAAAACGCTCCAACAGCACCATCACAACCACCAACAACAGTGTCGCCGTAGACCCAGTAGTGATGCTCACATTCAGAAAAGATGGACCGGGAAAATCGCCTCCGGTGGTCATCCAGCCCAAGCAAGCCAAAGCAACATACAGGCCATAGATGACAGTGCTGAGGGCCACCGCTATCCAACCAGAACGGACGCCGACCAGCACCAGGGCCAACACGGGCAGCGCCATCAGATAGGCTCGCCCACTGAACAACATCCCTCCCGATACGAAAGACAAGACAGCCGCCAAATACCCCAGCCCCAAAAAGCCCCAGCCGCGCGCGCTCACATCGAGGCGGCGGAACAAGGTTAACGCCAACAGGAACAAATAAACTGCCGGATAGACCGCCCCCGCCATAACAAATTGCTGTCCTTGCAGCAACGAAAAGATGGTGATGAGCAAAGCGGGGAAAGCGACAATGGATGCCAGGGTCAAAACAATGTTCAAGACCCTAGTGCGCCATTCGCGCAAGATGGCATCGCTTTCGCCGGCTATAGTTGAGGTAGAAGGCAAATTGGTTTTCATGTGGCGTGGCTCCTGTTGATAGACTTGGCGCGGCCGACCAAAGCTGCAACAGCCGGGTCTAGGCCTTCCATCGCAGTAGCCTTGCGCACATCCAGATAAGCCATAAAGTGAGCCAGGGCCTCGCGCAAAGCCTTGGCCAGCTTGCTTGTCAGCGATTCTCCACATTCCCAATGCCAGCTCAGAAACACCAGTTGCCCCTCGTCTCGATCCAACCTGGCATCAAAGCGAGCGACAAAATGATCGCCAAACAGCGCCGGCAACACATAATAGCCATAACGGCGTTGATGAGCCGGCTTGTACACTTCCCACACATAGCTGAAACCGAACAATCGCTCAACCAACGTCCGGCTCCAAAGCAGGTTATCAAGCGGAGCAATAAAAGCGGCCTTGAGAGGTGGGGCGCTGGAACGCACCCTCTCCAGACAATCCAAGTCACGCGCCAATATGTGATACGGCCGCTCGTCGCCCTCAATCTGAAGCGGCAGCAGTTCACCTTTTTCCACCAATGCCTCGATGGCGCGCGCCCGCTCTGGCGCTTTGCCCACCATGCCCCACGCTTCCCCGCCCAGCGCCGGCCCAATCAGCCCAATACCCTGGCAGCGCCGGGCAACCCGCCATTGCATGTACTCATTCCGATCCAACAAAAGCGGCTCAGCCATCATCGCATCAGGCAATACCCTTTCGGCCAGGTCGTAATAGCGGCGCGCCCCCTGGCGGCGGCTGACCATCAACTCGCCGGTATCACCCAGCATTTCCAAGAGCATCTTGGCGGCCCGCATCGGCCCCCATCGCCAATCTGCCTTCCAGCCTAGATCATGTTGAGCCTCAAAATCCAGGCTGCTCATTGGCCCCTGGTCGCGAATGACATTTAGAATAGTCTGGGCATGTCGACGATACTTGGCGCGCTGCTCGGCATGGTGCTCGCGCCATCCGGCGCGCATCAACGCCAGCCTGGGCCAATCTTGTATCGGCACAATAGACATCATCTTGTCCCAATAATCGTACAGCTTGCGCTCACTGTACATCAATTCGTAAAGCAGCTCCGGGCGATAGTCGGCCACTCGGCTTTGCAAAACCAGGTCGGGGTTGCGCCCTATAATATTCAGAGGATCAAACTGCACGCACGCCAGTTGGTCGAATACAGCCAACACACCCTCTTTGCCGCTCAGCGCGCGCGGCGGCCACAGGCCATGTTTAGAGAGCAGAAAACGCCGAAGCTCAAGATGGGTCAGGTATAGAGTTTTCAAGTGATTTTCCCTATTCGTGGATAAAAGATATTGGGCCAGTTTTTCAAGGGTAATACTACAAGATAGTATGTTCGGGCAGGCCAAGATTTCTTCCCACAACAACCCGCACCGCTCCCGGCAAAATCCTGGCCCGCACCGGCGTCTCACCCCACATCTCGCCATCGCCTTGCACAGCCTGGGTAGAATCGGCAATGACGGTTACAGTGTGAGCCTGCCAATGGTTGATAGATTCGCCTATCATCGTGTTTGCGTCCAAGATGCTGGCGGCCACAGAAACCAGCAGCGCAATATCGGCATTGCGAAAGACAAAAATGTCCAGCACACCATCGCTAACGTCAACATTGGGCGCCAGCGAGATGCCCGACATGCCAAAATTGCCGATATTGAGGATCAAGCAAGTCAATCCTTCACATTCCACTTGGCAGCCATCCATTCGCAGGTGATAGCGGCAGATTCTCGATTTCTGCAGCGCCTGGAGGGCAGAGACGATATACGCCAGGATGCCAAAGCGGTTCTTGAGATCGCGGTCTGCTCCCTTGACTTGCTCGGCCTGCACGCCAATGCCAATGCCTTGCATAAAGTAACGCTCGCCGGCCAGGCCCATATCTACAGCGCGGGCCACGCTGGCCGGATTACAAGCAAGTTGGCAGGCCCTAGACAAATCGCTAGGAATACCCAACTCGATTGCCATCAGATTAGCCGTTCCGCCCGGCAAAATGATTAAAGGAATCTGGCTGCCGATGAGGCCGCTGGCTACTTCGGTGACTGTCCCGTCGCCGCCATAGGCCGCAACGGCATCAAACTCACCGGCGGCAACGGCTGCCTGGGCCAAACGCTGCCCATCGCCGCGGCCCTTGGTGATAGACACGTCCCAATCAATGCCAGCGGGGCGAAAAACGTCATTGATTGCGCGGAGAACCGGCTGAGGTTGGCCGGCAGCCGGGTTCATAATGACCTTGACGCACTTGATCATTCTTGCGTTATGACTCTTGTCCGTAAATTGCCACGACCTGGCCAAAGTAAATTCTGTGATAATCTTGCTTTGAATAATTGGCCTCGATGGTGGGGTCTACAAAGTGGGCAGGGTCAAAATCATCCCAATAAATCTTTATACATTCGATGATCAACTCGGCCTCGGCAAAGCCAGGCGCCGCCACCTGGGTAGAAGCGATGGGCGTAAGCCCGGCCTGGGCGATTTTATCTCCATCGCGTCCAGACCTGGAGCCTAACAAGTTTAGGGCGCCGCGGTATTCATTTGAAAACGCGCAGAGCGTAAACGCGCTATACTGCTCCATAAGCTGGTAGGTGTAGCGAGTTGGCCGCACCACCACCTGCACAAAGGGCCTGTTCCACATCACCCCAATGCTGCCCCAGGCCACCGTCATCGTATTAAAGTGACCCTGGGCAAAATCGCCGCTGGTTAAAAGCAGCCATTGCTGGTCCCACAGATGGTGAATTTTGACGGTGAACTGGTCAAATGGAATTGCCTGACGTGTCATAGAAAACCTCCTTTTTTTTACTGCACGGTATACAGGCGCTTGTACAATCCTCCCAGCGCCAACAACTCTTCGTGGGCGCCCATTTCCTTAATCCGCTTACCTTCCAGCACCACGATCTTGTCAGCCTGACGGATTGTAGACAAGCGATGAGCGATAATAAGAGTGGTTTTGCCCACCATCAGCCGCTCCAAAGCCTGCTGAATCAAAAGCTCGGTTTCGGTGTCCACCGACGAGGTCGCTTCATCCAAAATCAAAATGGGCGCGTCTTTGAGCACGGCCCGAGCGATGGACAGCCGCTGCTTTTGCCCGCCAGACAGTTTGACCCCTCGCTCACCGATCAAAGTATCATAACCTTCTGGCAAGGCCGTGATAAAAGCATGGGCGTTGGCCACCTTGGCCGCGGACACCATCTCTTGCTCTGTGGCATTGGGCCGGCCAAAGAGAATATTTTCACGCACTGTGCCATGGAACAGGAACACATCTTGCAAAACAATGCTGATCTGGCAGCGCAGACTCTCTAATGTTAAATCACGAATATCGTGTCCATCGAGCGTGATCAAACCGCTGGTCACATCATAAAACCTTGGGATGAGGCTGACCAAGGTAGATTTGCCCACACCCGTCGGGCCTACCAACGCCACCACATGGCGCGCCGGAACATCGAGCGTGATTTGGTCCAAGATAACGTCGCCTTGGGAATATTGAAAGCTTACCTCTCGGAAGCAAATAGCTCCCTGCGCCCGCCCTGTCAGCGCCAGCGCGCCGGGCCGGCTGTGGATTTCCGGCTCTTCCTCCAACAACTCACCCACCCTATCTGCGCCAGCCAAAGCGCTTTGCACCTGCTCCCACGCGCCGCTCAAGGCGCGCACCGGCTGGTAGAACATTTCCAGGTAAAGGAAAAACGCCACCAGGTCGGCCACCGACAGCACTTGTTGGAAAGCAAATCTCCCGCCAAAATAGATGACGACGAGCAGCCCCAGCGACGAGGTAAACTCGACGAACGGCTGAAAGGTAGCCATCAGCCGCAGCGCGCTGAGGAGTGAACGCCGATAGCTTTCGATGCCCATGCCAACCCGCTGGCGCTCCGCTTCTTCGCGGGTAAAGGCCTTGATTTCGCGGATACCAGAAAGATTGTCGTTGAGCATGGCATTGAGGTCTCCCAGCACCTTTTGCCGCTCTCTAAAGGCTGGGCGCACATAGCGCGCATAGATTTGCAGCGAAAGCACTACCAACGGAATGGGAACCAGGCTCAACAGCATCAGCTTCCAGTTCAAGGTCAAAAGAACGGCGCTCACACCAACCAGAGTGAGCACATTCACCAAAACATCTGGGACGGCGTGAGAGATCAATTGCTCAAACAGCTCGGTATCGTTAACCAGGCGCGACATTAATTGGCCGGTTTGCTTGTCTTCATAAAAGCGGAGCTTCAATCGCTGCAGATGCTCATAGATGTGAATGCGCACATCGGCCACCACGCTCCAGCCCGCCACGTGCGCCATATAGCTCCGCAAAAACTGCAAGCCTCCCCGAACAACATAAACCCCCAGCGCCAACAGCGCCAGTTGCCCAATTGAATTCATTGCAGCCTGGCCGGCAGCCGGGTTGGTAACGATGGTGACCAACGTCCTGACGATCCAGGGGATAAGCAATTGCACCCCAACCAACAAAAGCATGCTGACGACGGTGACGGTCAGGGCTAGAGTGTATTTGCGAGCGTATACAAAAACCAATTGAAAGGGTTTCACAGATTGCATTTTCTCCGATTCGAAGTGGCTTTTTTCAGGCCAGCTCGGTCCACTCTATGGCATGCTTGGGGATGAGCGCGCGCTTGCCGGCTTCACGCTCTAGCACCAGGTCAAACTTGTCCACGCCCACCAGCTCGCCGGTCAATACCTGGCCGTCGCGCAAGTGGATGGCGATAATCTTGTTTTCGACATCGGCATAGAACTGCGCGGCCGAAGTGCCCCAGTCCTCCAGGGGTCGTTTGAGTTGAATTTCTTTTGGCATTTCATTTCTCCTCGTAGTCGGTGTTGCCGCCATTTTATCACATTGCAGAAAACAGGCCATGTCACCCCTCTAATGATTTTTGATTCTCAAATTCGGTCCTGGACCTTCAGGCTGCGATTCAAGCACGCTGAAGCGTGCACTCTACGCGGGCGATTACCGATTTTGATTGTCAAAGTTCATTAGAGCACAAGGATTAAAACAAAACCCTTGCGCGCCTTTTAATGGTATACTCTCTGGTTGAAAACACTCTAATAGACCTTATCGGAAATAGCAGGATGGGCATCCCCATGCCCATCCGCCAACGTACACCCTGGACTGCCCGTCCAGGGCAGGCTTGCACCTGCGCTGCGCTTGGCGCAAGTGCAGGTGTGGGGATACGTTGGCTACGTTATTTCCGATAGACTCTAATGTTTTGGGAGGAGGAAACCATGATAAAGATTCGCCGTTATCGAGAGAGCGATGCCAAAGACGTAGGCAAGCTTATTGCAGATACCTATAGCCGGTATAACCTTTCCTTCTTGGCGCCCAAAGCAAGAGGGCCATTCTTGGGCCCCTTTCAACATGCCCGATCGCTTGAAAAATTTCACCGAGAGGCCATCGCCAAGGTGCTCAGGTCTGCAATAGTCTTGGTAGCCGAAGATGATAGAGAGATTGTGGGCGTGCTGCGAGGTCGCCAAGAGAGGTTGGGCAGCTTGTTCGTCAGAGGAGATCATCATCGGCTGGGCATAGGGCGAAGGCTGGTTGAACGATTTGAGAAAGAGTGCATCCGGCAAGGGTCAAGCGTGATTCGAGTGGCCGCCACATTGTACGCGGTGCCATTTTACCTGGCCTTGGGATATGCCAAGTCAACCGGGGCAAGATCGGGCTGGAGCTTTGAGGGAAAAGGGCTGCCGGTCCAGCCGATGCGAAAAGTTGTGAAAAAGGGACATGGGACGAGCAGAACCCTTGCCTGATCATGATAAAACAACTGTGAACTATGAGATTGTCGCCACGTTAGGCCCAAGCAGCGCCACACCCTCTATGTGGCAAGCTCTGCTTGCCGCCGGGGCAAGCGCCTTTCGCCTCAATACATCTCACCTATCCCTACAGCAGCTCGAGCAGTGGCTAGACAAAATCGCCCACTGGCGGCTGTCTAGTGATTCAAAGCCCGCCCTGGTGCTCGACCTTCAGGGCAGCAAATGGCGCTTGGGACAGTTTGCCCCCTCCAAGCTGACACCTGGACAAAGGGTTGAGCTTGTTTGTGCCACAGCAACAGACCGCCCAAACGTTTTGCCCGTGCCTCACCCCGATTTTTTCCGCGCGGCGCTAGAGTGCAGTGGAGAAATCGTGCTGAGCGATGCCAAGCTTGGCCTTGCAATAGAACAGGTAGGAGCCGATTCAATCCAGGCCAGGGTCACGCGAGGTGGCGAAATTTCGCCCAAAAAGGGAATCACGCTGGTCTTGTCCGAGTATCGCAAGGAAGCTCTGAGCGAAAACGACCAACAAATTTTAAAGCAGACCCAACACCTCGATTTTATCCGTTATGCCATTTCGTATGTCAAAGACTCGGCCGAGATGTCCAGATATCAGGCGCTTGTAGGCAAGCCCGCCTACCTGATTGCCAAGTTGGAACGCCAGTCAGCTATTGACCAGGCGATTGAAATTGCCCGGTGGGCAGACGAACTGTGGCTTTGCCGGGGAGACCTGGGCGCAGAACTGGGTAACAAGGCCATGGCTCAAGCAGTGCGCCAGTTCTCAAACTTGCTCCACGCTGCAAATGTCCCGGCTCTCATGGCAGGCCAAGCGCTAGAACACATGACGCTGCACCCTACCCCTACCCGCTCGGAAGTATGCTACCTCTACGACTGTTTGATAAAAGGCTACTGCGGCTTTGTGCTTTCCGACGAAACAGCAGTGGGCCAATACCCGGCGGCAAGCTGCCAGATTGCGGCGATGTATAAATGACTTTATTGGCTGCTTGAACCATGACAAGAGGGAGCAACAGTGAACAATAGTCGTTCTGCGCTTATTTTGCTACTGCTTGCCGCTTTCATCATCGTTTGTTGTTTGATGACCGCATGTACAAGTGCCCTGGTTGGGTGGAGGTTATCTCAGCCTGTGGCCCAAACTACGCCCACCCCCGCAGTTGTAATCATCTACACCATTGCGCCCAACAATACCCCAACGCCTGCGCCCAGCCCTACCCCCAGGCCAAGCCGCACTCGACCGCCCAGCCCCAGCCCAACTAGGCAAACCACTCCACAGCCTTGGCCCACCCCCAAGCTCTGGCACAGCCCCACCCCGGCCCCTACCCTCATTTACCTCAGCGAGGCGACCGCCCGCCACCTGCATATCTTTGAAGAGGTTTGGCGGACCGTCGGTGAGTTGTACCTCTATCCCGATTACAACGGCGCTGACTGGAAAGCCATCGGGCACCAGTACCGCACTCGCATTGAGGCGGGCCTCAGCGACCAGGAATTTTGGACCGTAATGGACGACATGCTGCGCGAACTGAATGACGAACATTCGCGCTTTCTCTCTCCCGAACAGGTAGAAAGAGAAGACCAGGCCGCCAGCGGCGAATTTGATTATGGCGGCATAGGCATAGTCAACTCGCCCATACCAGAAAAAGGCTATTTGGTCATTTTGCTGGTGCGCCCCAACGGCCCCGCCGAACGAGCGGGATTGCGCGCTCACGACCGCATTTTGGCTGCAGATGCTCAGCCGGTGTGCTGTAATGACAAAGGCGAAAGCATTGCGCAACTGCGCGGCCCTGAAGGCACCAGCGTAGAGGTGAGCGTACAGACCCCCGGCCAACCTCCCCGCACCGTAACCATCACCCGAGAACGCATTCAAACTGCCCAGCCGGTTGAGGGCCGGCTGCTAGAGGGAAATATCGGCTATCTGCTCATTCCCAATTTCTCAAACAGGAGCACCGCGAGCGAAGCGCGCACCATCCTCCAGGACCTGACTGCTCAGGGAGAATTGGACGGGCTGATTATTGACCTGCGCGTCAATCCGGGTGGGCTCAATCGACAGATGGAAGAGTTTATGGGATTCTTTACCGAGGGCGAGGTGGGCTATTCGCAAACCCGCCTGGCAAAACTTGCCCTCAACGTCAAAGGCGAGGACGTGGGCGGATCACAGCGCGTGCCGCTGGTCGTCTTGGTGGGGAGCAAGACATTCAGCGCTGCCGAGATGTTTAGTGGCGCGCTCCAAGACATTGGGCGGGCGCGCATTGTAGGCCGCACCACTCCCGGCAACCTGGAGACAGTTTACAAATACGACTTTGAAGATGGATCGCGCGCATGGATTGCGCGGGCGGCCTTTCGGCCGCCCAGCGGCGCCAACCTGGAAGACACTGGGGTCATTCCCGATGTAGAAATTCCACTCGATTGGGATGAATTCACGGCCGAGAATGACGCCCAACTGGAAGCCGCGCTAGAATTGCTGCGGTAGGCTGGCATCCCTATGCCGGCGCAGGCCGGTATGGGGATACCAACCTACGCCCCACCGCGCGTCGTTGCAATGCCACGCGCGGCGGCCCACTGCGCAATATCGTGGCGATTGATGGCCGCAGCCATTAAATCAGGAAAGGCGTCTGGCGTGCAAGCAAAGGCCGCTATGCCCAGCTCGGCCAGCGAGGCCGCCACGCCGTGATCATAGCCGGGCGCGCCGTCATCACAGAGCGCCAGCAAGACAATCACCTGAACCCCCGCCCCCACCAGCGCCGCTGCCCGCTTTAGCATCTCGGCGCGGTTGCCGCCTTCGTACAAGTCGCTGACGAGCACCACAATGGTTTCTTGGGGCCGGCTCACCAGCTCCTGGCAATAGGTCA
This sequence comes from Thermoflexales bacterium, assembly GCA_041740315.1. GTDB lineage: Bacteria > Chloroflexota > Anaerolineae > Fen-1058 > Fen-1058 > JBGSMF01. The sequence continues at coordinate 22,422 of JBGSMF010000096.1, forward strand.
GCGCGCGATTGATATCGGTGCCGCCGCCCAGCTGCACGCCAAACAACAACTCGACCGGATCGTCCAAATCTTCCGTCAGGTCTACCACCGACGTGTCGAACACAACCATGTGCGTCTTGACCGAAGGCAGAGTTGCCATCACCGCGCCCAACACTCCGGCGTACACCACCGAGCTTGCCATCGAGCCGCTCTGGTCTATGCACAAGACCACGTCGCGCAGCTCGGAACGCTTGTGCCCAAAGCCGATGCGCGTTTCTGGAATAATGGTGTGATATTCCGGCTGATAGTGCCTGAGATTAGCGCGGATGGTGCGCTGCCAGTCAATCTCGTTGTAGCGCGGGCGGCGATTGCGGGCGGCCCGGTTCAGGCTGCCGGTGATGGCCTGGCGCAAGGGATTGGCCAGTTTGCGCTCCAATTCCTCCACCACGCGCCGCACCACCAGGCGGGCCGTCTCTTTGGTCTTTTCAGGAATCACGCCCTTGAGCGCCAGCAGGCTGGCTACCAGGTGAATATCTGGCTCAACCGCTTCCAACAATTCCGGCTCTAACAGCATCTGGCGCAGGTTGAGCCGCTCCAGCGCGTCTTGCTGCATCACTCGCACCACCGAAGAGGGGAAATAGGCGCGAATATCACCCAGCCAGCGCGCCACATTGGGCGCAGAGCTGCCCAGCCCGCCGCTTCGGTCGGAATCATACAAAGCCCCCAGCGTCTGGTCTAGGCCCAAATCAGCGCCACTCAGGCCAAAACCGGTGCCATCGGCCTGTTCGCCGCCCAAAATCAACCGCCAGCGTCGCAAGCGTTCGTCATCTGCCATGGTCAACTCTTTTCAAGGCCCAACAATTGCGCCACCAGGGGCAATACCTTTTCAGCGCGCGCGGCGTCAAATTCGGCCTGTGTGCTGCCATCTGGTCGAGCCAGGCCGTGCCTGGCGCGCTCGCCCATCTGGCGGCGCTCGGGCGCGGCAAAGGTAGAAAACGTGCGGCGCAGCAATGGCAGCACCGCCACAAACGTCTCGCCCTTCAGAGCCGCCACCCACCGGTCGAGCGCCTGCCACAACCCATCATTGTGCAAAAGCAACAGCCCGCTACCCTTGAGCAAGCCCTCCACCCAGGCGGCAGCCTGAGCAGGTTCGCTTCCCACAGAAAGCGCCAGCCCCATCCGACGCTCCACTTCATCAAGCGGCATCACGCCCGCATCGAGCAACAGACGGCAGCAACGCCCCGCCAGCAAGCCATGCATCCCTTGCTGGTCGGCCAACTGCGCCAGCACCTGCTGCCATGCGCCAAGGTGGGCCTCGTTTTGCAGCAGTGTGATTGCGCTGTGCGCTTGCACCAGCCGATCAAACATGGCCGCCGCAGCATCATCATTGAGCGAAGCGCACGCCACGGGCAGTCCAACACAGATGCGCGTCACCAATCCATCAACGACGTGGCTGACCAGGCCAGCATCCGTCTTGCGCACGCTGCCATAGCGCAGCACATCGGCCAGTGGCGGCAGCGCGTCCATCAGGTGGGTAATGTCATTGGCTATTGCCGCCTCAGCTTGCAGGCGCTCCATCAGCCGGCCGATGGCAGCGGGCAAATCGGCCAACAGTGCCTGGTTCACCAGACCAGTCAACGCGGGCAGGTCGGCCGCCTGCTCGGCGGCGCGGCAAGCTCGGGCAGTGGCTGCACCCAAAACCGTGTTGCCCCACAAGGCGGCCTCGATGATCGAGACAGCAAATTCGGGCTGCCATTGCACCATCCAATTTTCGTGAAACGTGCCCTTTTTGCTCTTTTCAACGCGCTGAAGCTTGCCCCACGGCACGCCGAGCAGATTGAGGCGATGCAGCAAGCGGCTGCGCTCCAGGTCACTGGGTTTGCGCAAATCAAGCTCGTGTTTTTTCTGCTCTGCATTGGGCTGCAAGCGCAGATGCTTTTGTTCGCGGGCCAGGTCTCGCTGCAAAGGCACCATTGGCGTTTCATCAGGCACGCTGCCCAGCGCCTCGCCGATGGTGAGCCTGGCGTCAATCAGGCGCATAGGCATATCACTGCCAAAACAAAACACGGCCTGAACCGCCTCGTTCAACTCGGGCAGGCCAGGCAAGGGACGGTCACGCAGGGCCGCCAGCGATTCGGCCAGTCGCACTGCCTCGATGATATGCGCCGACGAAGCATCCAGGTCTTGCCCGCGCAACAATTGGGCCACGTGCGTCAGCCAGCCAATGGCCACGCTCATCGAATCAAGCCCGGCTTTGTTGCTCATCCACAGATAATGATACCAGCCCGGCGATTCTATCCCCGCGCCATAGCCGCTGGCCCAAGACAGCCGCCCATTCGTCCACGGCACCCAGGTGGCTTGCACCTTGACCTTGGGCAAGCCTTTGAGCAGGGTCTCGTCGTCTTTGACCGGCGGCATGTTGGCCTCTAGCAGCGCAGGCGCGTGCCACGCGCCGCACACCACGGCAATGCACTGCAAGCCCTCGCTCTGCGCCGCGCGGATGGTTTTGCGCATATAGGCCTCTCGCTGCGCTTCAACCAAAGCTTCGCCCGAGGCATCGCCAGCCTGCCCAAGCTCTTGGCGCAAAGCCGCCATCGCTTCCAAAATAGCGGCGAACAGATCGCTGCCATCGCGGCGCTGCTCGACCATGTGCTCCCACCATCGCTCGCCATCGCTGTAACCGGCGGCTTCGGCCAGCCAGCGCAGCGGGTCCTTGCGAATTTCAGATTGCGGATCGCCCGGACCCGATTCCTGGTCAGCGGTTGGCGGTCGCTCTTCAGCCGCCAATGCCAGCCGGTGAGCCTGGGGCAAATCCATAAAGCGAACGGGGATGGCGTGCGTCAAGCCATAGTAAAGCGCCTGCCATTCTGGAGAGAAAATAGCAAAGGGATAGTAAACAGCGCGCTGCGGCTCATCGGGCACGTAAATGAGCAGCGCCACTGGCGGCTGCATCTGCGGGTGCGCGAGCAAAGGCAGCACATCGGCCGCATCGGGCGGGCCTTCCACCAAAATAATATCGGGCTGCAATGCCTCTAGCGCCTGACCTAAACTCCGCGCCGAGCCGGGGCCGTGGTGTCGTATGCCAAAAACGTGCACGCTCATGTGGCTTGCCTCACACCTTTTGCATGAGGCTCGCCAGCAGCGGGTCTTGCCGCGCGGCCTCTTTCCACGCCGGTTGCAGCGCCAGGGCGTGTTCGAGATAGGCGCTGGCCTTGATTTGATTATTCAACCTGGCCTGGGCCATTGCCCCATAATAAAACGCTTCGGGCTGATCCGCTGCGATCTCGATAGAGCGATCAAATGCGCTGGCTGCTTTTTCGGGCTGCCCAAGCAGCAGCAAGCAGCGCCCCAGGCTGCTCCAGGCCTGGTCGTGCTCTGGCACAAATTCGACCGTCTGCCGATAAGCCTGGGCGGCCGGTTCGGGCTGCTTCATTTCAAAATACATATCGCCGATAAGGAACCAGTACGAAGCATAGGGCGGAAACAGCTCGATGGCCTCTTTGTAAAGCGCGATGGCTTGCTCGTACTGCTTTCGCTTGTGAAACTGGCTGGCCTGCTGGATGAGTTTGTTGGCTTGGGCCTGGTTGCGCGGCGATTGAGGCGTTTGCAGAGCCGCCGCAGCCTGGCCCAGCCTGACCGCGTACAAACGGCGCAAGACGGCATTCAGGCGCTCTGGCGTATAGCCAAAATCTCTGGCCCGGTCTGGGTTGATGATTAGCGGCTGCCCATCTTTGAACGTGATGATGACGGGATGGAGTAGTCTTTCTACCTTTACATATCCAGACTGAACAGCAGATTGGTGCTCTTCCATGTGAATAGCCTGAATATCTCGCGCGGCCCAAGAGCGGCGCTTGCCAAAAGCATATCGCGCCTCGACACTATCGGCCGTAAAGACACAGCGGATAGGCTGGCCACTCAACAGCGTGGCCAAAACGGCGGCAGCCCAAGTCAGGCCAACGAGGCTGCCGGATACCACTGCGGCCATGCCCAGCGCGCGCCACACGCCATAGCGCTCGTAAAACGCGCCAAAAGCCAGCAGCTCTATAAAAGCGAACAGCACGGCTAACAACAAGCCATTGGTTGCAAAAAACTTTATTCCAAACCCCAGCACCAGCGGAAAAGTAGCCTGATCGGTTTGGCCAAAGGCGGCGATGCGCCGGCGCAATGCGGCGTCAAGCTCGGGCCAGTCGTATACCAAGCGGCTGAACTTGAGGCTGGTGTCTGCCGTTGACAGAACAAGGTTGGGCGGAAGGTGGTAATCTTGGCGCACAGCGATGACATCTAGATACGAGACGCGCTTTTCACGGCCAAAACGGCTCAGAGTAATGGCGTCGTCGGTCAAAATAATTTCACCGCTGTGGCGCACAAAAAAGTATCCTCCAAGCAGCACAAAAGGAAGCAAGGCCAGAGCAAAGGCCATCGCCACCCAAAGTCCCTGGGGTGAAAAAATGGCAAACGGCAAGACAAAAAGACACAACACCCCCATCAAGGCCAGGATGAGGAGTCCCGTGTTTCTGAATGACACTGAAAAGTGATAAACCTTGTTCATCATCACCTTGCTTGGGACACGGCCCGTGGGGCAACTTGCTGTATCCCCGCAAAATAACCCATTACCCAACAATATCCTGGCAGGCCCGATACAAATCTTTCCAGCCGTCGCGCTCTTTGACAACCGTTTCCAGATATTCCAGCCACACCACCCGGTCTTGCACGGGATCTTTGACCACCGCGCCCACCAGTCCGGCCGCCAGGTCATTAGCTTTTAGCTGGCCATCGCCAAAGTGGCCCGCCAGCGCCATGCCGCTATTCATCACCGAAATAGCCTCGGCTGTGCTGAGGTTGCCGCTGGGCGATTTGAGCTTGGTCTTGCCGTCTTCGGTAACGCCATTGCGCAGCTCGCGAAACACCGTGACCACCCGGCGAATTTCTTGCAACGCGGGCGGCTCGGCGGGCAATTCCAACGCCCGCCCCAGGCTCTCTACGCGCATCCGAACAATTTCCACCTCTTCATCGGCTGTGGCCGGCAGGGGCAAAATGACGGTGTTGAAGCGGCGCTTGAGCGCGCTGGAAAGCTCGTTCACGCCGCGGTCGCGATTGTTGGCCGTGGCAATCACATTAAAGCCCTTGACCGCCTGCGCTTCATCATTCAACTCTGAGATAGGCAGCGTCTTTTCAGACAAGATGGTGATGAGCGAGTCTTGCACATCGGCCGGGATGCGGGTCAGCTCTTCAACGCGGGCGATTTTTCCTTCGCGCATGGCGCGCATAACGGGACTAGACACCAACGCCCGAAGAGAAGGCCCTTCGGCCAAGAGCAGCGCGTAATTCCAGCCATAGCGAATCGTCTCTTCGCTGGTGCCGGCCGTGCCCTGCACCAGCAGCGTTGATGTGCCCGAAATTGCCGCCGCAAGATGCTCTGAAACCCACGTCTTGGCCGTGCCCGGCACACCCAACAGCAACAGCGCCCGGTCGGTGGTCAGCGTGGCAATGGCAATCTCGATCAGCCGCCGATTGCCCAGGTATTTGGGCGAAACGACAAAACCGTTTTCAAGCTTGCCGCCGAGGATATAAGTTGCCACCGCCCACGGCGAAAGCAGCCAGTTTGGGGGGCGCTTGCGCGCATCGGCTTGGGCAAGTTCGCGCAATTCTTGCGCAAATTGTTGTTCGGCATGTTGGCGTAGGATAGTTGACATATCAATACCTCTCTTGCTCGATTCTAGCAGATGGCAAATCACTCAAATAATCTTGTGCTTGGGCGGGCGGTGAAAGATAGCGTATATTCTGGCAATTATCGCGATCCAGTTCCCATTGCAAAGGATTATTCTGGATATAGCGGCGAATTGCGTAAAGCGCGGCCTCGCTACGAATAATGTGCTCGTAGTAATTGCGCTGCCAGAACTGCATTCCCGGCGTGCTGCGCAGTTCATTAACGCGCTTGTTGCATTTCACCATTCACCACAGCGCCCAAGGCACATTCTCGCCCCTGCACACAAATGGTGACAAAATATGCGCCTGACGTGGTGTAATCGCATCCCTTCAAGCGAATAGAATGGCGATGATGTTTGGTTGGGTCGTATTTCATCCCGCTAACGCTTCCAGCATGTCTTGACGAAACTGCAAAATACCCAAAAATTCATCCAAGGCCTGAGCCAAATAGCTGTTGTCCCTGGCAGGCGTGGGGGCGCGGC
>JBGSMF010000097.1:0-8593 GCA_041740315.1 Thermoflexales bacterium
ACCGGGGTGCGGCCAATTGATCTTGGCCGCACCCCTGTTTGAACCTATCAGGTAAACAGTGGACCTTATCGGAAATAGCAGGACGGGCATCCCCATGCCAGTCCGCCAACGTATGGGGATACGTTGGCTGCGTTATTTCCGAAAGTCTAATTACCTGAGCACAAACTTGACCGCGTCAAAACCAAGGTTACGCGTGCCAGCCGCTTCTTCGGTCACGCCATCCAGGTGAACAAACTCGGTGTTGTTGGCATTAAAGCCATAGGCGCCCAGGCTCACCCAGCGCCCGGCGTTTTTGCGTTGGTCAATCTTGATGGTGGTGACATCGCCTTCGTGCTTGACGTAATAGATGGCCGCCGAGCTGGCATTGGTCACCCACGGCACATAGGCAAACACTTCATAGCGGCCCAGCTGGGGCAGCGCGGGCGTCCAGCGCGCCCACCAACCGGCGGTATTGGTAGCCCGCCAAGAACGTCCCGCATAGCCGGTCTTGACCTGCGTCCAACCGGCTGCATCGCCGCCCCGTTCAAAGCCGGCGTCGGCGTCGTCAACCAGGGCCTGGGTCTGGGTGGTATTGGCGCGCTGCCAGCTCAGCCGGATGCGCGCAAAGCCGGTGTGCTCGTAATGCTCCAGCTTTACGGTATGCGCCCCTGCCTTTAAATAGACATCGCCAAAATAGGTCTGCGAATCTGCCCGGTGCCACTCGTCAAGAATCAGCGCGTCATCTACCCACAATCGTATCCCATCATCGCTGAGAATGACAAAGCGGTAATAGCCCGAAGGCGAAAAAGACAGCTTGCGCGTCCAACGCACCGAAAAGAAATCAGAAGGCAGCCCAACTGTCGGGGATCCCTCGCCCCAGTCAAAGTCAATCGCCTTGTCGTCGCGCACCATCACAATATTGCCCGACAGGTCGGGGGTAGAATAGTACTCGCCGCGCCAACCGGCAATGGGGGGCGGGGGCGGCTGCGTCGGCTGCCAGCTTAGGCTGACGCTGGCCTGCTTATAGCTCTCATAGTAGTAAAGCTCAACACGATGGTTGCCGGCACCGACGGCCATAGTGCCAGTATGAGTAGTTTTATCGGTCTCGTGCCATTGGTCAATCACCAACTGTCCATCAACCCACAAGCGCACCCCGCCTTCAGTCTTGAGGTTGAACAAAAATGTCCCGGCTGTCATGAACACATCTCGCGTAAAACGCGCCGAAAACCAATTTGGGTGGAATCCGTCGCTTGGCGCTCCGCTGCCCCAATCAACCGACAGCATATCCAGATAGTCTGTCATGCCAGGCGCGCCGTCCAGCTCGGTGTTTGTAAAGTACTCGGCCAGCCAGAGCGTGGTTGCTTCTGGTTGATAGACCAACTTGGCCATTGCTCGGCCTTCATGCTCATAATATTCTAACTTGAGGCGATGCTCGCCCGTCCCCAGGTACACATCGGCTGTGACCCAGGCCGATTGCCGATCGTGCCACTGGTCAATCACCAGTAAATCATCCACCCACACCCGCAGCCCATCATCCGAATCGGCATAAAAGCGATAGTTGCCTGACCAATCCAGCCGCACGGTGCGCGTCCAGCGAACCGAAAAGTTATCGGCGTTCACGCCTGCTCCCGGCGAGCCAGAGCCCCAGTCAAAACGGAGCGCGCTATCCCAGCGCACCAGGGCGGGCGCGCCAGACAGGGCAGTGTTGTTAAAATATTCGCCGCGCCAGGCATCGTCGGCGGCAAGCGGCGCAGCCCAAATAGCCAGCGCAGGGCTGAAAGTAAACATCATTACCAAAACAAGCGCTGCAGGCAGATATTTTTTCAACATATCCATCACCTCACACAAATCTAGCTTTTCTTTTTATGACGCCCATTACATGGGACGCCCATTACATGGGACGCCCCTTGCCAAGGCATTGTTCCCACCTTTTATCCGTTCACCGCCAGCATCGCCAAGCGCGCAAAAGCGCGCGCGGCGGCAAAAACCTGATCGAGAACAATGTGCTCGTCGGCCGTGTGGGCCAGGCGGTCATCGCCCGGCCCCAACCCCACTGTGGGAATGCCCACCACGCCTGCCGTATACACCCCTTCGGTCGAAAAGGCCCACTTGCCCAGCTTGGGGCGATAGCCCAACTCGTCGCGCACCGCCTGCGCCGCGGCCTGCACCAATGGGTGCGATTCTTCAGTCACCCAGGCAGGAAAAATATTGCGCGCGTGGCTAGAGAGACCCGTATAACTGGTGGCTTGATAGTGCGTCACCTTTACCTCGGCGCGCACACGCTCGCGCGCAATGACGCTTTCCATCTCCGCAACGGCGCGGCCTTCAGTCTCGCCCAGAATCAGCCGCCGGTCCACAATAAAGCGGCAGACATCGGGCACCACATTGCGAGACCCCGCCTGGCTCTCGATTTGCGTGATGACCAGCGTGCCATCGCCCAGAAAGCGATCGTGCCCCAGGTTGCCCGAAAGCAGCTCGGCCCCAAAGACCAGGCGCGCGGCAGCGTAAATGGCGTTTTCGCCCATATCGGGCTGACTGGCATGGCAAGCGCGCCCGTGCACCGTCACTTCTAGCTCGATCCGTCCGCGCTGCCCGCGCGCAATGTGCAAATTGCTTGGCTCGCACAAAACCACGCCATCTGGCCGCAGGTCTTGCTCTTCAAGCAGCGCCCGCGTGCCCAGCCCTTCGCACGGCTCTTCTTGCACCACGCAAGCCACCAGCACATCGCCCGGCAACGGCACGCCGCTGTCAATCAACAACTTGGCCGCATAGATCATTGCCGCCAGGCCGCCCTTCATATCGCAAGCGCCCACGCCGTACAGTTTGCCGTCCACCAGCTCTGCGCCCCAGGGAGCGTGTGTCCAGCTAGAAGGATCGGGCACATCCACGGTATCCATGTGCCCGTCAAACATCAACAGCGGCCTGCGGCTCGAGCCGTGGATGAAGCCGAATACATTGCCCATGCGGTCAACCGTCACATCGCTTAGCCCCACCGCCCGCATCTCGGCGGCCACGCGCTCTGCCACGGCTCGCTCCTGGCAAGACACGCTGGGCGTGCGCACCAGTTCACGCAAAAATTCGGTCAAGCTTGCTTCATCATTCGCCAATAACTCGAACATAGCCTCAATCTGCAATCTGCAATCTGCAATCTGAAATCTGCAATCTGAAATCTGCAATCTGAAATTTGGAATCTTGAATCTTAATACGCTCCCCTGCCAAATAAAGCCACCGGGATTGTCCTGAGCATAATCTTGATATCTAGCCCAACACTCCAGTTTTCGGCATACCAGATATCCAGCAAAGCAATCTCGTCAAACGAAGCGATATCGCTTCGGCCTGAAACCTGCCACATGCCTGTCATGCCGGGCATGGCCGATAGTCTCTGCATGTGCCAGGGCTGATACTGCTCCACTTCGCACGGCTCGGGCGGGCGAGGCCCCACCAAGCTCATCTCGCCGCGCAACACATTGACAAGCTGCGGCAATTCATCTATGCTGGTGCGGCGCAAAAACTGCCCAACGCGCGTGCGGCGCGGATCTTGGCGTATCTTGAACAGTGGCCCATCGGCCTCGTTCAGGTGCAGCAGGGCTTGCTTTTCCCCTTCGGCCCCCTGGCGCATCGAGCGGAACTTGAAGCACGTGAACAGCCGGCCATCCTTGCCCACTCGCGTTTGCTTGAAAATGATCGGTCCGGGGCTATCCAGCTTGATGACCAGAGCCGCCAAGGCCATAATCGGCGATAGCAACGCAAACATGGCGCCCCCCACCACCAAGTCTAGCGCCCGCTTGAGAAACAAGCTGCTGCCGCGAATTGCGGCCGGGCGCGTGCCAATGAGAGGTATGCCCAGGCTATCATCCACTTCCACCCGGCTCAGAGTGAGCTGGAACATGTCGGGCACCAACCTGGCTCGCACGCCCACCCGCCTGGATTGATCTATCATGCCGATGATTTTGCGATAATACATCCAGGGCAGCGTGATAATCACCTCGGATACATTCTCAGATTTCAGGGTGGCCGGCAAGTTGTCTAACCCACCCAGCGCCTTGAAGCGGCCAATGTTGGTAGCGCCTTTTTGGGCGTCGTCATCCAGAAAACCGACCACATAGTAACCTAGCTCAGGCCGCGCGGCGATGGTGCGCATGACCACTCGCCCTACTTCGCCGGCGCCCACCACCAACACCCGGTCTACCCCCACCCCCCGCGCTCGCAGCCGCGCCGTGACAAGCTCTAAAACCAGGCGAAACAGGCCGATCAGCGCCATCACTAGAATGCCATCGTACAAAAAGATCAGGCGCGAATACAACACCGGGCGGTACACATAGGCAATCGTCACCATCACCACAATGGCCGTCGTCGTTCCGTTAAAGACCGCATACATCGTATCGAGCCAAGATTTGCCGCGCCGCGCTTCGTAAACGCCGCTGATCCGAAAAGAAACGAGCAGCAAGATCGTCAATACCATCATGAACGACGCATAGTCTTTTAATGGGGTGTTGTAAGCCGGGTCGGCCAGCGGGCGGAACCACTGCAATTCATAGCGAACAAAATAGGCCAGGGCAAACGCCAAGTTGACCAAGAGCGCATCGCCAATAACCAGTGACCAGCGGCCAACAATAGACGATCGGCGGCCAACAGCTGTTGGCTGCTCTCCCTCACCTATCCCCTGGATCTTCGCCTCGCCCGGCGCGGGCCGTTTGTCATTTGCCGTTTGCTGTTCCATCCATCCTCAAAATCTTGCGATACGTCTCTGCCGTTACGCGCGCAGTATGCTGCCACGTAAACTCGGCAGCCCGGGCGCGCCCGGCCCGGCTCAACTGCTGGCGCAGGTCTGCATCGGCCAATAGCTGACGCATGGCCCCGGCCAGCGCATCCACATCATTCGGCGGAACCAGTAGCCCCGCCCCGCCCACCACCTCTGGCAAAGAGGAGGAATCTGATGCAATCACCGGCACACCGCACGCCATCGCCTCTAGCGCGGGCATGCCAAAACCCTCGTATAGGCTGGGATAAACAAACAAAGTGGCTGCATTGTACCACAAAGGCAATTCGTCCGCAGGCGCATAACCGGCAAAAATCACCTGATCTTGCAAGCCCAGGCGCTCTACCGCAGCATAAATTTCGCCGTAGGACCAACCCTGGCCGCCAACCAAAACCAATTTGAAATTTGCAATTTGCAATTTGCAATTTGCAATTTGCAATTTGAAATTTGAAATTTGTTGAAAAGCCTCTAAAAGACGGATGTGATTTTTGCGGGGTTCCAGCGTGCCCACGTGCAAAATAAACGTTTGGGGCAAGCCACGCTTTTGGCGAAAAAGCTCTACTTGCTCTGGCGGCAAGGGGCAAAAGGATGGATCAACCCCCGGCAGGGCCACCTCTACCCGTTCGCCTGGCACGCCGTACAGGCGCGCCACATCATTGCGCGTGCTTTGCGAGATGGCAATGACTTTATCGGCTACCCGGCAAGACAAACGAGTGAACAAGCGCAAATAAGCTGCGTTTGGGCCGCGAAACAAGTGCGGGAAATGCGCAAAGCTGAGATCGTAAACCGTGACCACGCTAGGGCACGGGCGCACCAGCGGCAAGACAAAAGCCAGGCCATGCAGTAATTGCAGCCCCCCCAGCCCAGCCCAAAGCGGCTGTGCCAACTGCTCCCACACTATGCGCGCCAGCGGGCGCTGTGTGGGCAGCCAAGAAGCTCGCACACTCGGCCTTGGCTCTCCTTGCCAACAGGAGGTTTTGAGTAGGTCCGCCCCAGCTTGCCGGTTGGTAAAGATTACGAGTTCCGAATCATCGTATACCGCTGGGAGATGACTCAGCAAACGGTCAATGTACTGGTGGATGCCTGCGCTACGATAAGAGGCCGAGCCAGAGAGCAGATGGGCATTAAGGCCAACCTTTGGGCTAGTGATCATATCGAAATTATACCAGCCTCAGAGAAATTCACCATTGAGCTTTTAGCGGTCAGCCGTCAGCTTTTAGCTTGACACCGTCCAGCTAGCAGGCTGTTGGAGAGCGGGTTGGTAGGCTCGTAGTGCGCGCACTACGAACGGCCCTCTCCGACAAGCTCCTAGCGTCCTGCCATTAGCTCCCGGTAAACCCGCACCGTCTCATCTGCCACGTTGGCCTGTGTATAGTGCTCCATCACCCGCTGCCGGCCACTCTTGGAGAGATTGGCCCACAAGGTCTCATCTTGCTGCAAGCAAACCAAACATTCCCTTAGCGCATCCACATTACCTTCCGGGAAAATCAATCCAGATGTGTTAACAACTTGGGGAATCTCGCCGCAGGTCGAGCCAATCACCGGCACGCCGCACGCCATCGCTTCGATCAGCACCCGGCCAAATTGCTCCTTCCAATTGGGGCGGCTGCGCGAGGGCAGCACCAGCACATCCAGCTCGGAATAATACGCCGGCATCTGCATCGAAGGGATTGGCGCGTCAAAAATCACCCGGTCGGCAATGCCCAGTGCTTGCGTCAGGCGCTCCAGCGGCTGCCGTTCTGGCCCGCTGCCCAGCACGTACACCCGCCACAAGCCCGGCAGTCCCATCGCCGCGCGCAACAGCACATCTATGCCCTTCTCCTCAACCAATCGCCCAATGTACCCAATGGCAAAGCCTCGCCCGGTGTCTCTTGCGCCTACTTTGGGCTTGAAAATTTCTGGGTCAACGCCAAACTGCGGCACCACCCTCAGCGGCCCGGGGTAGCCCTTGGCGCGCCACACCTCTGCCGCAGCCTGGTTGCCCACCAAGCCATAATCCGAGTGGCGCAAAACATAGCGTTCCATCCAATTGAACGGAAAGGGATAACTGCGATTGAGATTTTGCCACGAAAAAAACAGGCTGCGCGCGCCCCTGCGCCGCGCAAGCCAGGTAGCGTGAAAGGTTGCCAGGTTGTAGGGCTCTTCGTCTATGTGAACAATGTGCGGGCGCAGTTGGGCCAGCTCTCGCCCCAGCGTGGGATAAAAATGCAAATGAAAATTGCCGTTCAACGCAATCGGAATCGCCCGCAAAGCATAGCCCTGCACATGGGCGCGTTCCAGCCGAATCACGCCCCGCTCATCTTGCCAGGTGGGTGGAACTAGAACAGTCAATTCAACGTCATGATGGGATACTATATTTTCAAGCTTGCGCTGATAAGCTCCAACCAGGCAAGCCTTGGAAATCATCACAATACGCGGCAATGAGCCTCCTAACCCTGATCAGCACGTTCTAAACCGACATAATTACCGGCATATTACCGGCATATTACCGGCATAATTCTAAGCAAACTGAGGTGAAAATGCATCTACCTTTACCCAACTTGTTTGACACGCATTTCCATTGTGGTATAATTTGCGAAATTCCGCAAGTTGGCTATTTGAGCACTTTTGCTGCCTGGCATACTGTGGGCGCTGAATGATTCACCACAACCATCTGATTGACGCGCTCATGATCTTTCCCCCGATACTTGCTTGTCATCGGGGGCTTGCTGTGTATGGTACATGGCAAGTAATACAAGAAAGCAAAGCTTTCGCAGTGGTGTAAAGTTTTATACTTTCTACCCCACAAAAAACTTGCCCGCAGGCGCTTGGGGCGGGCAGAACAGTCACTCAGGAGGATTGTAATGCATCCAAGAAAATGGTTCGGCTTGGCACTGGTTGTCATAATTATAAGCGGACTGCTGCCAGTCTGGGCTTTTGCCGCGCCGCTTGCGCAGGAAGAAGTTGGCCCAAACATGCTGGTTGATGGCGATTTCGAGGCCCCGCCCACATGGCCCATGCAAGACGGCATTGGCGAGATTCAAGTAGCGCCTGGCTGGCGGGCGTATTACCTGGACTATCCGCCTTCGTATATCATTCCGCCGCCATCTTGCTACAACGGTGATGGATCGCGCAAAGATAATGGCTGCTATTGGATGCGGCCCGAATTCCGCGACACGATCCGGCAATCTTTTGCCTACCGGGTTCGTAGCGGCGATCGCGCCCAAAAGTACTTTTCATATGGGCGCATGCACGAAGCCGGCATTTACCAACAAGTGAACAACATTCCGGTGGGGGCCAAATTGCGCTTTTCAATTTACATGCATGCGTGGATGTGCAGCAACGGTGGGGACTGTCAAAACGGGCTGAAATCAGATTTTGCCACCGATATGCACCTGCGGGTGGGCATTGACCCCACCGGCGGCACCGACCCCTTTAGCGGCAACATTGTCTGGTCGCCAGAGATGCACGCTTGGGATGTATGGACGCTCTTTCAAGTAGAGGCCATTGCGCAATCTAACACAGTGACCGTCTTTACCCACTCGCGCCCCCAATGGGACGACTGGGCGCGCATGAACAACGATGTTTACATAGATGATGCCGCGTTGGTCACGGTAGGGCCGTTGCCCACCGCTGTCCCCACCGACCTGCCGCCCGACCAACCCCAGCCCCAACCACAACAACCGCAACCGCAGCCGCAACCGCAGTCGCAACCACAAACTATCACCCGACCCGATGGCACGGTGGTGCACAGGGTAAGCTATGGAGACACTTTGCTGGGTATTGCGCTAAACTATGGCGTCACGGTAGATGATATTGTGCGCCTGAACAATCTCGCTCCCGGCGATTTCTTGCAAATTGACCAAGAGTTGATTG
>JBGSMF010000098.1:0-1851 GCA_041740315.1 Thermoflexales bacterium
GGCCCGCTGCTTGCCGCGCTCGCGGCTTACTGGCCGGCCAGGCAGGCAGCGGCAATGGAGGTGGCCCAGGCCGCCCGCAGCGAGCAGGTCTCGCTCAAGCCAAGTAAAGCTCGCCGGTCAAGCCGAAAGGATGCACAGCACATTTCACGATTAACGTTTAACGTTTCACTTGCCCTGGCCTGGCGCAATTTGCAGGAGCATCGCCTGCGCTCCGCTCTCGGCATGTTGGCTGTGGCGCTGGCCGTTGCCATGACCATCGCCGCCGATGTAATCAGCCGCTCGCTGATTACGCTGCTGACCCAAGTTGAAGATGTCAAGGCGGTGGCGGCAGGTTTGTTCGGGCAGGTAGACACGGTGCTGGGCATGATCGGCCTGGCCGTATCGGCGGCGGCGGGCTTTATGGTGTTGAATGCGTTTCTAATGTCGGTCACGCAGCGGCGGCGGCAGGTGGGTGTGCTGCGCTCGCTGGGCATGACGCGCGGACAAGTGCTGCAATTGATGCTGGTCGAGGCGCTGCTGGTGGGCGGCGCGGGAACGCTGATGGGCGTGGTAGGCGGCTTTCCGTTTGCGTGGCTGGTCCAGACCTTGCTACAAGCCTTTGGCGGGCCGATGTTTAGCGCGTGGTCGGGCGGCTCTAGCTCGCCAGAGCAAGTGCTGTTTGCAGCCGGGCTGGGGCTGGGCACAACGATGGTGGCAGTGCTCGTTCCAGCCTGGCAAGCAACGCGGGTATCGCCCCTAGAGGCATTGCGTGATGGAGACCACCGTTCACCGTTAAACGTTGAACGTTCAACGTTTAAAAGTCGCCATTTGCTCCAACTGATTGGATCATCTATTCTTGCTGCAATGCTCGCATACCTCGCCATCGCCCCGCCGGGCAAGTGGGTGTGGTATCCGCTCGACCTGATCCTAACCGTTGTGTTTATGCTGCTGTGGTTGTGCGCTTTGGCGCTGGTGTTGCCGATCCTGGTAGATGCAACGGCGTGGCTGGCCAGGCGCCTTTTGGCGCGCGGGTTAGGCGCAGCGGGCCGGCTGATGGCCGATAATCTTGGGCGCGCCTCGGCGCGCGGGCGGGTGCTGCTGACGATCACCACGCTGGCAGTAGGACTGACGATGATGGTGGGCCTTACAGGCGGCATGGGCTTTTTATTCGACGAGCTGTTTGGCCCCACTTTTGCGCGCACAGCCAACCAGCAGATGTTTATAGTTGCCATGTTCGATCCGGGCCTGGGCGCGGCTGGTTTTGCTCAAGTGAAATCCATGCGGCTGCCGCCCAGCGCAACTCGAGAGATAGAGGCGGCGGTGGGCAAGCGCGGCGCGGCTTTACAGTGGAACTTTGTTATCGCGCCCGAAATTTCATTCTTTCCAGACTATTTTTCGTTTGTGCTCAGTCCCCAAGATTTGCAAATAGCGCGCAATTGGGCCTTTGTGTTCAGCCAGGGCGATTGGGAGCGCGCCCTGCCTATTATGGAAAACGGCTGCGGCCTGCTCACCACGCCCATGGTGGCGCGCAACAATGGCGTGGGCTTGTACGACCACCTGACCATCACCAGCAAGCGTGGGCCATTGGATTGCATCGTGGCGGGCATCGGCCAACCGTATGTCAACGCTTCCATCATCAGCGCGAGCGCGCGTGATTCATTCGAGCTTTCCGAGCCATTTGCGCTGGCAGTTGTGCCCGCGCCGCAAACCGACCGCCAGCAATTGATGGCCGATGTGCAAGCGGTGGCTGACCAACACAAGCTTTTTGTGATGGACCTGGATAACATGAATCGCCTCATTGCCCAGGTAACAGATCAACTGGGCGTGGTGGCCAGCGCGCTCTTGCTGCTGGCGATCTTGGCGGCGGCGCTG
>JBGSMF010000099.1:0-13849 GCA_041740315.1 Thermoflexales bacterium
AAGGATAAAATCCGAAACTGGAAAAAAGGATTCCGCGATATGGTCATGGAAACGTGTTGTGGGTTGCACAACTTTAGATTGAACTTCAGACCATGGCACTATGACCCCATCGGCATTTAAACGGCTATAATGTCTAATGTAGCCAAGGTTCCCTGGCGGATATTTCCAACAAGACCCATTTTACCATTAAGCCTGGATTTCGCAGTTCGCGCATCCCCATGCGCGAACGTCTCCAATAACCGGCTTGCATGAGGATGCAAGCCTACGGGTGCGGAAAACAAGCGGCATTCAAGGGAGCGAAACGATTTTGGTATGGATTATGGTTTTAGGGTATAATTACTTTCCAATTTACCTCATAATGGCCCCTGGTTAAAAATTCAAAATTAGGATCGGAATTAGGATCAAATTAGGGAAATAAAAGGAGAATGTTCAGTGTGTAATAAACTCTCTCGGAAAAATCAACTTGCTCGGTTGTTAACGCTCTTTGTCGCATTCTTGATAATGCTGCCCTCGCCTGCACTGGCGATGAGGCCGCTAGAAGCGCCTGCGGTTGCGCCTCTAGCGCCGCTAGCGCTTTTGCTGGATGAGAACTTTGACTATGGTGGAACGGCTGGCAACCTGACAGCGGTGACCACGAACTGGACTGCACACTCTGGCACAACTGGCTTTGTCCAATATATCCCAGCGGGTTTATCTATGGCAGGATATGGTTCATCGGGTGTAGGAGGCGCTGCGACGATTGTCACTACTGGCGCAGAAGATGTCAACCGCACCTTTGCTCCTCAAAGTTCAGGGACGGTGTACTTTGGGGCGCTAGTGAGCATCTCTACAGCCAACGCTACCGGCCAATACTTTTTACATCTAAAAGATAGCGGCACCATCTTTCGGGCGCGCGTTTATGCACAAGATAGTGGTGGAAATTTGCGTTTTAGGTTTAGCAGCGATGGCCTCACTATTTCAGACTCTTCTGTGGACTTTGCTTACAACACCACTTATCTGGTTGTTGCCAAGTATGATGTATCTACAGGAAACGCAGCCTTGTATGTCTTGGATGCCTACAGTGCTACAGAACCCGGAACGCCTCTGTTGACTTCGACAGGCGCTGCCAATGCCATGTCGGCTGTTGCTATCAGGCAATCAATGTCTTCTGGCAATACACCTGCCGCCATAATTGATGGCATCCGCGTAGGGACGAGCTGGGCCGACGCTGTTGGCGGTGGCAGCCCAATGCCTCAGCTTGCAATTAGCAAAACGGCCAATCCCGTTGCCAATGTCGCAGTCGGCGATCTTGTCACCTACACCATTGCCCTGGCCAACAGCGGCACGGTCAGCGACACGAATGTGTATCTCACCGACACGCTGCCTGCCGAGGTTGACTTTGCCTACTGGATTGACCAGCCTTCCGGCGCAAGCGGCACAAGTGAAATCACGTGGAATGGCACACTCACCAACAACACTACCCTCACCTTTACCTTTGCTGTCACCAATAATGCGGGCATCAATAATACGGTGGTCAACACAGCCGAGTTTAGTGGCACCGCCCAGGCCGATAATGGCAGCGCCTCGTATCAGACCATCGTTCATATTCCAGTGTTGTCCATTTCCAAATCGGCCGACCCGGCTAGTGATGTTGAGCCTGGCGCTCTTGTCACCTACACTATTGCCTTGGCCAACAGCGGCACAGCCAGCGACACCAACGTCTACTTTACCGACACGCTGCCGGCAGAAGTTGACCTGGCCTACTGGGTAGAAAAGCCGGCGGGAGCAGATGACACCAACGACGAAATCACCTGGCAGGGCACGCTCACTAACAACACTACCCTCACCTTTACCTTTGCTGTTACCAATAACGCCACCGGCGGCGTTGTGCTCAACACGGCTGAATTCAGCGGCACCAGCCAAACAGGCAGCGACAGCGCCTCGTACCAAACTAGCTTTGGCTTGCCGTATTTCGAAGACTTTGACCCCTGCCCGGCGGCAGGCTGGGCAGCGTATAGCGTGGCCAGCAATAGGAATTGGGGCTGTGATTTTTATCAGAACAACTATTCGATGCTTGTCACTGGTTATGGCGGCGATGTTGCCTCAAATGACTGGCTGATCTCGCCAGCCTTTAACCTTGACTTGACCAGCCGAGAGATATTGACATTTAGAACGCGGGCGCGTTACACCGACGCGGGCACACCCTGGCCGCAGCTATCCGCCATGTATTCGACCAACTATAGTGGCAGCGGCGACCCGACGCTGGCAACGTGGACAGATTTGAGCGGCGTTGTTTTCTCGCCAGAAGGTTCGGGCGCTTGGACCGATTCGGGCGAACTTGATATTTCAGGTATCAACGGCGCGAATGTCTACTTTGCTTTCCAGTATGTATCTTCTGGGACGGGTTCGGGCCAGGCTACCACGTGGCAGGTAGATGATTTTTCGCTCTATGCGCGCCCGGCCTTTGCCATAGCCAAAACCGCCGAGCCGGCCATTGTTTCACCGGGCCAGCTTGTTACCTACACCATCACCTTGAAAAATAATGACACCGTCAGCGATACCAATATGTACTTTACCGACACGCTGCCGGTGGAGGTTGACCTGGCTTACTGGGTGGAAAAGCCGGTGGGGACGGATGACACCAACGACGAAATCACCTGGCAAGGTACGCTCACCAATAACACTACTCTCACCTTTACCTTTGCCGTCACCAACAATGCTGTCAGCGGCACAGTGCTCAACACGGCCGAATTCAGCGGCACCAGCGCCGCCGGCGCCAGCCAGGCCGCTTTTACTGCAATGTTCCCCGTGCCGTTGCTCTTGTTGGGAGAAATCGTCGTCAGGCAAGATGCCGGCGAGTACGTTGAAATCTATAATCCCAACTCTACCGCAGTTGACCTGAGCGACGTTTATCTCACTGACGCCACCTATTCTGGCGGCGGCGCTTACTATTACAAGATTGTCACTGGCAATCTCGCCGGCGCTGGCGGCGGCGGCTTTACCGACTTTCACGCGCGCTTTCCAGCAGGCGCCAGCATTGCCCCTGGCGAATACCAGGTGGTTGCGCTGGCTGGGTCGAGCAATTTCTTCCAAACGTACAGTACAATGCCTACCTACGAATTGTACGAAGATGGCGGCGCTCCAGACGCCGTCCCCGACATGCTCGAAGCCTTGCCAGGTTCGATCAACGGCCAGGGCGGCCTGAGCAACGATGGCGAGGTCGTTATTCTCTATTACTGGGATGGTCAGAGCGACCTGGTGACTGACCTCGATTATGCTGTTTGGGGCGATAAAGTGGAAGCTGTGAGCAAGACAGGCGTTTCGATTGACGGCCCCGATCCTGATGCAATCCCCAGCGCCTACCTGCCCGATACGGCGATTGCTTCTCAGGATATCGTCGCTGCGGGCGCTCACGCGGTTGGCGCTGCCTGGCACCACGGGAACTTGAGCGAGGGCAACGAGACCAAGACGGGCGGCAACGGCGCAGACGGCCATAACGAGACCTCTGAAAACCTGAATAGCACTTGGTGCGAGGACTCTCCCACACCCAAGGCGGCCAGCTCCTGTGGGCCGACCCCACCGGTGGTTGTCTCTACTTTTCCGCTCGATGATGCGACCGGCGTCAGCCTTTACCGCCCAATAAAAGCCACTTTTAGCGAACAGCTATTGCCGGCCACGGTCAATACCACTACCTTTTTGCTTCAAGGGTCGGCCGGTTGGGTGGATGGCTCGGTCAGCTATAATGGTACCGCTCTAACGGCCAGCTTTGCTCCTTCGACAATCTTGTCGCCCACATCGCTCTATACCGCCACGCTGACAACTGGCATTCAAGACCTGGAAGGCCTGGCCATGGCGGCCGATTATGCGTGGAGCTTTACCACCGGCGAGATAGACACGGTGTCGCCCACCATTAGCTCACATTACCCGCCTGCCGATGCCACTGACGTGCTGCTGAATGTCAATATCGTGATTACTTTCTCCGAAGATATCAACCCGGCCACGCTCGGCGGCAACGTCTATCTGACCGGCCCGTCTGGAATGGTGCCAGCAACCCTGACATACAACCCCCTCACGTGGATTGCCACGCTCGACCCGGCGTCTAATCTGATCCCCACCACAACCTACACCGTCACTGTTCAGGCTGGTGTGGCCGACTGGGCCGGCTGGACTTTGGGCGCTGATACGGTGTGGAACTTTGAGACAGGCGCCGAGACGCCCATGCAGGCCTATCATGGCGACATTCATAATCACACCAGCATCTCGGATGGCTCTGGCACGCCTCCGCAAGCTCTGGCAGCTGGCAAGGCGGCCGGCTTTGACTTTATGTCCATCACGGATCACTCGTATGCCATTGACGATGGCGAGTGGGCCAGCACGTTGAGCGCCGTAGAAGCCGCTACCCAGAATGGCGAGTTTGTGGCCTTGCGCGGCTTTGAATATACCCAGGGCGCTGAGGGCCACACCAATGTCTATAACACAATTCGCCACGCGTGCCGTTCCGATACCGGCTTTTCTTATTGCGATTACACGCCTAATCTGGAAAAGGGTGTCACGGTGCAGGGCTTTTACCCGTGGCTGGCCGTTACAGGCACCCATGCGCTCGACGCTGCCGGCACGGTGATGCAGTTCAATCACCCTGGCTGGATCAACTTTAACGATTGGACCTTCCACCCCGAAGTGTCCAACACAGCCCGGTTGGAAGAAGTGGGCAATGGCAGCGGCACTTCGTATGCCTTTTCTGAAGAAGAGTATATTCGCTCGCTAGATTATGGCTGGAAGGTGGGCGCTACCAACAATGCCGATACCCATAGCGTTTATTGGGGCACTAACACCGATCACCGCACCGGCGTGTGGATGCCGAACTTGGCCAAGACTGACTTGCTGGAAGCGTTGCGCGAGCGACGCACTTTTGCCAGCGAAGACAAGAATTATGAGCTATATCTCAAGGCCAATGGCGAATGGATGGGCCAGGTTATTCCTAACGCGGGGCAAATGACCTTTGAGGTCTATGGCTATGATCCAGACGGCGAGGCCAACGCGCTTGTCCAGATTATCACCAACCATGGCATAGTCATTACCGAAACGACTGTGGCTTCCTCACTCTTTACCTGGTCGCCGCTTCTCACCATTACTCCTGGCGCGCACTATTACTATGTCAAACTGACGCAGGCCGATGGCGACCGTATAGTCAGCTCGCCAATATGGACCGAGGGCGCACAAGATGTTTCGATCACCGATCTGGCTATCGAACCGAGCATCTCGTCCATCTACAACCCCAGCCTCCTGACGGCGCGCGTCACTAATCGCGGCCAGACGACCCAAACGCTTGCCGTGACCTTCCGCGCCGGAGTGGATGTGATTGATACCCTGACCGTGACGGTGGGAGTGTGCGCAATAGGGCCTTGCAGCGACGGCTATGCCAATGTTACCTGGCAGCCTGTTGTGACTGGCTCAGTGACCATCTCTGCCAATATCGAGGTGACACCCGCCGGCGATAACCCCGATGACAATATACGCTCGGTAGAGGTTATGGTGACGGATGAACGAGTGCCCTTGGTGCTCATTGACGCCGGGCACAATAACATCGGCTCGGCTCCGCGCGATGCCCGCCACTTTGCCAACGACTTGACCGAGCATGGTTATAATGTATTGTTCAACCTGGATGAAATTACGCCTTCTGATCTGAACACCCAGACGGTCAAATTGCTCATCATCAATGCCTATGGGCCGGCTCAGTTCACCACCGACGAAATGACGGCAATGGCCAACTTTGTTAATGCGGGCGGCAGCTTGTGGCTCAATGGCATGTCGGATTACACCGGCAAGGTTGCCTGGGCTAATACGGTGGCCGATCGAATGAATGACCTGGTCGCCGCCATCGAGACGGCCAGCGGCGCCAACATTCCTATCCGCATGAACGACGACGAGGTGCTAGACGGCGATGACAATAATGGCTATCCTTGGGGAGTGTTGTGGCACATCTTCCCAGCCAGCGTCGCCACAGGCATTGGGATGAATGTGGTCAAAATTCAATCGTGGTCCGATTGCTCGCTGGTAGATCGCAGCTTGCAGGCTCTGACCGAGAGCGACCTGGGCAGCGATGGCTTTATGATTGCCAAGGGCGACCAGGATAGCGGCAGCGGCATATATGGCATGCCCAACCGGACGCACAACGAAGATGCTGATAATGAGAATGATGCCTATCTTTACCTGGCCGGCACAGATGTGGCTGGCGCGGCCGGTTATGACATTCCTGGCCAGGCCGGGCGGCTCTTTTTCTATGGCGACGCCAACGACCCGTTCAATATCTTTGCCTATACAGCGGGCGATGGCAAGCAGAACGAGTTGTTCAACCTGGAGGTTGTGATGTGGCTGTTGGGTGAGCCTTTGCACAAGGTGACAATTGGCCAGGCCCGCTACGACGCCGAGCTGAATAACACGCCGGATAATCTGAACAAGCTGGTCTGGGTTGAAGGCGAGATCACTTCTGGCTATGGCGAATTCTTTAATGTGCTGTACGTGCAAGACGATACGGGCGGCGTCACGGTTCACGCGCCGGCCGGCGACATCTCGGCCGCGCAATACGCCCGCGGCGCTCAGGTGCGCGTGGTAGGCACAGTGGGCATTTACCAGGGCGATACGGAACTAGAGTTCTTTGAAGCCGAGATGGTGCAGGTTCTCACGCCCACCACCGGCCTCCAGCCGGCCACCCTGCCACTGAGCACGTATGCCGCCTCGCTGGAAGAGAATGAAGGCTGGCTGGTTCAGGTCACCGGCACGGTCACTAGCAAGATAGGCCAAGAAGCTATCATTGTGGATGATGGCTCTGGCCCCATCCGCGCTTTCTTGGATGGCTATAATGGCGACTTTGCGGATGTAGAGCTAGGCCGCATTGTTAGCGTCAAGGGTATGACTTCTGAGGATGGTGCTGGTCGCCGCATCCGCGTGCGCAACCGGCAGGCCATGCACCCAGAGCTTCCTGATGATGTGATCTTGCTGGGTTACGCTGCGCCCGCGGTGGTCAGCGTTGATCCGATGGCTGGCGCAAGCGGTGTGGCGGTGACAACCACAGTTCAGGCCACCTTCAACATGACGATAATCAATGTTGACGCCACCACCTTCTTGCTGACCGATTCCAGCGGCGCAGTTACCGGTGTGGCCAGCTTTGACGCCGGCACGCTGACGGCGACCTTTGACCCGTCTACGACACTGGCTTACAGCGCTCGTTACACCGCCACGCTCAAAGCAGAGCTATCAAGTGAGCATGGCATGACGCTGACAGCGGATTACGTGTGGGCCTTTACTACCGGGGCGGTTCCCGTGTTCCCAGTTCTCAGCATCACCAAGACGGTACAGCTTGCCAATACCCCGGCAAACTTGGGCGACTTGATAACCTATACCGTTGTCCTTGTCAACAGTGGAACCGGTGATGCTGTCGGCGTGGTTGTCACAGACTCCTTGCCGGCTGGAGTGATTGGAAACAACCTGAACGAGGTGGTCACCGTCACCACAGGTGCGCCGGTGCAGTTTGTCATCACTGCAACGGTCACGCCCGACCCAGCTTACTATGGTCAGACCATTACCAACACGGCCTACTTGGGCCACAGCAGTGGCAATGGCTCTGCTTCCGCTCCCTTTATAGTTATTGGGCCACCTGTGTTGAGTATTGCCAAGAGTGTGACGCTGAGCAATGATCCGGCCTTGCCTGGCGATCTGGTCACATACACAATTGTTGTGCGCAATACGGGTCCGGCCGACGCAGTTGACGTGCATATCACCGACACACTGCCGAGCGAGGTCATTGGCGCAGATGTGGATGAGGTTCGAACTGTGGCAGCCAACAATGCTGTTACGCTCACCATGCCGGTCACAGTGGCAAGCGGCGCGTGGGGAGCTATTGTCACCAATACGGCTTACTATGAATATGGCGCTGACAGCGCTTCTGATGTGGCGGTCTTTACTGTCGAGAGCGAAACGGATGTGCCTGACTTGTCTGCTTCAACCAAGGCTTCAACTGCCCCGAACCAGAAGGTATTGCCCGGCGACTTGATCACCTATACCATCACACTGAGCAATAACGGCAACATAGACGCCAATGCTCTCATCACTGATGTGATGGGCTCTTATTACACCGTCTACGCTGCATTAAACCTGACCCAAGTGACAACCGGCACGCTGGGTTGGAGTGGCGTGGTAACGGCTGGCCAGCATGTCACGCTACAGTTTGTGGTGCAGGTAGTGAGTATGGCAGATTTGCCCCTTGGCACGACGTTGCTCAATAACGGTATGCTGGTAGATGATGGCGCGCATACGCCGTTCCTGGTGGCTGATCCAACCCCGCCGTGGGTGGAGGTTATGGGCATCTACTTGCCAATAGTAATGCGCAATTTCTAGTGCGTTAATACTTGTTGAATGACAAGGGGAGAGCATTGGCTCTCCCCTTACTTTTTGCCTGTTGCAAGTTGTGTTATAATCTCTCAACCTCTCGTCATGCCCGGCTAGCAATGCTGGGCAGTGGTTTGTGATAAAGATGAAATGTAGCATCTAAGAATATGGGGGTAATCCTTGTGATTACACTGTCTGGGCAGGGCATGCCCTGCCCTCACCCCCGATTATTAGAGTTTATCGGAAATAACCTAGCCAACGTATCCCCATACGTTGGCGGACTGGCATGGGGATGCCAGTCCTGCTATTTCCGGTAATGTCTATTGAAAAGATACAATGAAATCTCGAGTTGAACTTTCTATTGTTATTCCTGTTTATAACGAAGCCGAGTCTTTGCCCGACCTGCACGCCGAGTTAACAGCCGCGCTATCCAAGTTGGGCCGACCCTACGAAATCATTGCTGTAGATGATGGCAGCCGCGATGAGAGCTGGGAGGCGCTCAAGCGTTTGGCTGCCCAAGACCCGCACTTGTGGGCCATTCGCTTTCGGCGCAACTTTGGGCAGACGGCAGCCTTTGCGGCTGGCTTTGACGCGGCCCGGGGCGATATCGTCATCACTCTCGATGCTGATGGGCAAAATGACCCCGCCGATATCCCCCTGCTGTTGGACAAGATGGCCCAGGGCTATGACATTGTTTCAGGCTGGCGTCAAGATCGCCAAGAGCCGTTCTTACTGCGAAGATTGCCGTCAATTGTGGCGAACTGGCTCATTGGCCAGACAACCGATGTGCGGCTGCACGATTATGGCTGCTCGCTCAAAGCCTATCGCGGCGAGGTGATTAAAAATGTCCGCCTCTATGGAGAATTGCACCGTTTTATTCCCGCGTTGGCTTCGTGGATGGGTGTGCGCATTGCCGAGTTACGGGTTAATGACCGCAAGCGGCTGCATGGCAAAAGCAAATCTGGCATCAGCCGCACCTTTCGCGTGCTGTTTGATCTGCTTACCGTAATCTTTTTGCTCAACTATAGCGCGCGCCCCATGCAGTTGTTTGGCCGCTTGGGGTTGGCCTCGTCTGGCATGGGCGCGCTGATCGGCTTGTACCTGGTGGCGTTCAGGCTGTTTTATGGCGGCAGCCTGTTGGACAAGCCGTCGCTGTGGCTGGCGGTGTTGTTGGTTATTGCTGGCGCGCAGTTCGTTTCGTTGGGATTGATTGCCGAAATGATAACGCGCACGTACCACGAAGCGCAGGGCAAGCCGATTTATGCAGTCAGGGAGAGGGTTGAGGGTAGAGTGTGACGACCTCGATTTGCACCGCATCGATTTGTACCGCATCGTTTGCCACTTTTCGCCCGCCCGCATCCGTCACTGGCAGGCGGGTCAGGTCGGGCCAAGGGTACAGCCCGGTGATGAGCTGGCATTCGCCAGCGGCAGCGGTGGTAGGGATAGCCAGCGCGTAACGGTCGGTGATGGTTTCACCGGCAAGCCACCGGCTGGTGGGCCGCGTGCCGCCTGCTGGCTGTGTATCTACTTGGGCCACCAGTTTGCCATCTGGCCCTATCAACTGCACAAAGATGGTGTAATTCTTGTCGGGCGGCGCAATGGCTTGCCAATCTAGCTCCACAATAAGCGTATCGCCTGGCTTGACGCTAGCGGCGCTCAAGCGATAGCCGGTCAGCGCAATCTGGCTGCCAAACGTCACCGAGATTGGCTTGGTGATAGTTGTGCCCGGGGCCGATAGCACATACAGCGAAAGGGTCGAATCGCCAAAGCCTTCATAGTAGCTTTTTGCGCCGTGGGTGGCCAGCCAGTTTTCGGCCCGGAACTGGGGGTCGTATTCGGCCGGGTTGCCAAACATCACCAACCAGGCGCGTTTGTGCCCATCGGTTAGCTGCTTTAGCGCAGCGTCTAGCCGCGCCGGGTCAATGATGTCATCAGGCGACAGATAATGATAGTCCACGCCCTCTGGCCGGTAGTACTCTAGAATTGCCCGCTGCAAAGGATTGTTCAGCAGCAGCACGTCGCTTGTTTGGGCGTTGGTTTGCACGGTGTGCATCAACCGGCCATAGCCACCTTTGTTGTAATTGGTGTAGTAGGCATAGTTTGCCAAACCTGCCGAGGCCAGGCTGGCAATCAATACTGCCCCTGCTATCACCGGCCATTTTCGCCCAACCCAATAGAGGCCCGCTGCTGCCAGCAACAAAAAAGACGGCATGCCCATCATCAGATAGCGCGGCTCAAAGGCAAACAAGCGGGCGCTAAAGGCCCAGCCGGCCACAATCACGGTCAAGACAACAATGCCATGTAACCAGCGCTCTGGCCTGCCAGAACGCGCGGCCCATACGCAGCCAAGGGCAGCCGCTGCAGTCATTGCCAGCACGGCCACCCATTTCCAATCGGCATCAAGAATTTGGCCGATGCTGAACGCACTGAGGGTGTCTTGCGCCACGCGCCACAATTCAGCCAGTGTCAGCGCCTCGGGCCGAGAGGGAAATAGTCCCCGCGTCCGGTTCATTTGCCCCAAGGCCCACGGCAAGTAGACCAATCCCATCGCCAGGGCCGTGCCGGCTGCGGTTGCCAATAGGCGTGGCCGTTGCCGCCAGGCCAACAGCAGGCCGCCCGCTATGCCCAAGAGATGCAAGAATGACAGATAATGGGCATACATCGCGCCCAGCGCCAGCGCGGCAAAAGCAATCCACGCTTGCCAAAACCCTTTTTGCCCTGGCTGGCCGGCTTGGCGCAGCGCGGCGCAGGCTGCCCACAGCGCCCCGGCGTTGAACGCAATCGCCACGCCGTACATGCGCGCTTCTTGGGCATAATAAACCAGGAATGGAGCCGCCGCCGCCAGCGCCAGCGCGAAAAGAGCCGCCTGCCACCCTTGCATTTCGCGGGCGGCGCGGCCCACAAACGCCACACCCAATAGTGCGCCCATCAGTGAAAGATAACGGATGGCAAATTCGGTCCCGCCCGCTAGCCGCGTCCACAGCCGCAGCAACACAAAATAAAGCGGCGGGTGAAAGGGGTCAACCTGGCCGTCGAGGATTTGCCCTATATTGTTCTTTAACACCAGCGCGCTGACGGCTTCATCGCCCCACAGGTCTTGGCGGTCGAGCGCATAAACCCGCAGTGTAAAGGCCAGCATCAAGACCAATACAGATAGCGCCAGCCGTTGTGCAGGCTTGATCCCAGAAATCGCTTGTCTTGATGTTCCCATAACGTAATTGCTCAGCTTACCCTCCCGCAGGTTAAAAAATTGACTGTCTAGGAGCTTGTCGGAGAGGGCCGTTCGTAGTGCGCGCTTTAGCGCGCTGAAGCGCGCACTACGAGCCTACCAGTCCGCTCTCCGACAGCCTGCTAGGCAAGCTGGCAACTTTGCTTATTTACCTAAAAGCTTTCAAACCTGCGGGAGGGTGACGGTTACCCCATAACAACAAGCGTTCAGCCTGTCCAAAACAGGCTGAACGCCGAAAGTTGAAAGACAAGGGTCTTAGCGCCGCATTGCGACAAAATACATCCCTGCCGCGCCCAATCCTACCAGCACGATCACGGCCAAAATGCCCAAGATGATTCGTCCCGCGCCTGCCAGGAACGAGCTGCTACCTCCGCCGCTGGATTGCTGGCTGGCTGGGGTTGCGGTGGGAGCCGCGCCGCCACGCTTGGCGCCAAAGCTCACTTGTACGTTTTGGCCCCCAGCTAATCCCAGGCTCCACACTTCAGGCGTAGTGGCGCTATAGCCGGTGGGTGGCACAATTTTGACCGAATAGGTGTCTGGCAGCAATTCCACAAAGCAGTGTGGCTCATTGGTGCCATCGGTGGTATAGTTTGCAATTACCCCGCTGGAGCCAGATAGAGCAAATACCACGCCCGGCAACAGGTCTTCGCCTACCCCACCGGCCTGGCTATTGCCGTCTCGGTCGTTATACGCCTGGATGCAAATCTGCCCCGTCGGTGGCACTGGCGTTGGCTCTGGCGTGGGCGACGCTGCCGTTGTGGGGGCCAGCGTGGCGGTGGGGGGTGTGGTTGGTCCGCGGATCAGCAGCTTTTGCCCCACGCTGATAACAGTGTTTGACATGCCATTGAGCTGCATGATGCTATCTACCGTTGTATCGTGCGCGATGGCGATAGCAAACAGCGTGTCACCCGATTGAACCGTGTAGACGATAGAGCCATCGGCCTGCACCGGAGCCGGCTTGATTGTCTGGGCGGGTGGGGAGGTGGGTTGAACGGGCTGCGAGGGGGTGGTGGGCTGAGGCTGGGTCTGGCCCTGCCCGGTGATTTCAAGCGTGGCATCATCTAAAAAGATGGCGCTCTTGTTGACCGGGGCGGGCGGCTCTGCTTGTGTGAACACGGTGACCTTGCCGCCGGCGCCCACTATTACTTCGGGCGAAACAAGTTGGACGTACGATTCACCCACAGTGGTCGTGCCAGACCATTGGGCTGCGTCGGCGCTAGAGCCGCCATTGGGGTCTATCCCAACGCGCGCCAGCATCAGCCCATTTGGACTAATATAACCTTGCACCCATATTTTAAACACAACCTTGTCGCCTGGGGTGGCGCTGACCGTCTGGTACACGCCGCCGCGCCACTTGCGGTATTCATTGTTCAACTCTATTGACTGCGAGCCGCCATGCACACGTTTGGGGTCCTGGTTGGGCACATACATTGGTTTATACCAGGATTTGTTGATATCCGGATCAACAGTGTCGGGAATATACCACCAAGACCACCCATTGGTGGTGCCTTCCTCAAAGCCGGCATTTTTGAGGGGAATGCTTCCCTGCCAGGCGGGAGCCGCTTGCGCGTTCCAGCCAGGCAAGAGGGCCACAAGCAGCAGCACGCCGACCAGCAAAATGGGGAGATGTTTTTTCATCGGTCTTGTCCTTTCTAAGGTTTAACGACGGCGGGCAGACATGACGCCAATAGCGCCAACGCCGAGCAAGATAACCAGGCCGACCACGCCTACCACGATGCCGCCAGCGCGAGATAGCGGGTTGGAAGCGCTTTGCAAAGCCCCATCTATTGACGTGGTATCTGCACTCTTTTGGTTGGGCTTGGACGATTTGGCTGTGCCAATGCTGCCAAAGGTCACATTGACCGTCTGTCCGGCGGCAACCGACACGCCGGTCTTTTCAACCGAGGTGGCTTTGTACCCGCTGGGCGGTTTGGCCGAAACAACATAGGTGCCCGGCTTGAGGTCAAAGAAGCAAAAAGGCTCGTTGCTGCCGTCGGTCAGATAAGATTTAACCACCGCGCTGCCTTCTAGCACGTCAAATTGCGTGGCCGCCACCAGACCCTCGTTCGATTCGTAGAGCGAATTCATATTCTGGTCGTCAAATGCAATCACGCACAAGCCCGCCTGGGCCACTGCAGTGGTTTGAGCTTCTGGAGCCGCCGCAGGCGGGGGTTGATCCGCCGCCACTGCCGCCGCGGGTTGAGCCGCCGGCTGCGCGGCTGGGGCTGCCCCAGCCGGTGAGCTGACAATCAACTC
>JBGSMF010000100.1:0-5058 GCA_041740315.1 Thermoflexales bacterium
TGACATGGGTGGCCAGTGGCGGTAATTTGTTCGAGGCATTTGACTTGGCGGCTGGCAAAGTGGTCAAAAAGGACTTACCCGTACAGTTATTTGAGATCCCAGGCCGTCCAAAATGTCAGATGGGAGATATTTTCAGGGTTAGATAAAGGCGGCAAAAGACGCCGCCTAACACTGCATGCAGCCGACTTGCCTTACGCGCCGAGTTCCAGAGCTACTTTCGCGTGGTCATCATCTTTCGGGGCGTGAGGGTTATGTGTCGCAATCGGCAAGCGGCTGATGCTTCCGTTAGGCACAGCCCAGCAAAGTCGTCCCATTTAGCGTGAGAAGTGGTATACTTATACTATGAGAATCTACCTTGACACATGCTGTTTACAACGTCCATTGGATAGCAAAACTCAGGTTCGAATCATCCTTGAAGCCGAGGCCATTTTGGGAATCTTGAGCCTGTGCGAGTCAGGCAAAGCCGAGTTGATTTCGTCTGAAGCGTTGCTATTCGAGACAGAACACACACCTAATTTAGCTCGGCAGCAATTCGCTGTGGAAGTACTATCGAAGGCCAAGATATGGGTAGCTTTGGATGCCGCATTAGAAAAGCGGGCCAAGGAATTGAATACCATTGGGTTCAAACCATTAGATGCGCTGCACTTGGCCTCGGCAGAAGCGGCACAAGCGGATTATTTTTGTACATGTGATGACAGGTTAATCAAGAAAGCAAAAGCGACAGAAGGTCTCACAATAAAAGCGGTCTCACCTATTGAGGCAATTAGTGAGGTGGAGAATGATAACAGAGACTAGACCATTAGCAGAAATAACGCAAGATGCGTTCAGGGTGCTGTACAAGGAGATTGGATTAGTCAACACAGTACGTTTTGTTAATCAATTTACCACAGGTTATGGCAATTACACTGAGGAGCGAGAACATCTCTTTGCTGGTCTGACGTTAGATGATGTTATTGCCGAGATAAAGCGCAAAAATGCGGCTCGCCCTGAAAGTGATGTGAAAACTAGGTAGGCTCCAGGTAGGCTGTGCCTAACACTGCATGCACCCGACTGTCCTTACGCGCCGTGTTCCAGAGCTACTTTCGCGTGGTCATCGCCTTTCGGGGCGCAAGGGTCGCTCGTCGCAATCGGCCAGCGGGTGATGCTTCCGTTGGGCGGCACAGACGAGTAATCATAAGTATAGGTAAAGGAAACTTTTGATGGGCAAAGCACTAGAAGGCAAAATAGCACTGGTCGCAGGTGCAACACGGGGTGCTGGTCGAGGTATTGCTGTTGAATTGGGCGCAGCAGGAGCGACGGTTTACGTCACCGGCCGTGCGACACGGCTTCAGCGATCCGAGTATAATCGCCCAGAGACTATCGAAGAGACAGCCGAACTCGTAACGCAAGCAGGGGGACAGGGGATCGCTATTCAAACTGACCATTTGGATGTGGCTCAAGTTCAAGCACTGGCCGAGTGTATTGACAAGCAACATGGTCGCTTGGATGTCCTTGTCAACGATGTATGGGGTGCAGAGCATCTGACTGAATGGGATGTGCCGGTGTGGAAACATTCTCTTGAAACTGGCCTTCACATACTGCGGTTGGCAATTGACACTCATATCATTACCAGCCACTTTGCGCTTCCTCTCCTGATCAGGAATCCAGGCGGCTTAGTCGTGGAGGTAACAGATGGCACTGCTGAATACAATGGCACCCATTACCGCTCGGCGTTGTTCTATGACCTGGCAAAGATAGCCGTCATTCGCCTGGCCTGGGCCCAGGCGCAAGAGCTACATCCCTATCAATGCACAGCCGTCGCTTTGACTCCGGGTTGGTTGCGATCGGAAATGATGCTAGATGACTTTGGCGTTACTGAAGCAAACTGGCGCGATGCAATTACAGAGCACCCAGGTTTTGCGATTTCGGAAACTCCCCACTATGTGGGCCGCGCCGTGGCAAGTTTAGTGGGAGATGCCAACGTTGAGCGATTCAATGGCCAATCACTTTCCAGTGGTCAACTGGCGAAAATCTATGGCTTCACCGATCTTGACGGTTCACAACCAGATTGCTGGCGATACATTAGTGAGGTTCGAGAGGCTGGCAAGCCAGCCGATGTCACCGGATACAGATAATGCTAAGCCGCCCAACACTGCATGCAGCCGACTTGCCTTACGCGCCGAGTTCCAGAGCTACTTTCGCGTGACCATCGTCGTTCGGGGCGCGAAGGTTAGGCGTCACATCCGGCAAGCGGCTGATGCTTCCGTTAGACGCTTGAGATCAGGGAGGAGCAAATGTTAAATCAACTGCCTTTGCACACAAATCAATATGCCAATCTGACAGAAGATGAGTTACGCCAGGCATTTCTCACTGCTTCTCAAGGCACTAATGTAGATGCAGACCGCTTTTTTAACCAGTTTAAGTACAAGAACGATTTGTTTGCTGGTAACGCGGCAGCAGCCCTTAATCAAGGCCTCGACTTGCTGACTAGATGTCATGCAATTGACGCGGCTGCATTTGCGCACATCCACAAAGGGACTGCTTATTATTGGATAGGTATCGCAGCGTTCCTGGTTCATGAAATTGAGCTGGCCACTTACTTCTTTGACGCTTCTGTCGCCGAAGATATTCGCGCCGGTGCTGATCTTATTCACAATCCCGCACCATCTATTCGATTTCTCTTGATAGAGGGAGAACCATCTGAACAAGCTGCTCAGCAACTTGTTCAAGTAACTCAAGCAAGAACAGAGGAATTGATCGCAGACTATAACGCACGGCCTGGACGTTTGCCGGGAGTAGCCCCGTTGACAATCGCCGATATTCGGGAACGCTTTCTCAAACCAGCCATAACCCCAGGGCGAGAGAATCTGCGCTCGTCTGCCACGGCCTTTATTTCGTTCAACATGGAATGGGATTTCCGCAACCTGCTGTTTGATATTCGACCAACACAAGGTACAGCCGAGCCATTCTTCTTGCATCTATTCAAAGGTTGTGTATTATTCGAAAGCCTTCTCAAGGCTAACTTAGTAAATCCTCCTCCCGTGAGAGCTACATTGGGGAATACGCTCCAGCATCTACACTCTGAACTTGGAATCCCAAGCAACCTAAACATTGGTAATGCCGACCTTTCCACCATTATTGCCGATTTGGCTGGAGCGGATAACTCAATACAAACCGCGATTCAATTCACAGGACGAATAAGAAATACATTGGGACACAATCTCGGGTGGGTGGTTGCGTTGGATAAGTCCCATTATCACCGCCTGTTCAGAATGGTAAGTGCATCGTGTCTTCACACCATTTCATGCTTATATCCATCAAGAGCATAGCAGATCAAAGCAGGTACAAATGCACCAATGCAAAACAAAACAGATAACCGCGTCTAACCATGCATGCACCCGACTGTCCTTACGCTTCAAGTTCCAGAGCTACTTTCGCGTGGTCATCGCTTTTCGGGACACAGGCATCATTCGTCGCACCCGGCCAGCGGGTGATGCTTC
Organism: Thermoflexales bacterium; assembly: GCA_041740315.1. GTDB lineage: Bacteria > Chloroflexota > Anaerolineae > Fen-1058 > Fen-1058 > JBGSMF01. Next base: position 3,480 of record JBGSMF010000100.1, read on the forward strand.
CGTTAGGCGGCGTGTGCTGCACTCTTTATAGGCTATAAAAATGTTGAGAAAGACAACAACTCAAGCAATAATCACACAGGACCAGTTCATTGAATTCACTCTCCCGATGATTGGCTTATCTGTCTCTTTAGTGTGGCATGGTTATGGCTCAACTATATTCTTGGAGATTGGTGATCTCACCGAGAAAATCATCCGTGGCAAAAATGATAAACCAAGAGTCTCCCGTCAAGGCCAATTCGGTGTGATGCTTGAATGGAGTTGGCGTGTTGAGCGTCCGAAGTCAATCTGCTTCGGAAGCGAGAGCACTAACAAGATTATTGACAACAGGCTTGCCAAATTAAAACGGAGAACCATCAAAGCCATTGAAGTTGAGGGAAGATTGCCAGAACTAGTTATTCAGTTATCTGATGGTTTCTGGGTTCATTCATTCTCTACGTCAGAGGGCCAACCGCAGTGGTGTTTGTTTTTGGACAGAAGACAATTACCGCACGAATGGTTAAAGAGTGAACGTGGTAAACTCATCAAAGAAACGGATCACACTTGAGAACGTATAATCGCCGCCTAACACTGCATGCACCCGACTTGCCTTACGCGCCGAGTTCCAGAACTACTTTCGCGTGGTCATCGCCTTTCGGGGCGCGGGCGCCGTTCGTCGCAATCGGCAAGCGGGTGATGCTTACGTTAGGCAGCATTGAAGGCATCAGCATGTACAATACACCTTTAGCATCAGAGCATTATACAATTGAAGATTTGGGTTCGACTTTGCATATCACTTCCCCCAGCCGTAAGAACTGGTATGTGATTATTGCGTATGCATTGATAGCGCCCATCTTTCTCATAGCTGTCATCCTCTTAGAAAGTACCCTGATAATAGGCCAAGCAAAATCGTCAGCAAACTTCATGGGGATATTAGTGCTAAACCTGCTGTTCTTTTTGAGCTATGGGACAGTTCTCACAGTTGAATGGCTTTGGCAATTAGTAGGTAAGGAAATCATTGAGATCAATGAAGAACAAATATCCTTATGCCACCGGATTTTTAGCTTCGGCCTCTCAAAACACTATGCTGCAATTAGCATCAAGGGTGTATTCATCTCGCGTCCGAAACGAGCTTGGCCAGGATTATTTTCCTGGTGGTCAGCGTACAGAAGGCTCACTTTTTTCAACTTCAAACTAGGCAAGATTGGATTCAATCTTAGAAAGCAGACGTTTCGGTTTGGGGTGAGCCTCAATGAGGAAGAAGCCAAACAGATTGTAATCGCAATTCATGAGAGATTTCCTCAATATCTGATTAACAAATAAAAGTGAGAGGCAGACACGCTGCCTAACACTGCATGCAGCCGACTTGCCTTACGCGCCGAGTTCCAGAACTACTTTCGCGTTGTCATCATCTTTCGGGGCGCGAGGGTTACGTGTCGCATCCGGCAAGCGGCTGATGCTTACGTTAGGTGCGCTGTTGCACAAGGACTTGCCGATGGTTGAGAGGATTTTGTGGGAGTGATATGGTCAAGGGGAACTTGTGCCACGGGTAAGTGCCTGCACCCACACCGCCAGACAACATCAAGACCCGTGCGGCAGCAGT
>JBGSMF010000101.1:0-3468 GCA_041740315.1 Thermoflexales bacterium
TCTACTCATCAGGCTCTCGGCACCAACTTACAATCGCCCTCAGACCAGCCCTACTCGCCAGTATACCATACTGGCGCGGATGGAGTTGGAAGCCCATTTTCATCTTTGGTGGAGAGCGCAGCTCATGTCGTCTACTCAGCAGCCTGAGCGTCCTTCGGCCTTGCTCAGGCTACGCGCCGCACTCCTTCGACTGCGTTTCACTCCGCTCAGGCTGCGCGGCGCGTAGCCTGCTCTGTCGGCAGACAGGTCGAAGGGTGCAGGCTGAGTAGTTACCTAAATTGTACTTTTATCCTATTGACATAGATCGTAACTTGGGGTAAACTGGTTTCATTAAGGTGATATGATGAAAGGCAATCGTTTCCTGGCGCTCTCCCTTCTTCCCGCGCTCCTCCAGAGGAGCTACTACCTGTTGGGAGAATGACACACGTCTGTCTTTAGCTTATTCTTTGGGCCTCCCAACGCGGAGGCCCTTTTTATTTTATGGAGATGATAAAATGAACCCGGGGCTCAAATTAGGATTCAAGCCACAATCCAAGACGATATGTACGATCCGCATGCAATAGAAGACAAATGGCGACGCGCCTGGCAGCAGACCGAGGTGTATCGCGCGCCAGACCCAGGCGATAAAAGTTTTTACTGCCTGGATTTCTTCCCCTACCCTTCTGGCGAAGGGCTGACGGTGGGGCACGGGCGCAACTATGTGCCCACCGACGTGGCCAGCCGCTACAAGCGAATGGCCGGCTATGCCGTGCTGCATCCGATGGGGTGGGATGCCTTTGGCCTGCCGGCTGAAAACGAAGCGGTTAAAAAAGGCAGCCATCCCCGCCAAACAACCGCCCGCTATGCCGCCAACTATAAACGGCAAATGACGCTGCTGGGGCTGTCGTACGACTGGGGACGCGAGGTGTTTTCTAGCGACCCGACCTATTACAAGTGGACCCAGTGGTTCTTTTTGCTGCTGTACAAGCGCGGGCTGGCCTACCGGGGGCCGGCCCCGGTCAACTGGTGCGAAACCGACCAGACTGTGCTGGCCAACGAAGAAATTGAAGACGGCGCATGCTGGCGCTGCCATCAGCCGGTGGTGCAGCGCGAGCTGACTCAGTGGTTCTTTCGCGTCACGGCCTATGCCGAGCGACTGCGCCAGGGCCTGTCCCGCGTAGATTGGCCGGAACACATTGCCGCCATGCAGCGCAACTGGATTGATACCATGCGCGATTGGCTGGTCAGCCGCCAACGCTATTGGGGCGCGCCCATCCCGATTGTACATTGCCCTCGCTGCGGTGAGGTGCCCGTGCCAAAAGATCAACTGCCGGTTTTGCTGCCGCACATGCCCGATTATGCGGCGCGCGATGGAGGCGCAAGCCCGCTAGCGCGCATGCCCGAATTTGTCCACACCACCTGCCCGCAGTGCGGCGGCCCGGCCCAGCGCGAAACGGATACGATGAGCGGCTTTGCCTGCTCGTCGTGGTATTTCTTGCGCTTTGCCAGCCCCCATTATGCCGAGGGGCCATTCGACCCGGAAGCCGCGCGGCGCTGGCTGCCGGTTGATCTGTACGTGGGCGGCGCGGAGCACGCCGTGGGTCACCTGATGTACGCTCGCTTTTGGACCAAAGTGATGTACGACGCCGGGCTGGTAGATTTTGACGAACCCTTCCCGGTGCTGCGCAGCCAGGGGGCGCTGTTGGCCGCCGATGGCAAGCGCATGGCCAAGAGCCGGCCCGAAAGCGTGGTGAATCCAGATGACGTAATCGCCCGGCACGGCGCCGACGCGGCCCGCCTGCACACACTGTTCATCGCGCCGTTCGAAGCCAGCGTGATGTGGGACGAAACCAATATCACCGGCGTCAAGCGCTTTTTGGCGCGGGTGTGGAACCTGGCTTGCAGCATAGAGGGCGCAGCGCCCCCCTGGCCTGACGACGCCAAGCTGCGCCGCCAAATGCACCGCGCCATCCGCGACATTGGCCAGGGCATTGAGGCCTTCAAGCTAAACACGTCCGTCAGCGCGCTGATGGAGTTTAGCGCGGCCATCGAGGCGCACCTGCGCGCCGGCGGGCCAACCGAGGCAGTGCAGCAAGCAACGCGGACCTTGGTCTTGCTGATGGCCCCCTTTGCGCCTTTCCTGGCCGAAGAAGCGTGGGAGCGATTGGGCCAAGCCTACAGCGTCCACACCCAAGCCTGGCCGCAATATGACCCAGCGATGGCCACAGATGAGACGATGGAAATCGTAGTGCAGGTGAATGGCAAAGTGCGCCACCGCTTGACCGTTGCGATTGGCGCAAGCGAGGCCGAGGTTCAAGCCGCCGCGCTGGCCGCAGAGAGCGTGCAAAAGCACATCGCCGGCAAGCCAATCGCCCGCGTCATCTATGCGCCGGGGCGGCTGGTCAATATCGTCGTCTGAACTGGAAAGCAGGCCGATATGGGGATATCGGCCTGCTATTTTCTACGACGCATTGCGCATCACGATAGGAAGGAAGATGTTATACTCCGGCGGCGTGGGGATGCGCCCGCCGACCCAAAAACCGCCGGACAGGCAGTAGGGGCGAGTCGGTGACTCGCCCGTACTGCCCGCATCCGGCTGGCCGATGGTGCCGCCCAATTCGTAACCGCCGCCGGTGGCAAAGGTCGCGCCGCCGTTGTCAATCGTGTTCCATGTCAGGTCATAGCTTGCACTGAGCGTAGTCGAAGCGCCTCCACCCGATTGCGCGTGGGCGGCGCCGGCCAGCGAGAGCAAAACAACCAGGGCTAACAGGATACTAGCTTGATACTTGTTCATCATCTTGCGCCTCTGCCTCAGCCTAGCGCCGCCGGAAATACGGCGCGCAGAACGCGTTGCTGCAATGCGCCACTTTCAGGTCGCTGTTGGTGCCGTCTTGATAGCTAATCAGCCCCAGCCCATCCGCCCCAATCGTCACCGAGGTATACGAGCCAACATACCCGGCGCTGTCCAGCGTGGTGAGGGTAGCGGCGGTGCAGGCTGCATTGCCGCAATGCGCCACCTTCAGGTCGCCGTTGATGGCATCATAATAGCTGATCAGCCCCAGTCCATCCGCCCCAATCGTCACCGAGGCATACGAACCAACAATCTCGGCGCTGTCCAGCGTGGTGATGTCAGCAGCAGTGCAGGCTGCATTGCTGCAATGCGCCACCTTCAGGTCGTAGTTGGTGTAGTCATAATAGCTAATCAGCCCCAGCCCATCCGCCCCAATCGTCACCGAGGTGTACAAGCCAACATCCCCGCCGCTGTCCAGTGTGGTGAGGGTAGCGGCGGTGCAGGCCACATCGCTGCAATGCGCCACCTTCAGGTCGTAATTGGTGGCATCATAATAGCTAATCAGCCCCAGCCCATCCGCCCCAATCGTCACCGAGGTGTAATAGCCAACAACCCCGGCGCTGTCCAGCGTGGTGAGGGTAGCGGCGGCGGGTGCCACGGCGCGGGGGAGCAGCGGCACATCGCCGGCGGCGTAAGCC
>JBGSMF010000102.1:0-2951 GCA_041740315.1 Thermoflexales bacterium
GGCCACGGCCACGGCCGCCTGGACGGCCGGGTGCTGCTCTAGCACGGCCTCGATCTCGCCCAACTCGATGCGAAAGCCGCGAATTTTTACCTGATGATCAACCCGTCCCAAAAACTCGATGACGCCATCAGGGCGATAAAAGCCCAGGTCGCTGGTTCGGTAGAGGCGAGCGCCCGGCCTGGATGAGAATGGATCGGGAATAAAGGCCGGGGCTGTTTTGCGCGGCTCGCGCAAATACCCCCGACCAACGCCATCGCCGCCAACATAAAGCTCGCCTGCCACGCCCACTGGCACCGGCTCGAGTTCGTTATCCAAAATATACAGTTGCGTGTTGGCGATGGGACGGCCAAGCGGGATGCGAATGGCCTCTGTCGCTGGCGGCTGTGAGAAGGGATAATGTGTGACATCATCAGAGCATTCGGTGGGGCCGTAGGCATTGATGAGCGGGACGCGCGGATAATGTGTTAACCATTGGCGCGCCAACTCGGGCGGCAAGGCCTCGCCGGTTGGCACCAACCAGCGCAGCGATGCCAGGTTGAACAGAGCGCGATTAGATTCTGCCATTTGCTCCAGCATCGCCCGCAGCAGCGCCGGCACGGTTTCCAGAATCGTTAGCTGCTGGCACGCCACCTGTTCGAGCAGGCGGGCCGGGTCGTGAGCGTCCTCGTCCTTGAAAATGTGAACGCACCCGCCGACGGCGAGAGCGGCCAGAAACTGCCAAACAGAGATGTCAAAACACTGAGACGCCGTTTGGGCAATAATGTCTGTGGCGCTTAATTCAAGGTCGTGAATTTTGGCGTACAGGTGATTGATCATCCCACGCTGCTCAATCATGGCCCCTTTGGGAAGGCCGGTTGAGCCGGAGGTGTAGATGACGTAAGCCAAATTACGGGGAACGCAACGCGTGGGCGGGTTGTGTTCTGGGCGCTCCTGCTGCAAGGCCTCAGGCAGCCTCAAAATCGGGGCTTTTTCCCCGCCGGAAGAGCCGGCTAGCGCATCTGCCAGCATTGGCGCAAACTCATCGGCTGCCACGATTAGAGGACTAGTGCTGTGTTCCAAAATGTAGCTGAGACGGTCAGGGGGATAATAAGGATCAAGGGGAAGATAGGCCCCACCTGCTTTAAAAGTAGCCAGCATAGCTGTCAGGAAATCAAGCCCACGTTCCGCCAGCAAAGCGACGACCGTGTCTGGGCCAACGCCGCGCTCGACCAAGACCGAGGCCAGCCGGTTGGCGCGCCGGTTCAGTTGGTCGTACGCAAGATGAACGCCGTCACAAATGGCTGCAATGGATTCTGGAACGCACTCAACCTGCGCCTCGAAAAGCTGGTTGAAGCATTGATTGTGAGGATAGCTCAATTGGTTCTCGTTCCAGTTTACCAAGAGTTGTTGCCGCTCTGTTTCTGTCAGGAGCGACAGAGCCGATAGGCGCGAGTTTGGGTTGGCCGCAATGCTCTCTAGCAGGGTCTGAAAGTGACCCAATATCTGGTTGTTTACAAAATCTAGCTGGTATTCCATATAGACGGCAAGCCCATCTTCAGTCTCTTGAAGCGAGATGCCCAGCATATCAGGCGCAGCGCCTTCCATTCGCGCGCCCTCCAGAAATGGGGTCACGCGCAGATCAGGCAAGACCGGCGGCTCGAGGGCTACATCCTGCATGACGAACACAACCTGGAACAGGGGGTTGCGATCCAGTTCCCGCTCTGGCTGGAGCTCATCAACAAGGCGTTCAAAAGGGAGATCTTTGTGGGCAAAGGCTGCCAAGACTGTGTGACGCACCCGCCCAAGCAATTCTGTAAACGTTGGATTGCCGGCAAGGTCTGTGCGCAAGATCAGAGTGTTGAGGAAACAACCGATCATCTCCTCAATCTCGGTGCGGTCGCGATTGGCAATGGGCGTAGCGACGACAAGATCAGTCTGTCCCGTGCAGCGATAGAGCATCACCTTGAAGGCGGCCAGGAGCGTCATAAACAAGGTGGCTCCCTCTTGCCGGCTGAGCGCCTTGAGCGCTTCCATCAAAGGGCGAGGGAAAACAGTTGCTTGTCTTGCCACCCTGGTTGCCCCGGTCTCGAGGTGCGAGCGGTCTGCAACAAACTCCAGGACAGGCAGAGGCCCCGCAAGCTGTTGCTTCCAATAACCCAACTCGCTCTCCAATACATCGGCCTGCAAAAACTGCCGCTGCCAATGGGCGTAATCGGCATATTGAATGGGCAACTCGGGGAGCGGCGCGGGCTGTCCCTGGGTCAAGGCCGTGTAAAGCGCGGCCAATTCGCGCAAGAGTATGTCGTAAGACCAACCATCAGAGACGATGTGATGGCAATTTAGCAAAAGGATGTGGTCTTGCTCCTCAAGTTCTAGCAGGCTGGCTCGAAACAACGGAGCGCAAGTTATGTCAAATGGGCGCTCCGCATCGGTCACGGCTATTTGCTGCGCCTGGGCGGCGCGCTGGGCGATGGGGAATTCTTGCAGATCAATGACCGGCAATGTCACCGCCAGGGCCGGTGTAATGAGTTGGGTCGGGCGGCCTTTATGGGCGACAAAAGCTGTACGCAGGCTTTCGTGGCGGCGCACAATTTCATTGAGCACCTGTTCCAACACAGCTTTATCGAGCCGCCCCGCTAGGCGCATAGCCGCAGGCATGTTGAACTCGGGGCTGGCGGGGGCCAGTTGGGTCAAAAACCATATTCGCTCCTGGCTAAAAGAAAGCGGCAGAGAGGCAGTGCGAGAAACGCGCTCTAGCGGCGGCGCGACTGGGCGTGGCCCGGGCAAGAGGACATGTTCAATCTTGTTTGCCAGGCCGGCCACTGTCGGCGCTTCGAACAACTGGCGCAGCGGTAGCTCTACTTGCAGGCTGTCGCGCACGCGCGATACGACCCGGATAGCCAGCAAAGAGTGCCCGCCCGACTCGAAAAAGTCATCGTGAATGCCTACCTGTTTCACCCCAAGCACCTGGC
>JBGSMF010000103.1:0-3683 GCA_041740315.1 Thermoflexales bacterium
GGGGAACTCACCTACCTGCTAGAGTCGGGCGACAGCCTGCTGTTCGAGTCGCGCCTGCCGCACCGCTGGCAGAATGTGGACAGCCAGCCATCGCAGGCGCTGCTGGTGCTGTGCCCCTCTGACGAGCGCGACCATCCAACCGAACAACATTTTGAAGAGATGAAAAGATAGAGATTGCTGTTGACCTGGTGAGTTTCGGAAACTCGGCAGGTTTTTTGAAAGGAGGTGAGTAAAATGCCACGAGGTGACAGGACAGGCCCTATGGGGGCCGGGCCGATGACCGGCCGAGGCGCGGGCTATTGCGCCGGCTTTAACGCGTCGGGGTTCGCTAATCCGGCTCAGCGGCTTGGTATGGGGCGCGGCTTTCGCGGAGGTGGGCGCGGCTGGCGGCATCAGTTCTATGCCACCGGCCTGCCGCTCTGGGCGCGCTTTGCGCCGCCCACGACGGAGCAAGAGCTGGCTGGTCTCAAAGATGAAGCGGCCCAGTTGAAGGAGCAACTCGACGCCATTGCCAAGCGCATCGAGGAAATTGAAAAGTAGAAAAGTGGGACACGGATTTTCACGGATGCCCACGGATACATTTTCATCCGGTAATCTGCGTGAATCCGTGTCCAGTTAATGATGGAGGTAAAGCTATGTTTGATCGGTTATTTCGCGGTGGGCGCGGCCCTGGTGGGGGGGGGCGCGGTGGAGGTCGTGGTGGCCAAGGTGGAGGTCAAGGCGGCGGGCGCGGGCGAGGCGGTGGCACCAGTCCCGGCTCTGGGCCTGGCGGCAACTGCGTTTGCCCTCAGTGCGGGCACAAGCAGCCACACCAGGTGGGTCAGCGTTGCATGGATTTGACTTGTCCCAAGTGCGGAACACGAATGGTAAAGGAATAAAATGAAGATCGTCATCACAGTCTCAACGCCCGATGTCAAATCAGAGTTGGATCCCCGTTTTGGGCGGGGGGCGTACTTTCTGGTGGTAGATACCGACACACTGGAATGGCAGGCGCACCCCAACCCGGGCGTCAATGCTCCGGGCGGGGCGGGCGTCCAGGCGGCGCAGTTTATGGTGGAGCAAAAGGCCGGGGCGGTTGTCAGCGGCGACTTTGGCCCCAATGCTTTTAATGCGTTGAACGCCGCCGGCATCTCGATGTACTTGTTTGGCTCGTGCCGCGCGGTGCGCGAAGTGATTGTGCAATTCAAGGCCGGGCAACTGGAACAGGTAGGCGCGGCGACGCGCGGAGAAGGCCACTCGCAAGGCGAGGTGCGCTAATGCGGATTGCTGTCGCCAGCGGCAAGGGCGGCACGGGCAAGACCACCGTTGCCGCCAGTTTGGCGTTGAGTCTGGCGGCGGATTTGGCGTCGGTCGGCCCTACACCGAATCCGCCGCTCTTGCTAGATTGCGATGTGGAAGCGCCCAACGCTCACCTGTTCCTCAAGCCAGTCTTTCAGCGCCGCCAGCAAGTGGGCATTCTGATTCCTCAAGTGGATGAGATCAAATGCTCACACTGCGGCAAGTGCGCCGAGGTGTGCCAGTACCACGCCATAGCCGTGCTGGGCAAGAAAGTAATGATCTTTCCGCAGTTGTGCCACGGCTGCGGCAGTTGCACGCTGATCTGCCCAGAGGGCGCGATCTCGGAGGCGCTGGAGGTGATGGGTGTGCTGGAAAGCGGCCCGGCTGATTCCGGCATCGCCTTTGCGCGAGGCGTGCTGAACGTGGGCGAGCCGATGGCGGTGCCCGTCATTCGCCAGCTCAAAAAGTGGGCCACACCCAAGCCTGCTCAAGTTGTGATTGTTGACGCCTCGCCCGGCACATCGTGCCCGGTGGTCGAATCGGTGCGCGGGGCGGATTTTCTGCTGCTGGTCACCGAGCCGACGCCTTTTGGGCTGCACGATCTTCGCTTGGCGGCGCAGGTGGGGCGCGAGCTAAAGCTGCCGATGGGCGTGGTGATCAACCGTGATGGCATAGGTGACTCGGGCGTAGACGAGTTTTGCCAGGCTGAAGAATTGCCAATCCTGTTGCGCATTCCGTATGAGCGGGCAATTGCCGAGGGCATTGCGCAAGGGCGGACGCTGATTGATATTCATCCAGAGTATGCCGAGCGTTTGCGGAAAATGTTTGAGCGGATTGTAGAGATAACAAGACAATGAAACAATTGGTGATTCTAAGCGGCAAGGGCGGCACCGGCAAGACCAGCGTGGCGGCGGCGTTTGCGCACCTGGCCAGTGAAGGCCCGTCGCCCTTGCGCGCAGTGCTCGCTGATGCCGACGTGGACGCGGCCAACCTGGAGTTGGTGCTGCATCCACACCAACTTGAACAGCACGATTTTATGGGCGGCTCTGTGGCCGTGATAGATGCTGACAAGTGTGATGGCTGCGGCGTATGTATACAGGTGTGCCGCTTTGACGCCATTTGTCCTCCCTCCCCAGCGTCCCCCTCTCCCAACTTGGGAGAGGGGGGATGGGGGGTGAGGGTAGATTCCATCGCCTGCGATGGCTGCGCCGCGTGCGTCTACCAATGCCCGCAGCAAGCCATTCACATGGAGACACAGTTGGCAGGCACGTGGTTTCGGTCGGATAGCCGCTACGGGCCGCTGTTCCACGCCGAACTGCACCCGGCGCAAGAGAATTCCGGCAAGCTGGTGACGCTGGTCAAGCAGCAAGCTCGTTTGCTGGGATTGGATGGGGGCTATCAGCTTGTGATTGTAGATGGGCCGCCCGGCATTGGCTGCCCCGTGATTTCAGCCGCGGCCGGGGCCGACCTGGCGCTTATCGTGGCCGAGCCGACCGCGGCCGGCATTCACGATATGGAGCGCGCTTTGCAGACAACGGCGCACTTTCGCGTGCCGTCTATGGTGTGCATCAACAAGGCCGATGTGTACCCGGCCGGCGCGGCGCAAATTGAGAGCTATTGCCGTGAGCAAGGAATCGAGTTGGCGGGGGACATTCCCTTCGATGAAACCGTCACGCGCGCCATGGTGCGCGGCGAGCCGGTGACGGCTTTTCGGCCCGCTGCCCCGGCCAGCCAGGCGATTATTGAAATCTGGCAAGGTGTAGCCGCGCGCTTGAATGACAGTCGAGGAAAATGATGCAGCAGGCAGAGGAATTGCGTCAGGCCATCTTGGACAAGCTTTCATCCGTCATAGACCCGGAAACCGGCGTGGACGTGGCGCGCATGCGCCTGATTGAAGACCTGGTTGTGGACGAGCGCGGGCGCGTGTCGTACAAATTCCGTCCCTCGTCGCCGCTGTGCCCCATTGCCGTGCCGCTGTCGCTGATGATTCGAGAGGCAGTGGCCGAGGTAGAAGGTGTAACAGAGCAAGACCTGGAGATCGTCGGCTACCTCCAGGCCGAAGAGCTGACCGAGCTGATCAAACAAGCCTTTTTGGACAAACAAGCATAGCTATCAGCCTTCAGCCGATAGCTGATGGCTGATAGCTATTAGACAGGAGCATCGAGCATGAAAATCATTGTCACAGCCAGCGGCGCAGATTTGGACGCGGCCATTCACCCGCTTTTCGGGCGCTGCCCGCTGTACCTTTTTGTGGACACAGACAGCCTGCAATTCGAGGCGGTGGAAAACCCGGCGCTGGCCGCGCCTGGCGGGGCCGGCGTGCAGGCGGCCCAGTTCGTCATCCAGCGGGGCGCCCAGGCGGTGGTGACCGGCAATGTCGGCCCCAATGCCTACCAGGTTTTCCA
>JBGSMF010000104.1:0-18215 GCA_041740315.1 Thermoflexales bacterium
CCGCTTGAGCGCCAGCGCCAGCCCCGCCGCTGCCGGGCTGCCGTGCCCCGATGGCCCGGTGTTAAACTTGAGAAACAGTGTCTTGCCTTCCATCTCGGCATGGCCCGAAAGCCCCTTGTTGCAGCGAAAGTTCAACAGGTCTTCCCAGGTCAACATGCGCTCTTCGGGCTTGGGGATGTAATAGCGATTGTCGCCGGTCTGCTGATATTTGATACGCATGGCCTCATTTAGCACGGCCAGAGTGCAATAAACCAGGGGGATAGTGTGACCGCCCACCAGCACAAAGCGGTCGCCAAAGCGCTTTTCAGGGCGGCGAATATCCCAGCGCATCACGCCGCTGAGCAAAGTGACAACCAGGGCGTGTACCTTGGAGCGCGACCCACCCGGGTGGCCGCTCTGCCGGTAATTCAGCATAATGTCAAGCAGTTGGTCAATCAGGTCCTTGGTCTTTTCCCAACAGTCAAAATGGAGAACAAGCTTCCGATAATGTTGAGCGATTCGTTCTTCACTAGCACGATCCATGATGGCTCCTTTTGCGCGGATTTTTAACTCGGCGAGCGAGTCGCTATGTCATTATAATACAACTCGACAACGCGCCACAACTGACAAGTCTCCTGCTTTTCAGAGACAGTATTTCACCTCCTCGCCATAGCGCGCAGGCCAGCTATGTGTTATACTTGGCCTATCAGGCAAGGAAAGAATTGAAAGACTAGAAGCTATGGATGAAATTACACTCTTGCGGCAAATTCCACTCTTTGCAGCCCTGCCCCAAGAACAATTGGCCGCCTTGGCGCAATCGCTCGACCGACGCGTCTATCGAAAAGGGCAAACCATCCTCCGCGAAGGTGATCCAGGCGAAAGTTTGTTCGTCATCATCTCGGGCCAGGTGCGCATTTACACCCTCAGCCCCGATGGGCACGAGCTATCTGTGTGGATTTGCAGCAAAGGCGACTTTTTCGGCGAGATGGCATTGCTCACCAATCAACCTCGTTCAGCCAGCGTAGAGGCCATGCGCCGCACCGAAGTGCTGGTATTGTACCGCCAGGCCTTTCGCGACCACCTGCTGTCAAACCCCCAAGCCGCCATTCACATCATCGAGACACTCACCGAGCGCCTGCGCCGCACCACCGAAAGCTTTGAAGAGCTGTTTTCGCTCAATGTCAACCAACGCATCGCCCGCAAACTGCTCGAATTGGCCGCCCGCTACGGCGCCAAACAGGCCGATGGCCGGGTTCTTATTGACCTGGACCTGTCGCAAGAAGCCATTGCCAGCCTGGTTGGCACAACGCGCGAGAGCGCCAATCGCGCCCTCAGCGCCTTGCGAGAGCAAGGCATTGTGGAAATCGAACGAGTGCACATCTTGCTCGCCCAACCCCAAGAACTAGAAAAGCTGTTTACTTGTGAATGACCAATGAAAAGAGATCACTGGCTTTTTGCCATATTCACCGTCATAATCTTAATGTTGGCATGCAACGCTACTCCCACGCCGCTACCCAACACCCCTACCCCATCCATCGCCAAGCCTACGTTAGCGCCCCCCATTGGGCCAACCGCGCCTCCCGTCGCCAAACCGACCCAGCCTCCTCCCCAACCCGGTAGTATTAGCGGCAAACTATGCTACCCCAGCAGCTACATTCCCCCCATGACGATTTACGCCGTAGATCAACAGGCCAACAAGTGGTTCAAAACACAGTCAAAGGGGCCAGCCGATGCCAGCTACAGTCTGGATAACATAGCGCCCGGAACCTACCTGGTATATGCCTGGCTCGACGAAGGCCAGATGGGTGGCTCTTACTCGCAAGCTGTCCCCTGCGGATTGGATGTTAAATGCACAGACCACTCACTCATTCCGGTGGTTGTGCAGCCTGGTCAACAGGTGACAAATATAGATGTGTGCGATTGGTATGGGCCAATACCACCGCCACCGCCCGAATAAAAGCCACTCTCTGAACAACAGCGAGGTGCGATGCAGTTTTACTTAGCTGTATCGCACCTCAATTTTCAGTAACAGGTGTTTGACATGCGTCCTTATCCGGTGTAACATAAACCACACTTGACCCATAGATATAAACATAGTAACTACTCAGCATCCTGAGCGTCCTTCGGCCTTGCTCAGGATAAGCGCCGCGCTCCTTCGACTGCGTTTCACTTCGCTCAGGATGCGCGGCGCGTAGCCTGCTCTGTCGGCAGACAGGTCGAAGGGTGCCGGCTGAGTAGTTACTAAACATAATCTGAAGCAAGGAGCAAACTGTGACAAAAAAATCAGGCAGCAAAAAAGTCCGTGTAGCCATCATTGGCGTTGGCAATTGCGCCAGCTCGCTGGTGCAGGGCGTGTATTATTACCGCAACGCCAAGGACGATGAGCGCATCCCAGGGTTAATGCATGCCCGGCTGGGTGGCTATCACATCAACGACATCGAGTTCACCGCCGGTTTTGACATTGACATCAACAAAGTGGGGCAAGACCTGGCCGAAGCAATCTACGCTCCGCCCAACAATACCTATAAATTTGCCGATGTGCCCAAGTTGGGGGTGCCGGTTTACCGCGGCATGACCCACGATGGCCTGGGCAAGTACCTTTCAAAAATCATCACCAAAGCGCCCGGCCCCACGGCCGACATTGTCAAAATTCTCAAAGACACCAGGACCGATGTGGTCATCAGCTACCTGCCGGTGGGCAGCGAGATGGCCACCAAATGGTATGTAGAGCAGATATTAGAAGCCGGCTGCGCGTTCGTCAATTGCATCCCGGTTTTTATCGCCCGCGAGGCCTATTGGCAGCGCCGTTTTGAAGAGCATGGCCTGCCCATCATCGGCGACGACATCAAGAGCCAGGTGGGCGCCACCATCGTTCACCGTGTGCTGACGCGCCTGTTTGTAGATCGCGGCGTGCGAATTGACCGCACCTACCAGCTCAACTTTGGCGGCAACACCGACTTTATGAACATGCTCGAACGCGAACGCCTGGAAAGCAAGAAAATTTCCAAGACCAACGCCGTCACCAGCCAACTCCCCTACCCGCTGGCCCAAGACAATGTTCACGTCGGCCCCAGCGACTATGTTCCCTGGCTGCTTGACCGCAAATGGTGCCACATTCGCATGGAAGGCACTACCTTTGGAGACGTGCCGCTGAACCTGGAGCTCAAGCTGGAGGTATGGGACAGCCCCAATAGCGCCGGCGTGGTCATTGACGCGGTGCGCTGCGCCAAGTTGGCCCTGGAACGTGGAATCAAGGGCGCGTTGGTCGGCCCATCGTCTTACTTTATGAAAAGCCCGCCGCAACAATTCACCGACGACGTGGCTCGGCTCAAGACCGAAGAGTTTATAGCCGGCTAGTCGGCAGCCGGCTAGTTGCCTGGTCTGCCCTTGAGACAAGGCCATCTGGCTACACCGACCATGAGACCATGCCACTACAGCACTATGCCACCCTAGCGCTTTTCCGGCTGACCGGCGGACTGGCTCCGCGCATACCGCCAGCCCTGGGTTACCGGCTGGCTGATTGGGTGGGCGCGCTGAATTATCGCCTGGCTGGGCGCACCGCCGAGGCTGTGCGCGATAACATCAGGCACGTGCTGGCAGGGCAAAATGCTAAAGCCAGCGATGAGGCCAAGGTCAGCCAAACAGCCCGGCAAATATTCCAAAGCCTGGTCAAAAACTATTACGACCTGTTTCATCTTGCGGCGGTGGAAACAAGCCAGGTGCTGGCCCTGCTAGAGATAACGGGCATTGAGCACGTTCAGCAGGCCCAGGCCCTGGGGCGCGGGTTGGTGGCGGCCTCGGCCCACTATGGCAACCCCGAGCTCATGATGCATGCGGTAGTGGCCTATGGCGTGCCGGTGCTGGCCGTAGCCGAGCACATTAGGCCAGAAGCAGCCTATCAATACTTGGTCAAGTTGCGCAGTCGGCACGGCCTGCGCTTGATCCCAGCCGACGGCCCGCTGCTGCAAGTGTATCGCACCCTGAAACGGGGTGAGGGCGTGGCGCTGGCACTCGACCGCGATACAACCGACAGCGGTGTAACGATACCATTCTTGGGAGCGCCCGCGCGTCTGCCCGACGGCTACGCCAGGCTGGTCGCCCGCACGCACGCGCCGCTGGTCATCGGTTTTGCGCGGCGATTGCCCAGCGAACGGCTGCGGCTAGAAATCCAAGCCCCCTACGTGCCGTCTCTAGACAGCAGCCAGGAAGAAATTTATGCCCAGGCGTTGAATTATGGGGTGCAGGCGCTTGCCCGCGCCGTGACGGCCTTTCCCGACCAGTGGATGTTGACCACACCCATCTGGCATCCAAAATAAACGGCGTGACAGGCGCGCGCCGTCCAGTGGAGTTTTAATGCGTATTGCTCTTGTCTCACCTTATGATTATGGCGTGCCGGGCGGCGTCAACAAACATATTGGATGCATCGCCAACGTATTCACAGATATGGGGCACACGGCGCACATTATCGCCCCTTGTTCAGACAAAGACTATAGCGGCAACAACCACCTGATTAGCGCCTCGTCGTCCATCATCCGCGTGCCATTTGCCGGCTCGGTGGCGCGCATCAGTCTCTCGCCGCGCTCGTACAGGCGCGTCAAAGGCATCTTGCAAGACGGCCATTACGATGTGCTGCACCTGCACGAACCGCTCATGCCTACCCTGCCGCTGGCCGTCTTGCGGCATCGCGACCTGGTGCCACAAGCCATTTGCGTCGGCACGTTTCACGCCTATCGCGAGGTCAGTCGGGCCTATTACTATGGCCGCTCTATCTTTATGCGCTTTTTCAAAAAGATGGACAGCATGATTGTGGTGTCAGAGGCAGCCCGCCAATATCACATGCGCTACTTTCAAGCCAACTATGCCAGCATTCCCAATGGCGTAGATTTAGCTCACTTTGCCAATCCCCGCCTCGAGCCGATTGCGCGCTTTGCCGATGGCCGCCCCAATATCCTTTTTGTCGGGCGGCTAGAAAAACGCAAAGGATTGCCTTACCTGATCGAAGCGTTTGCGCTTGTGCGCCAGGCCATTCCACAGGCGCGCTTGCTGGTGGTAGGCGCATATGACCGCTTGGACAAGCTGCCCTATATGCTGCAAGCGCGCCAATTAAAGCTAAGCGGCATCCATTTCATCGGGCGGGTTGACGATGCCGACCTGGCGCGCTACTATCGCACTGCCACGCTGTTTTGCGCGCCCTCTACCGGCATGGAGAGCTTTGGCATGATCCTGCTAGAGGCCATGGCCGCCGGCACGCCGATTGTGGCCTCAAATATTGACGGCTATCGCGAGGTGGTGACCGACGGCGCAGAGGGTTTGCTGGCGCCGCCCGAGGACCCGTCGGCCTTGGCCCAGACGTTGATTGCCCTGCTCAACGACCCCGACCGCCGCCAGGCCATGAGCGCCGCCGGCAGCCGCAAAGCCGCAGGCTATGACTGGAGCGTGATTGCGCAGCGCGTGCTTGACCATTATGCAGGCTTGCTCGAACGACATCGCCATCGCCTCAAACGCTACCAGCCTGTGCAACAGCAACCGGCTGATGTATAATTACAATCATAACCATAACCATAATCGTAATCGTAAAATCTGTGTGATTGAACCATGACTACAAAAAACCTTGAATCTACAACACGCGCGCCTGCCACGCTGTCCGACTGGGCCAGGCGATGGAGCGCCAGGCTGCTACAGCCTGCGGTCAGGCTATTGGCGCGGTTGGGGTTTTCTCCCAACTCGGTCACGCTCATTGGCCTGGCGCTAAACCTGGGCGTGGCTCTCTTGCTGGCCAAAGGGCTGCTGCTGTGGGGCGGGATACTCATGCTGCTCGCCGGGTTGTTTGACGCGCTCGATGGCTCGTTGGCGCGCCTGACCGGCAGGCAAACGCGCTTTGGCGCGTTCTTGGATTCGACCCTCGACCGCTACAGCGAGGCCTTGACGCTCTTGGGCCTGATGTGGTTCTACCTGGGAACGAACAGCCGCATCGAGGTCATGCTGATCGCCGCCAGCCTGGTCGGCTCAATCCTGGTCAGTTATACACGCGCGCGCGCCGAGGGCCTGGGGCTGGAATGTAAAGGCGGCTTGCTCACACGCCTGGAGCGGGTCATCATCATCAGCGCAGCCCTAATCTTGGGTCTGGTCCAGCCAGCTCTGTGGCTGGTAGCCATTCTAACCAATTTCACTGCGCTGCAACGCATTATTTACGTGTGGCAAGCCACCGGCCGAGGGACTGAATAAGCGCCTGGCCTAAAATCTGACATCGTAGCAAGTTATGTATCCGACTCTCGTTTTCAGCTTTAACCACTGAGGCACGGAGAACACGGAGAAAAATGGGAAAATCTCTGTGCCCTCAGTGTCTCCGTGGTGAAATTTTGAGGGTCTAGCAGGCTGTCGGAGAGCGGACTGGTAGGCTCGTAGTGCGCGCTTCAGCGCGCTAAAGCGCGCACTACGAACGGCCCTCTCCGACAAGCTCCTAGCGGTCATTGCAGGGCGACAGGCAAGCAGGGCAGGCGCATCTTCTCAGCAATCGCTCAGGTTTTGCTCAGGATTTATTATTTAACAGGTGATATAGTTGGGTAGCAACACTAGAAAGAGTTGGGGTGGGAGATATGATTGAAGCGATAGGATTAACCAAGCAATTTTTCAACAATGCCCAACAAGCCGGCAAGCCATTCACGGCCGTAGACGAGTTGTCACTGTCAGTCAAGGCGGGTCAGGTATTGGCGCTGCTGGGTCCCAACGGCGCAGGCAAGACCACCACCGTTCGCATGCTATCGGCAGTGCTGGTGCCAACCCGTGGGCAAGCCAGCGTGGCCGGCTATGACGTGGTTAAATCTGGAGCCAAGGTACGGCAAATGGTAGGCGTGCTCACCGAAGCGCCGGGACTGTACCTGCGCATGCGGGCAATGGAATACTTGGACTTTTTTGGCGAAATGTACGGGCTAGACGCCGCCACGCGCCGAGAGCGCAGTTTGCGCTTGATGAAACGCTTTGGCATGGCCCACGTCACCGAAAACCGCCTGAGCGAATATTCCAAAGGCATGCGCCAAAAATTGGCCCTCATCCGCTCGATGATTCACGACCCTGCCGTGCTCTTGCTGGACGAGCCCACCTCTGCCATGGACCCCCACAGCGCCAAACTGGTGCGCGATGCCATTGCCGAACTGCGCAGCGACAAGCGCGCCATTGTGCTGTGCACCCACAACCTGCCTGAGGCCGAGCAACTGGCCGACTGCATCGCCATCATTCGCCGCGGGCGGATCATTGCCCAAGGCACGTCTAACGAGCTCAAGGCTAGCTTGCTCGGATCACCCATCATGGAAATACGCTCAGCCAGCCAATTAGATGGCCTGCTGCCCGAATTGCTACAGCAAGTCAAAGTTGTAGACCATGGCGATACCTGGCTGCGCTACCAATCCGAGCAGCCCGAGCGCGACAATCCGCGCCTGGCGCGCTGGTTGATTGAACGAGGCATGCAAATCATGACACTAAGCGAGGTCCCGCGCAGCCTGGAAGCGGTTTACCTCAAGGTAGTGGAAGAAGAAACTATGCAAGGCACAAACGAAACACAATTGGGTTAACCCGGTTGGTTACAGGATGGAGATTGAGAATGATTGGAGAACTGAGTCGAACGCCAAGCTGGCCTGAAGCAAAACACTGGTTTGACCAAGCCCTTGTCCTCACCCGGCGAGAGCTGCGCGACACTCTGCGCGATTGGCGCATCACCATACCCATTATCTTGCTCACAATGATTTTTCCCGTCCTCATGCACATTACAGCCGGGGTGGCCGTAGATTGGATCAGGAGTTATGGCGGCTCGTCGCTTTTAACCGAACGAACTTTTCCCTTTTTGCTCATGGTAGTAGGCTTTTTCCCCCTGTCGTTCTCGCTAGTCATTGCATTGGAAGCCTTTGTTGGAGAAAAAGAGCGCAAGAGCCTGGAACCGCTGCTGGCCACCCCCCTGACCAACGGCCAATTGTACTTTGCCAAAATGCTGGCTTCGCTCATTCCCACCGTAGCTGGCAGCTATCTGGGCATGAGCCTGTATCTGGCGGCGATGGGCCTCTTTCGCGGCTGGCGCCCGCCCATCGAGTTCCTCTCGCTGGTCGTCGCCCTCACAACAGCCAAGGCCGTTGTCATGGTCTCAGGGGCAGTCGTCGTTTCGTCTCAAACCACCAGCGTGCGCGCCGCCAACTTGCTGGCCAGCTTTATCATCATCCCTATGACCCTCCTGGTTCAGTTAGAGAGCATGATCATGTTTTGGGCCAACTATGGCGTGCTGTGGTGGATTGTGGCGCTGCTGCTGGTGGTAGACTTGCTCCTCATTCGCATGGGAGTGCAATTATTTGATAGAGAAGAACTGCTGGGGCGCGAAATTGACGAGATGAGCCCAGCAACGATTTGGCGCACCTTTAAGCGCTTTTGGAGGCGGGTTGATCCGCGCGGCGCAGACGACCGCCTAACCCTCAAGCGCATCTACCGCCGCGATGTTCCGGCCATCCTGCGCCGGCTCCGCCTGCCGGTGGGAGTGATTCTGCTGACTTCATTAGCGGCTGCATTAGGTGGTGTCATGATCGCCCCCAGCCTCCGCCTGCCTGCCTCGGTCTTCAATCCATCCACGACGGCCTTTGGAACCCTCCAAGACCTGCCGATCGCCTTTCTACCGGTCTTTTCAGGCTGGATTTTGCTTCACAACCTGCGCGCGCTGGCGTTGGCCTCGCTGCTGGCCGTCTTTTCATTCGGTTCGATGGCCATCGTGGTTCTCATGGGGTCGGTCGGCATCATCAGCTTTACCGTGGCCCAATTCGGCCAAGGGGGTTATAACCCGCTGCTCTTTTTTGCCACGTTCATTTTGCCACATGGCATCTTTGAATTGCCGGGCGCGGCGCTGGTGGCCGCTGCCGCGCTGCGCCTGGGCGCTACCGTCATCACCCGCCAGCCGGGCATGACCGTGGGCGAAAGCTGGCTGGCAGCCCTGGTTGATTTTGTCAAGGTCTTTGTGTTCGTTGCCCTGCCGCTGCTAATCATTGCGTCATTTGTCGAAGCCGTTATCACGCCTCAAATTGTAATGTGGGTGTATGGAGTAAAATGACCCTCCGGCGGCTATGGGCGCGCGAGTAGGTTGCCAACAAATGCATCTTATGCTATAGTTGCACCCTAGCATGGTGGGTGTAGCTCAATGGCAGAGCAGCGGCCTGTGGAGCCGCTGGTTGTGGGTTCGAGACCCATCACCCACCCTTTTTATTGCCCGTGTAGCTCAACGGATAGAGCGCCGGACTTCGAATCCGTCGGCTGCGAGTTCGAATCTCGCCGCGGGCATTTTGATTGTCAAATGAGAACCACCCCTAACACCAAACCTTATATCCAACTTGTCATTCCTATATTGTTGGCTGCCTGCTACCTGTTGCTGGCATACCCTATCGCGCAAGCAGCGCGAAACGGTCCCCAGACCTCAGTGGCCAGCCCGGTTATGGTCGTTTCACCCCCGGTGATTGAATTCACTGCCACGCTCGACCAGCCTCAACTCTTGACCCAAACCATTACCATCAGCAACACTGGCGCAGAAACCTTTACCTGGACGGTGACCGGCAATCTATCGAGCACGTTGTGGGCAGGGTTTTCATTTTCGCCTACCACGGGCGTCAACACAGGCACCATCCAGGTGCAACTTGACAGCGCCGCCTATACCTCCACCGGCGTCTTTACCACCACATTATGGATAAACGCCCATCCCACCTCCACCGTGGGCAGTCCGTTTACCGTGCCCATCTCGCTGCACGTGCTTGGACTGTGGCATGTCTACCTTCCATCCATCTTTAGCAGCCCACCTCCCCCCCCCACAAACAGCATCACCGTCTCTTTTGGCCTCAGTTTCATCACCTCGGCTGAAACGCACGCCGGCGAACTGCGCTTCCAGCGCGCCGCCCAAGCCGGGGCAGGCTTGGACCGCTGGCCGTTTTATTGGCGCAATATAGAAACAGACCCAGGCGTCTTTGATTGGTCCATGCACGATCCGGCTGTCATTGCAGACGTAGAACACAGCTTGCAACTCAACGCCATCTTGATGATACCGCCCTCATTCCGTCTCAAGGGGCCATGCACAGGATTGGCAGCACAAACCTATGCCACCCCGCCCCGCATTGGCCCGGCAGCCAAACAAGCCTTTACACCTGCCTTGCAGCAAGCGCTGGCGCAAAACGATTGCACCACCCCCGCCGACCTGGATCAACCCGTGTTTAGCGATGGAACGGACATACTTGGGATCGGCAAGCTGATCAACCCCAACAACCCCTGGGCAACTTTTGTTTACGCCACCGTGATGCGCTACAAGCCCGGCGGCGCGCTTGCTACCCAGCAAGGTTGGACAGCCAACCAGGGAGTGCGTGTTTGGGAAGTGTGGAATGAGCCAGACTATATTTTTTTCTGGAACGGCAACGTCAGCGATTATGCCCGCACCATGGCCGTGGCCTACCTTGCCGCCAAGCACGCCGATCCAGAAGCGCAGGTGCTATCGGGCGGCCTTTCAGACACCTATAATCGCCCCAACTGGCTCAGCGACACGCTTGGTATTATCGCCACCTATCCCTATACGCAAACATACGGCTGGTACTTTGACTCGGTGGCTGTTCACAGTTACTCGTGGTCGTGGGCAAGCTGGCGGCAACTCTATCTCGCCCAGGCGCAACTTGACGAGCGCGGCATCACGGGCAAAACGCTGTGGCTCAACGAAAGCGGCGTGCCTGTGTGGGATGATTACCCCGGCCCCACCTGGGACCCCAACAGCCCCTACCGCGCCACAATGACTGAGCAAGCCGATTATGTCATCCAGAGCGCCATCTATGCCGCGTGGATGAAGGTGGAGGCCGTTTTTCACTTTCAACTGTACGACGACTGTGGTAACGGCCCTGACGCGCACGATGCCTTTGGCCTGCGCCGCAACGATGACCCGGCCCCATGCTATCCTTCGGATGAGGGCGCGCGTCCCTCATTCACAGCCTATCAGGTGGCCAGCCGCTACCTGGGCCACCTTACACCCAAGTGGCGTTGGCGGCCGCCCCCCAGTGGCGATCCGCCCGTTAGTGGCCAGGAGTGGATTGCATTTTATGACGCAGCAGAAAGAACACGCCTTGTGGCGCTGTGGTCACGCGTCTATACTACGCAGACGGCAGTGCTCACCGCTACCAGCGCATCTGCCGTGTTGGTCACTCCCGACGGTATAACGCAAACACTGATAGCCGAGAATGGACGTTACACACTCACACTACCGGCCGCCACCAACACCAACACCAACACCGGCGACGGCTCTGCCCCCATTGGCGGCCGCCCCATACTCTTGATCGAGCCTGACCCATCCGGCACAGGCGGTCCCAAACCCATTGGCTTGGAAAACAAAAATCCCCGCCTTGTGCAAGAGCAGGGATTTTCTGTGGTCCATGCGGGGTTCGAACCCGCGATCTCCGCCTTGAGAGGGCGGCGTCCTAGGCCGCTAGACGAATGGACCGTTTGCGGGGGCGATTGTACCAGCGAATGAAGGGGGTGTCAAGACACGGCAAAGCGCGGGTCACGATCTAGGGTCAAGCGCAGACCGGCTTCCAGACCCACCTTGGGCATATAGTTCAGCATGCGGCGTGCCCGGCCAATATCGGCGCACAGGCGCGCTACGCCGCCGCTCTGCGCGCTGCTATACAAGGTCTCGATAGAACGCCCCGTAATGCGGCCAACCGTTGTCGCCAAATCACTCATACTGGTCTCTTGTCCGCTGCCCACATTGACAACCGCGCCATCCACATCGCGCGCCGTCGCAGCGGCGATTAGGGCATCAATCACATCATCCACATATACAAAATCACGCGTCTGCTTGCCTTCCCCAAAAATCACCAGGCTGCCACCGCCCAGCGCCTGGCGAAGCAACTGGGGAATGACCGGAGCATAAGCCGGCGGCAAAGCCTGCCCCGGCCCATAAGCGTTGAATACACGCAAAATCACCACCTCGATTCCCCACAGCTTGCCAATCGTCCGCACATAATATTCGGCCGACAGCTTGCTGACGGCATAGGGTGAATCGGGGTGAGGCGGCATATCCTCGCGCACTGGCTGGCGCTTTTGTTCGCCATACACCGCGCCCGATGAAGCCAGCACCACCCGCTTGACGCCTGCGTCACGCATGGCCTCCATCACGGCCACCGTGCCGCCTACGTTGACGGCATTATACTCGCGCGGGTACAGCACCGATTCGGCCACCAGCACGCGCGCCGCCAGGTGATACACACAATCAACTTCATGCAACAAGGTCCACAGCTTGGGCACATCGGCTACATCGCCCCGCGTGAACGAGATGCGGCTATCCAATTTTGATGGATCACCGGCGCTCAGGTCGTCAATCACACGCGCGGCGTTATTAGCTTGAACCAAACGGTTAGCCAGGGCTGCCCCCAAAAATCCGGCCCCGCCAGTCACAAGAAATCTCATGCTTTCATCCCTCGGTGTCACTCGGGCAATTGCCGTTGCATCAATCGAGCATCAGTCAAGCGCCAATCGAGTGGAGAGCGATTATAGCACAGTCCCATCAGTTTGCACATTTCGCTGCTTGCAAGCGTATCTTTAAGCCGGCTTTGGCGGTTAATATATTTAGACTAGTGCCTGTCTCAAAACCTGCATAGCTACCGTATCCCCATACGGTAGCGGCAGGTACACTTGCACCTGCGCTGGCGCTTGGCGCAAGTGCAGGGGTAGGGATACCTGCCTATGGATTTTGAGACGGGAACTAGACTAATAGCCAACATATCTCTTGCTATTTATAGGATGAAAACAGTGTGATGGGCAAGAAATCATATACCTTTGAACAAACACTATGCCATCTGGGCCAAATTTGGCAGGCCGATTGCCGCCGGCCCATTTTGGGCAGCCAGATGGTTAATCAGCTTGCAAGGGGGTCTTGCGCCAGCCCAGAAGGGTAATTTTGCTATACATGCTGCAAAAGCGCAGGGCCCCACAGGTCTTGCGCTTTTTTTGTTCTGGAGTGTTGGCTCAAGACGGCTCACCTCGATTGAGGCCTCAGTTGAGGCGGGCTAGATTGAGTCTGGGGCAATCGTTTTGCCCACTGTGCTGTGATCTTTGAGGGTCATCGCCCAAACCGCGCCCGCCATGCCGGTGAAGAGCCGGCGCAGCATGGCAGCGCGGGGGAACTCTGACTTGTCAGTGGCGACGGGGGACGGCCCCGCAGCACAAGGTGGCCGGCGCTCGACAACACCAATGCAGCAAAACCGAGTCGCCGGCCATCTCGATGAAGGTGATCAAAAAACGATCCGAGGGCATCAGTGTCAACTTAGGGGCGCAGGTAGACCCTTGCGAAGGTTTGGAAACCTTCGCAAGGGTGGTTAAGTTGACACCAATGATCCGAGGGTGATCAAAAACAATTCGAGGGCGATTGCCATGCAACGGGTGCTCGTGCTTAATGCAACCTATGAACCGCTCAATACCATAAGCTTGCCGCGCGCGGTGGCCTTGCTGTTGGCCGAAAAGGCCGATCTGGTCGAGGCCGCCGAGGCGGTATTAAAAAGCCAGCACATCACTCTGCCGATGCCGCTGGTGATTCGGCTGCGCGTCTATGTGCACATTCCACACCGTTTCCGCCTGAACATCACTCGGCGCGGCGTGCTGCTGCGCGACCGATACACCTGCCAATATTGCGGTTGCCAATTGCCTGCGGCCGAGTTAACGCTCGACCACGTCTTGCCGCGTTGCCGGGGCGGGGCAAGCAGTTGGGAAAACATTGTGGCCGCCTGCAAGCCGTGCAATAACCGCAAAGGCCATCGAACTCCTATCGAGGCGGGCATGGTATTGCGCCACAAACCCTATCGCCCGCGCTACCTGGCCCTGGCCGTCGTCAGCAGCGCCCCTTTGGCGTGGCAAAGATATTTAGAGTAAAAAGCCTTCAGGCCCAACACTGGAGGCTTTTTTGCTTGACAGTGCTAGGTAATGAGGTTAATATGAGCCTGTAAAACGAGAGGCAAAATGCGCACATTCATTAGATATGCGGGTCGGCTGCTCAAAATCCTGTCATTGTTAACCTTTATCGCTCTGGCGCTTGTTCAAGAGGGACCTCCGCCTGGAGTGCTTCAAACCCAAATCAACCAGATCATTGCCAGCGAAACTTTTGACTACCTGGGGTGGGAGCTGGGCGCGCTCTACGTCAAGGGCAGCCAGATGTCCGTTCCCACCCAAAATTATCTGACCGATGCCAAGCGCAAAGAGCTAGTCTTGCGCTATTTTGACCTCATCCAGCAAGCTGACCTGCTAGAGCAGCAAATTGCCCAGGTTTACAGCGACCCCACCATCACCGATCCGGAAACAGCTTCAGCCGACCAGCGGGCTAGATACAGCCGTTTGCGCGTCGAATTAGGCCAGATGCAATCTACCGTCGAGGGCATCATTGAAAGCCAGGTAGCAACTATTTTGGCCGAGCAAGGCTTTGCCCTAGGCGGCCAAGTTTTGCCGCCGGTCAAGTTCCGTTTTAGCCCCCTGCCCCAGCAATTCATCATCTCGCCGCGCAACGAGATACGCCGCATGCACGAATTCAGCCTGGAAGCCGGCTTTACGGCGGACCGCGCCGAAGCATTAGAAGACAAAATAGACCGCCAGTTCAATGTTTCGTCGCTGGTTGTTCCACTGGGAGGGATGGGGTTATATCCCACCATGCTGCTGGAGACCAGTTCGATTGAATGGACCGTATCGGTGGTGGCGCACGAGTGGGCGCATAACTGGCTCATAATGTTCCCGCTAGGCTGGCACTATGATTCGTCGCCCGAACTGCGCACCATGAACGAAACTGCCGCCAGCATTGTGGAAAATGAAATCGGCCCCCTGGTGCTGGCCCGCTTTTACCCGGAACTGGTCCGCCTGCCAGAGCCTCTACCCCAAGCTGATCCATCCAATTCCTCATCCAATCCTGAACCGGAACCAGCGTTTAGCTTTCGCAAAGAGATGCGCATCACGCGCATTCAAGTTGACCAACTGCTCAAAGAGGGCAAGATCACGGAAGCGGAAGAATACATGGAAGCAAGGCGGCAGCTCTTTTGGGAGCAAGGCTATCAGCTCCGCAAGCTAAATCAGGCCTATTTTGCATTTCACGGCGCATACGCCGACGAACCCGGCGCGGCCGGTAAAGACCCGGTAGGCCCGGCAGTCGTTCAATTGCGCCAGCAAAGCCGCTCGCTAAAAGCATTTCTGCTCAGGCTTGCGCCAATGACAGCATTTGAAGACTTGGTGCACGTGCTAGATAAATAAAAGTCGGGTTTCTGTGAGAAACCCGACTTTTAGGTTTATACGTGGCTTGCCAACCACTGCTCCATATCTTTGAAGACTGCCTCTTTGCCAACTTCGTTGAAAATTTCGTGGTAATAGTCCTTGTAGGCGTGAATGGTCTTGTCTGGGTGCGTCACTCGTTCGAAAAAGACCGGCGACACTTGGGGGTCGGCGATCTTGTCTGCTGCGGCATAGATGAGCAACAACGGAACTTGTAGTTCGCCGGCATGTTCCACTGTCGCTGCCATAGCGGCCTCGGCTTCGGTGAACCAACGCGGAGTGACAACGAAATGGTTGTGCGGGTCCTGAACATAGGCCGCTGCCACGGCGGGGTCGTGCGATAGATCGGCCGCGGGCAGGTCGTTTGTCATCTGAAATGTAGGCGCAAGGCTAGACAAGACACGCCCCAGCACAACTTTCCAGCCAGGCGCTTTGACTGCCAGGCCCAGCATGGGCGAAGAAGCCACCACAGCATCAATGTCTTGCGGGTGATGGATGGCATAGGCCAGCGCAACCAACCCACCCATCGAGTGCCCCAACAAAAAAAGCTTGGAGGCAGGCTGGGCGGCGCGCACCAGCCTGAGAAATTCTTGCACGTCGAACAAATAGTCGTTGAAGCGATTAACGTGCCCCCGCTGGCCCGGCGAGCGCCCATGACCGCGCTGGTCGAACGCATACAGCGCATAGCCTAGAGGCACGAAATGCTCCACCGGGTTGAGATAGCGCCCGCTGTGCTCGCCATAGCCGTGAACGGTTGCAAAGACTGCCTTGGGCTTTCCATCAGGCAGCCACGCCTGGTAGAACAAATCTAATCCATCAGCCGATTTGAAGGTCCCTTCAGTATGATTCATCTGTCACCTCGTTAATCTGGCGCTTTATGCCTGGGCTTGCTGCTTGCGTCTGGCCAATTCTTCCAGAACCTTTTGGTGCGACTCTTTGGTGATTGGGAAAAGATAAACCAAGGCAATGCCCGCTATCAGGACGAGCGCCGGGACCGGACCCACCATGAGCCGAATCGCCAACAAGGCCGACTGGGGCTGCACAATCTTTTCGGTCGAGCCGGGCAGCGGGGAAATGTAACCTGACCATGTCAACACCTGTCCCACCAAAAACAGCCCCAACGCCAGGCCCATCTTTTGCAGCAGCACGAAAAACCCAAAGAACAAACCCTCGCGGCGCTGGCCTGTTTCCAACTCGTCCAACTCGATCACGTCGGGCAGCATGGCCCAGGGCACCAGGTACGCGGTTGCCACACCAATGCCGGCCAATGCCCCCAGCACCAGCACTGTCCACTGGGGCCAGTCAGGCTGAACAACAAACAGCGCCAGCTCTACCAAAATCCAAAAGATCATTCCCCGGTAATAGACACCCTTTTTGCCTACGCGCCGGCTCAGCGCCGACCAAATAAACAGCCAAATAATTGCGCTGCCTTGAACTGCCAATACCGTCGGCGCCATCAGGTCGCCATTGCCCATCCAATAAGTCAAGTAATAAATGAGCACCGCTTGCACAGTTTGCACTACCAGCCAAGAGAGCAAATAGATACCGGTAACACAGCGAAACGCCGCGTTGCCAAACGCGATCCGCAGGCTCTCTACAAACGGCAACGACTTGTCTGGATCAACCTTGTGCCGCTCAAAAGTGCCGGCAAACGCAAAAAAGAACGGCAGTGTGCACAAGATGCCCCAAATGAGGGCGGAAATGGTATAACCCAGATGTGGGTCATCGGGAAAGGCGCCCACAATCATGGGATGAGTAACCGCAGCAAGCAACCCGCTGCCAATCGAAAAAGCAAAGCGATAGTTGGTCAGGCTGGTGCGCTCGTCGTAATCGCTGGTCATCTCTGGCGTCAGAGCAGTATAGGGCACATTGACTACGGTGAACCCCACGTCAAGCAGCAGCGAAACGACCAGATAATAAACGATTAATCCGCTTTCGGAAAAGGGCGGCACCTGCCACATCAAAAAGTAGGTCAGCCCAAACGGAATGGCGCCAAACAAGAACCACGGGCGGCGGCGGCCCCAGCGCGTTTGGACACGGTCGGAAATCATGCCCACAATAGGATCGTTCACCGAATCCCAGATTTTGTTGATCAGCAAAATGGTGCCAGCCCACGCTGGGCTAAGCCCCACCACATCAGTGAGAAAATATAGCAGGTAAAAGCCCAAAATGGCAGTGGCCACGGCCGGGCCAACATCTCCCGCGCCAAACGCCAACTTGTTGATCAATGGCACTTTAGCTTTCATAGCAGTCTGTCTCCACCAAAGAGATATCCCACCCGGTTCGCTCAAACTATGGCTCGCCGCGATTGCTCGTTTATCATACAAGCAAATGAGCAAACGGGCAAGCTTCAGTTTCCGGTAGAGCAGCATCCCCATGCTGCTCACTGGCGCAAGGGGATGCGCCAGATACAGGTATATGGAAACTGGAGGGCAAACGATTACAAGTTGGTCGAGCAGTCACAAACGCAACCCAAAGGCCGCCTGGAAATTTGAGGCTTGGCGCAAGTCATGCTATACTCGCTTTACAAGCCCCAAGTTGGGCAAGTCAACCAAATTTTCATTAGCAACCAACAGGAGGATACAATGTCATTCCAAACATTCAGCGATCAAGACCATCTCGATGATCTGGTTCCCCAATCCATCCACCAAGAGATGAGACAAATGAAGCGCCGATTTCTCACTATCAGCATCACACTTGGCGCGCTCGTATGCGCTCTTGCCATATTGGCCTTTTTGGTCTTTGCCACGCCCACCAGCGCCATCGCTCCCGCTAACACACTGGCCGGCGCGCCCAACCTGATCACTTAGTATTTGTAAAAAAATAACTTGTGAGTTTGTCTCAGCCATTTGTTTCGAGGTTGGTCACAACAGCCGTCTAGCACTAGTGCATTTCATCCAACTCGGACGAAATGCACAATGTGCTCCGGGAGGAGTATAATACCT
>JBGSMF010000105.1:0-7478 GCA_041740315.1 Thermoflexales bacterium
TCAGCATCCTGAGCGTCCTTCGACCTTGCTCAGGATGAGCGCCGCGCTCCTTCGACTGCGTTTCACTTCGCTCAGGATGCGCGGCGCGTAGCCTGCTCTGTCGGCAGACAGGTCGAAGGGTGCCGGCTGAGTAGTTACAAACAATTTTGCTAAAATTCAAAAATATAGTATACCAATACGTGCAATCTGAAATTTGAAATCTCTAATCTGAAATCCCCGGAGGTAATTATGGACGTTCTTGAATCTGGCGTGGGCGAACTGATTCAGCCCTACGATTTGGACGAGTTCCGCGAGTGGAACCGCACCAAGAAAACTCGCAAGCTAGAAGACAAGCTGATGAGCGAGCAAGAAGCCGTGGCGCGCTTTGTGTATGACGGCTGCTGCATCGGCGACGAACTGTACGGCACCGTGCGCTGCCCCATGAGCCTGTGCCGCGAAGTGATCCGCCAGGGCAAAAAGGACCTGCGCGTGTGCGGCCAGGGTGTGACCGAGCTGGATATGTGGCTGGGCGCAGGCATTGTGAAAAAGCTAGATATCACCTACATCGGCCTGGAGGTCTATGGCACCTCTAACGCGCTGCGACGCGCCGTCGAAAGCGGACAGGTGGTGTCGGTGACGGAATGGTCGAACGCCAGCATCAGTTGGCGCATGAAGGCGGCGGCCATCGGCGTGCCGTTTTTGCCGACGCGCTCGCAACTGGGCACAGACACGCTCAAGTATAGCGCGGCCAAGGTGGTTGAGGACCCGTTCACCGGCATCAAGGTCTGCTTGCTGCCAGCGCTGATCCTGGACGTGGCGATCATTCACGTTCACCGCGCCGACCGTTACGGCAATTGCCAGATCGAGGGCATTACGGGCTTTGCGCTGGAAATGTCGCGCGCGTGCAAGCGGCTAATCATCAGCGCAGAAGAGATTGTGCCCACGGATGAAATCCGCCGCTATCCCGACCGCACCGCCATCCCTTACTATCTGGTAGACGCGGTGGTTCACGCGCCGTTCGGCAGCCATCCCGGCGAGATGGCCTATATGTACGGGCGCGACGAACCGGCCCTGCGCGAATGGGTGGAATCGTTCAAGACTGAAGAGGGCACGCGGGCCTACCTGGACAAGTATGTGCACAACTTGAAGAATCACCAAGAATATCTTGACCTGATTGGGCATGAGCGCCTGACGCAACTGGTGGCCGAGCGGGAGAAAAGGGAGTAAGAGGATGAGCGAACAAGACTATTCCAAGACCGAACTGATGATCTGCGTGGCGGCGCGACTGTTTGAAGACGGCGCAACGGCCTTTATCGGCACGGGCATTCCCATGCTGGCGGCCATGCTTGCCACCAAGACCGTGGCACCCAACCTGGTGCCGGTGTTTGAATTTGGCGGCATGGGCGCAATTTTAGAGGCTCTGCCCCGCGCGGTCGGCGAGGCGCGCACCTTTCACAAGGGGCTGCAAGCGGCGGGCATTTGCGATATTATGGAAACCGCCCAGCGCGGCTTTATTGACTATGGCTTTTTGGGCGGCGCGCAAATTGACCCTTACGGCAACCTGAACAGCACCGTCATTGGCGAGCACGACCATCCCAAAGCCCGCTTGCCCGGCAGCGGCGGCGCGAACGATGTGGGGTCGCATTGCTGGTACACCATTGCCATTATGCAGCACGACAAGCGGCGCTTTGTGCCCAAGGTGGATTTTGTCACCACGCCCGGCTACCTGAGCGGCCCCGGCGCGCGCGATGCCGCCGGCTTGCCCAAGGGCACCGGGCCGCTGTGCGTGGTCAGCACGCTGGCGCTGATGGATTACGAGCCGGAAAGCAAGCGCATGAGGTTAAAAGCCACTCACCCCGGCGTGAGCGTGCAGGATGTGATTGACAACACCGGCTTTGAATTGATTATCCCCGAAAACGTGCAAGCCAACGCCCCACCCAGCGCGCAAGAACTGCGCCTGCTGCGCGAGGAAATTGACCCAGACAAGTTTTACATCTAGCCAACCAATTATCTCACCACAGAGGCACAGAGGGCGCAGAGAAAAGCTCGGTGTTCTCCGTGCCTCCGTGGTAAAAACCAAAGCGACAACCCATCTAACCTCAGCGTGGAATTGGCCTGGTGGCAGTAGTCCACGACGAAGCGCCAGGCGGCGCAGGCAGCGCCTCACCCTCATAACTCGGGCCGACGCTCAAGCCGTGCCGTTCGGCCATGTTGTTGGTCTCGCTAAGCTCCAAGAACGCCCCATTCGGCCCGCCCGGATTCCAGCTATCTACGTACACATATAGATCAGTCGTGCCGGCGGCAAACGACCCCGGCCAGAAGGTGTAATCTACCCAGTAGCTATCGGGCGTAGACGTGAGCCTGATACTTTGCCCGGGCATCAACCCGGCCGGCGCCTGCCACGCAATGCCATAACACGGGAACAGTTGACAGGTTTGTTGCCACTGCAAGTTGGCCTGTGTCGGCACGGTAATTGGGTTGATATAGAAATCAACCCAAAAGGCCCCCGCCGGCGTGTTGCCCACGTTGGTGATAAACACCGTTATTGTCACCAAATCACCCGTCCCATAGCTAGATTGATCGGGAGTCAGAGTAAAGTCCACCACCAGGTCGGGCAGTTGTGGCTTTTGCTCGCCAATCTTGAGCACTATTGGAAGATAAATCTTGGGAACGTGCAAAGTGTGGGTACTGCTATTGTCGTCCGGGTTATCATCTGGCGTGTCGCTCAAGACAAGACCAACATTGACAATGCCGCCAGGGTCATACTCCATATTGACGGTGGCCGTGATCCGCATGGTAACCACTTCTCCCACCGCCATATTGCCCACCTGGCACACTGTACCATGACAAGCTATCGGGCCAACCCCGCTACGGCTAGCGCCGACGCTATCCGGCGTCAGGCCGGGCGGCAAGAGGTCTTTAACCTCCACATCCTGAGAAACCGATGGGCCACTGTTGGTCACGATGAGCGTATAGACGACTCGCTGGCCCACCATGGTAGACGCCGGCCCAAGCTTGCGAATGGATAGGTCGGCCACGCCAACGATGCTGGTATCGGCGTCGTCTTGGTTATTCGTCAGGTCGCTGTCAGGCGTAGCTGCGCCAACCGTGGCGACATTTTCCAAGCTGACCCCCGGCTCGATGCCATCATTCACCTGCGCCACAATGGTAAAGCCGGCGGAATCACCGGCCGCCAGGCTCGATAGAGCGCAGATGACAACACCGCTTGCGCCCGAACAACCCGAGCTGACACTGACCAAGGTCACGCTGATGGGCAAGGTATCGCTAATCACCACGTTCTGAGCATCCGACGGCCCATAGTTCACGACCATCAGAGTATACGTGATCACCTCGCCCGCATCCGCCGTTGGGGTTGCAGCTTTATCCAAGGCCAGGTCGGCCTGTGGCAAAACAGGCGTGGTCACGCTGGCGGTATTGTTGGGGTTGAGGTTGGGCGTTGCGCTAGACACCTGCGCCGCATTTACAAAGGAAGCAAGGGTATCTGGCGCTACCGTGCCTATAACGCTGATAACAGCCCGCCCACCGGCTGGGATGATGCCCAAGTTGCACACATTGCCGCTACAATTGCCTTGGCTGGCGCTTAGGACCGCGCCGGTCAGCGCGGCCGGCAACGTATCGGCTACAACCACATCTTGCGCATCAGATGGCCCGCTGTTGGTGACCACGATCTGATAGGTCAGATGCCCCCCCGGTGTGGCGACATTAGGCGTTGCCGACTTTACAATTTCCAGATACGCCTGCGCGCCAACGCCCGTAACCACGCTGGCCTCATTGTTGGCCGGGGCGGTATCGAGGTTAGAGGCCGAAACCTGAGCGACATTGGTCAGAGCAGCCAATTGATCGCTGTTGACCCTGACAAGCAAAACAA
This sequence comes from Thermoflexales bacterium, assembly GCA_041740315.1. GTDB lineage: Bacteria > Chloroflexota > Anaerolineae > Fen-1058 > Fen-1058 > JBGSMF01. Next base: position 3,869 of record JBGSMF010000105.1, read on the forward strand.
TCGAGGCCGTATTGCCCACCGCCAAATCGCCCAGGTCGCAAGTCAGGTCTACCTGGCAAAGACCCTGGCTTGGCGTCACGCTGACGGGGGCAACCCCGGCAGGCAACATGTCTACCACCCGCGCGCTGGTGGCAGGCGCTGGGCCATTATTCGTCACCACCAGTGTATAGGTCAACCATTCACCCGCAATCGCCGTGGCCGGGTTGCCATACTTGCCAATGGCCAGGTCGGTGGGGTTGAGCGGAGACTGCGCCACCCGCGTGGTTGCCGTGGCGCTACTGCCATTGCCGTTTGCAGTGCTGGCATAGGCCGTGTTGGTGATGAACGTGCCATCGAGAACAGCCTGGCTGACCCGCACCTGGATAAACGCCAGGCCAGTTTCACCCGCAGCCAGCGCGCCCAACGAGCACGTGATCTCTCCGCCGCTTTCGGCGCAAAACGCGGAAGCGCCGACAAAGGCCGTGTTGAGCGGGACTGTATCGGTGATGACCACGTTTTGCGCATCAGATGGCCCAAGGTTAGTGGCCGAAAGCTGGTAGACCAGTACTTCACCGGCAATAACCGGGTCGGTCAAATCGTTCTTGACCAGCGTCAGGCTAGCCCAAGTGGTAACTGTGACGGCAGCAGCAGCAATGTTGTTATCGGGCCAATTGTCAATCTGGTCGCCTGAAACACTGGCCAGGTTGGTCAGGCTTGAAGCGATGCAGTCAGGATTAACTTGCAATACCGTGGTGACCATAGCTACTGTGCTGGTGTGGACCGTGCCCAGATGACAAACGCCACTCAAAGTGCAAAACTCGTAGCCAAAATCTGGGTTATCGGCCACAATACTGATGACGGTTGTATCAGCAGGAATCAATTCGAGCACCTGCACATTATAGGCCGTGGATGGCCCAGCGTTGGTGATGGTCAGCGTGTAGGTCACATTTTCGCCAGCAATAACGGCGCTGGGCGAGGCGGCCTTGCTCAAGCCCAAATCGGCGCTGGGGCCTACTTGCGGCCGAACGGTCGTGTACTCGATGTCATCATTATTATCGGCGTTCGGGTCAAAAGTGTTGCTGGCAACTTGGACCGTATTGCTCAACACTGTGCCGTACGGCACATCGCCAGCGATGACGGCCAACAAGAAACTCTGTGAGCCGCCAGGCAGCAATACCGGGATGGTACACGTGACAACACTGCTGCCAGCGCTGCCGGTGCAGCCAGGGCTGACCGCCGCAAAGGTGATATTGCTCCCCAGTGTATCGGTCACGATAACGCCTTGGGCAGCAGATGGGCCTTGGTTGGCCACGACGATCTGATAAATGAACCCCTCGGTAGGTTGAACCGGGTCGGACAGGTCAATTTTATCCACCGACAAATCGGCCTCGGCATCCACTGTTGTCATAACGCCGTCTGTGTTGTTGGCCGGGTTCGGATCGGCGCTGTCAGTAAAGGCCGTGGCGGCATTTGCCAACGTGCTGCCCGCCGCCACACCTGGGTCCACCAATCCAACCAGGGTGATTGTCACCACCTCACCCACTGCCACATCGCCCAGCGTGCAGATTGTCCCACCGCACTGACCAACTCCCCCGCCGCTGCGCGCCACCGTGGCCGATTGCAGGCTCACTCCCACGGGCCAATTGTCTACCACCTCCACGCTCTGCGCCATAGATGGCCCATTGTTCACAACAATCAGGGTGTATGTGATCAACTGTCCAGCCACAACCGACCCAGGCCCGCTCTTGCTCAAGCTCAGATCAGCCTCAGTGATGATGCTCGTGTCGGCCTCTGCCTGGTTGTCTGACAACTCGCCATCCGGCGTCGCCGAGCGCACTTCCGCCGTGTTCTCCAGGCTTGTGCCTGGCTCTAGCGTATCATCCGTCGTGACCACAAGCATGAACATGGCTTGCCCGCCCGCGCTCAAGCTCGCCATAACGCAGGTCACTATGCCGCTGCTGTGGCTGCATCCTCCACTGGCTGTGGCAAAAGTTACTCTGGCTGGCAAGCTATCGGTCACTATCACACTCTGCGCTTCCGACGGTCCCGCATTATATACCGTTAGGATGTATGTGATTGCCTCGCCTGCCACTACCGTCGGCGTCGCCGCCTTGTCCAATGCCAGGTCAGCGCCGGCAACAATGATCGTAACATGATCGTCGCTTGGATCTGCCCCTGGCGTGGGGCTGGTGGCCGTGGCCGTGTTATTGATATCGGTCGTGATAGTGCTCAAGATGTCGGCCGTAATGCGGATGGTGGCCGCCTCACCAGGCGTCATAATACCCAGATTGCATGTCATGGCGTTGCCCACTAGCGAGCATGTACCTGCAGGCATATCATCCACCGACGCACTGATACTGAACAATGAAGCCGGCAAATTGTCAGTCACCTGAACATTCTGCGCGTCCGAAGGGCCAGTATTGCTTACAACGATGATATACTCCAGACTCCCCCCAGCCGTGGCCGTTATAGAACCACTCTTGTCTATGCTCAATTCTGCCCGCGCCTGGACGATGGTCGCCCCCGCGCTGGCCATGTTGTTACCCACATTCGAGTCGCCCTCGCTCGCCACCACGTAGGCCTGGTTAATGAATGTGCCTGCTCCATAGTCCGCGTCCACCCGCAACGTCACAGTAACCACAGCAGAGCTACCACTTGCGATGGTACCCAAAGCGCAGAAACCACTTTGCGAACACGCGCCTTGTGTCGAGATGATGCTCTCGACGCTTGTACCAGCCGGCACAAGGTCCACCACCTCTACCGCCGTCGCCGCCTGTGGCCCCGCGTTGCTCACACTCAGCCGATACGCCACCGGGCTCCCCGCATCTATCGGGTTGGCCGTGAGCTGTGCCTTGCCGATGCTCACATTCGCTTCCGGCCCTGCCGGCGTCTGCACCGTCGTCGTCTCGCTATCCGCGTTGTTGCCCATCGCCGGATCAGCCGTCGCGCTGCTCACGCTCGCATTGTTCGTCAGCACTGTCCCGCTCACCACATCCCCCACCGTCACTCCGATCAGGTACGCTCGCGTTTCGCCCGCGCCTAACGTGCCTACCGCGCACGTCACTACCCCACCTGCTTCGCTGCACCCCGCGCTCGCTCCCCCATAGCTCACATTCGCGTCCAGCGTGTCGCTGATCTGCACCCCCTGCGCTTCCGACGGGCCCGCATTGCTCACTACCAGCTCGTACAACAAGCCGCCCGTCGCTCCCACCGGGTCTTGCAGGTCTACCTTGCTCAGGCTCAGGTCGGCTCGCGATTGGACGATGGTCGCCCCCGCGCTGACCAGGTTATTCCCCGCGTTCGAGTCGCCCTCGCTCGCCACCACGTAAGCCTGGTTGGTAAAGCTCCCCGCTCCATAATCCGCGTCTACCCGCAAGGTCACGGTAACCACAGCAGAGCTACCACTTGCGATGGTACCCAGCGCGCAGAAACCGCTTTGCGAACACGCGCCTTGGGTCGAGATGATGCTCTCGACGGTTGTACCAGCCGGCACAAGGTCCACCACCTCTACCGCCGTCGCCGCCTGCGGTCCCGCGTTACTCACACTCAGCCGATACGCCACCAGGCTCCCCGCATCTATCGGGTTGGCCGTGAGGTGTGTCTTGGCGATGCTCACATCCGCCTCGGGCCC
>JBGSMF010000106.1:0-28993 GCA_041740315.1 Thermoflexales bacterium
GCAAGCTTTCCCGCGTCGTCGGACGCAGCAAGCGTATGAAAGACTGTGTGCGAACTTGAACAACTTGCCCACCATGCTGAAACACGATGGAATAAGCTATCGCATACTTTTCAGTTGGTAAAGTGCTATGTCAATATGTCATAATACTAAAACAACACAACCTGACGTTAATTCATCTAAACGGAAATGTCTACGTATCTAAAGCCAGCTTGTTCTGCAACCATTGTCAGATATTTGGACATTGCGCGGTTGGGCGCATAGAGGCCGTTTTCCCATTCGCTGATGGTCTGCTGGCGCACGCCGAGCTTTTCGGCCAATTGAGATTGGTTAAGCCCCAGTTGAAAACGTAGAAATTTGATGGCTTGAGCATCCCACACAATCGCATCGCCCACACGCTTGATTTCGTACTTGGGCGGGGCGATTTTTTGAAAGGTTACCTGCCCTTGCTCAAAATCTACTTTTGCCACATGGTACTTGGCTTCCATCCAGGCGGTTGCTTGCAGCGAGCCTTTGCTTTTGCGGTTGCTCCACCAAGCCCGCTGGGTCCGCGCCGAGTTGGGCAAATGGTCATTCATCAGCATTTCGATTTCGGCAAAGGTTAGCGTGATTTCATCTTGCTTGCTGCGGCGCAAGTATTTGAATAGTGGTTGGTATTTGCCAGCCTTCATACAGCAACCTCTGCCAACGATTGGCACAGCGCCAGCAAACGCGCCAGCACGTCATCCAAATTGTGGTCAATCTCTTTATTGCGGATACGCACTACCCGCAAGTTGCGCGCTGCCAGCACCTGGTCGCGTTCTGTATCGTAATCTGCCTGCTGTTGGTGGATGCCTCCATCAAGCTCCACCACCAGCCCTACAGCGTGACAGTAGAAATCAACAATAAAGCCATCAATCACTTGCTGTCGCCGAAAGTGAAACCCGCCCAAGCGGTTGGCTCGCAGAGCTTGCCACAAGATCTTTTCTTCCGGCGTCATCTGGCGGCGCAAATCGCGGGCGCGCTGGATTTTGGCATGGTCAACTTTTTGGCCGGTGACAATGTTTTTGGCGGGCATTGTGACCTCTCTTATTCCCCTAACCCCCATCCCCGACCCTTCCCCCGACACGGGGGAAGGGAGAACCTCTCCCCTAGCCCCTCTCCTACAAGGAGAGGGGAATGCGCTGCCCCCTTCCCTGCGAGGGAAGGGGGCAGGGGGTTAGGTCTCTTCCCCCAATGTCATCCGCTCCACCCGCGCCTTGGCTTCCACCACGACCGTTTCAGCTCCGGCGCGCCGGAATATTCGCCACATCTTTGAAGGGATTGGTGAAATTATCAAAAGGCATACTTTCCTCGCTGGTTGACAGGTTACACGGCAACGAAATTATAGCACACCTGGGTTGGAGTACAAGCACGCCAGCTTGAGACCGTTTCGCTCTGGGGACAACTCTGCGCGCATAATTTGAGTACGCCAGGCAAATTATATCCGGCTGGCTGCGCCCAAAAGATGCGTTTTGCAGGTCAAGATGGATTAGGCTGTATTCAAAACTTGTCCCCAACGCGAAACGCTCTCCCAGCTTTGACTTTTGCTGTGTCTCACACAAACTGGTTATCGAGGTTGACGGAGACAGCCACGCGCTACAGGCGGCTATGACGAAGCACGAATCGCGCATCTGCAAGACAAGGGCTACAAGGTCATTCGCTTTACCAACGATCAAATACACCACCAGCTCGACGCTGTTTTGGCCGAGATTGCGCGGCAGTGCAGCGCGCAACTATAGGCTGCGCCATCAATGCCCACTTTTCTTTTTCATGCAGCACTGCTTGTACTTTTTTCCGCTGCCGCACGGGCAAGGCTCATTGCGGCCAACCTGAGGCAGCTCTGGCTCTGTTGGGGGCGGGGAAACAAAATTCTTCAAACCAGATAATATCCCCCCTTGTCGTTCAGCGGGGTCTCGCTCGCCGGCTTGATTCAACAGCTTGTTCACATCCGCAATATCTTCGGGCTTGTCTGGTTCTATACCAACGATAACTTGCCAATCGTGTTCGTTGCACAATTCCACAATCTCTTGCGCTCTTTCCATTGTTTGAACACGGGCAATGGCCGGGTGTTTGTGGCTGCCTAATTTTGCCATAACTGTTTCACTCCTTTTGCTTTCCTGTCTTGCGCTCCAGGCGCTTTTTGCGGTGCAACAATTCGTCGCGCGCCTGGCGGCGCACCAAGGCAGACTGCCAGACTTCTACCTGTTTCAAGGCAGCCTCTGTCCAGGCCAGCGCCGCGCCCACATCGCGCAAGCGCCATTCATAATGCTTGGCCAGTTCAACGTGCGCCGTAATATCGCCTGTGGCGGCCAATTGTTCCCAGGCTTGCGTGGCCTCTTTGTAACGCTCTTGCCGTTTGAGCAAATAGCCCCAGCGCTGCCAGGCGGTAGTCTGCGCCTCAATTGGCAGGGGATGCGCCAGAGCAGCGCGAAAAGCAGCCTCTGCTTTGTCAGCCAGACCCAAATCATCGTACCAGCGAGCTATGCTGACCAGGTCGAGAGAGTCTAGCATCGCCATTGGCTCGGTCAACATTCGCCCCAAGCATGTCACGAGTGTCACCATCGAGAGAATGTCTTGGGCGTTGTGGTACAGCACACGCGGCATCTCGGAAGCGTCGCCGGTGGATAGATAATCAAAGTACATTTGCGGGATCAGCGCCCCCGGCACATCGGCCTGTTCGCGGTGGACGCCCAACACATTGACCTCTAGCGAAGACAAGGCGCACGATTCCAAACGGTCGCGCCAAACGCGCCGGGCCGGCGGCAGCAAATCCAAGTTGGGCACGTTCAGAATTGGGGGGAACATTCGGTTAAGCGTAAAGCGAGTTTGCAACAGCGGCATGTCAAAGCCTCGCCCGTTAAAGGTAACCACGGCCTCGCAATCGGCCAGCATTTCCTGCAATGCGGTCAGCATCGCCTCTTCTTCGCCGGGATGCCGGAGAAAAAACTGTGAAATTTCAAATTTTGAACCTGGAATCTGGAACCTACCCACCCCCACCAAAAACGCCAGTGTGCCGGTGCCGCCTGCCAGGCCAGTTGTTTCGGTGTCTAAAAAAGCGGCACGGGCGAGATTGATTTCTTGCCACAGTGGGTCACCAGCCAAGCGTGCCGGCGCGGCGCATTGCGCCAGGGCGCTAGCCGGTACTTTTAATGCACGCGAGAGAGCTTTGCTGCCATGAACGTGATTTACCCCAAATCGCTCTATAACCACATAGGCCATTCCGGCGGGCGTTTCAACCTGGCACCCGCCCAGAACCGACTGCACATCATGTCGAACGGCAGTCTGGCGCGATTCTTTAGCAGCAGGTGTTTTGAGGTGAGATGGGCCTTTGTGAACACCCAGGCGTTTCAACTTGGCGCGCAGATCGTCGCTCATAACGGCATCCAACTGGGCCGGCGGCGCTCAAAGGTGACAATGCGGCCAAAACCAGCCGCGCGAGCCAGGCCAATGGCCGCCTCAATGCCGGCGCCCACATCTTGCACAAAATGTGAATCTGACCCAAGCGTCAATTTTTCGCCGCCCAGTTCCTTGTACCAGCGCAACACAGTCAAATCGGGGCAGGTGGTGTCTAACCCTCTGCGCAGCGGCGAGGTATTGATTTCGATGGCTTGGTCGCGTTGCACCACCGCGCGCAAAATCGCGCGAATGAGATCGGCATAAGCCAATGGGTCGAATGGCCCCAGCCGCTTGGGGCGATAACGCTTGATCAAATCCAGGTGCCCCAGGCTGTCAAAATCGCCCAGTGTGGCCACCTCTAATGTCCGCTTTAGATACTCGCTCTCGACAAACTGGGGGGTGCGGCTATCATCATAAAGTTCAGATAGATAAACGCCGCTCTGGTCTATCCAGTGCGCCGAGCCTAGCACAAAATCAAACGGCCAATCCGCCAGCAGCGGCTTGACTTGCTCGGCCACCAGGTGCGGTTCGCTGATTTCCAGCCCGGCCCGGATGGACAATTGTCCGGCAAAGCTGGCCTGGCAACGCTCAAATTCGGCCATATAATCGGCGGGGCGCAGATAGCCGCTGGTGGGGTCCCAAGGGATCAAATCTACATGCTCGGTAAAACACAGCTCTTTCAGACCAGAACGAACGGCAAAGTTGCAAGCTTGGACCATCTCTGCTTTTGAATCGGCGGAGAATTTTGTGTGAACATGATAATCGCAATAACTAGCCATAGTTGCTGCTTGCTTACCCTCCAAAGAGTCGCTTGTTGGCGGCTACTATAATCGAGTTTAGCAAGAATGCAAGCTCCAGTTTCCATATAGCCGTATCTGGCGCATGGAGATGCTGTTCTGCCTGGAAACTGGATGCGCCAGATTGACATTGCGCTTGGTTATGGTATACTGGGCCGCTGGGGTTTTCCCCAAATCTACACGCTCCTGGATCAAAAGAGGCGTGCCGGGCTACCCAGCCAGCCTGGCTCTCTGGCGATACGAATGGGGCGAAAGTATAAAACGCAAAGGAGAATAGAATGGCTGTTGTACCCATGAAGACGCTCCTGGAAACAGGAGTGCATTTTGGTCATCGTACCCGGCGCTGGAATCCAAAGATGAAGACCTACATCTTTACCGAGCGCAACGGGATCCACATCATTGATCTTCAGCAAACGATCAAGGGCTTAGAAGACGCTTATGCCGCCGTCCGCGACAAGGTGTCTATGGGCGGCACGGTGCTTTTTGTTGGCACCAAGCGCCAAGCTCAAGACAGCATTGCAGAGCAGGCAATGCGGTGCGGTATGCCGTATATCAATCAACGCTGGCTGGGCGGCACGCTCACCAATTGGCGCACCATTCGAGGGCGGATTGACACCATGAAAAACCTTGAACAGCGCCGCGATCAGGGCGAGTTTGAGCGCCTGACCAAGAAAGAGGCGCTGCTGCTGGAACGAGAAATCACCAAGCTGAACCTGCGCCTGGGCGGAATCAAGGCCATGCAGCGAGTGCCCGATATTTTGTTTGTGGTAGATGTGCACCGCGAACTTACGGCCTTGCGCGAAGCCAACTCGCTGGAAATCCCGGTGGCGGCTATGGTGGATACCAACTGCGATCCAGACCGGATAGATTACGTCATCCCGGCAAATGATGATGCCATCCGCGCCATCAAGGTGATCGCCACCGCTATGGCCGATGCCGCCCTGGAAGGTGTTGCCATGCGCAAAGAGACCATGCCAGCCATGGAACCAGCCGAAGAGGCTGCCGGAACCGATGAGCAATATCTGGGGGCGGCTACACTGGCCAAGCTGCGCAGCGGCGAGCTAGAGTTTGAAGGTGGCAGTGGCACAAACGGCGATGAGGACGAGGAATAACAATGGAAATTTCTGCTGCTCTCGTCAAACAATTGCGTGAAGCATCAGGCGCGGGGGTGCTCGAGTGCCGCAAGGCCTTGGAACAAGCCGGCGGCGACCTGGACAAAGCCTCTGCCATCTTGCGTGAAAAAGGTTTGGCCAAGGTGTCCAAAAAGGCCGAGCGCGCGGCCAAGGATGGGCGGGTAGAATTGTACGCGCATACGGGCAACCGGGTAGGGGTGATGCTGGAGCTAAACTGCGAAACCGATTTTGTGGCTCGCAATGAAGATTTCAAGGCGCTGGCGCACGATTTGGCTTTGCACATTGCCTTTGCCAGCCCGCGCTACTTGCGCCCCGAAGATGTTCCGGCCGATGTGATTGAAGCTCAAAAAGCGGCTTTCCGCGAAGAAGCTTTGGCCACCGGCAAGCCAGAAGCAGTGATTGAAAAAATTATCCAGGGCAAGCTGGAAAAATTCTACGACGACACCTGCTTGCTGCGCCAGCCCTTTGTCAGAGACGACAAGGTCAAAATTGTTGACCTGATCAACGGACTGGTGGCCAAGATTGGCGAAAACATTGTGATACGGCGCTTTGCGCGCTATGAGCTAGGCGAAGACGCGTAAAGATTATACCGGGGGGGTGTCATCAGACACACTCCCGGTTTTTGTGACCGGCAAGGCAAGACCACCGACTCCCGCTATGTCTGCCGGTTGTCGGTGGTCTTGTTTTGGAGCATAACGAGTATGGCAATCCCCAAATACAAACGCATTTTACTCAAGTTGGGCGGCGAATCACTGGCCGGGCCAGAAGGGATGGGCATTAGCCCGCCGGCCGCCGAAGAGGTAGCCAAAAAGGTCAAGAGCGTCAAAGACCTGGACATGGAGGTGGCACTGGTTTTGGGGGCCGGCAACCTCTGGCGAGGTAAAGACGGTCTGGCCCACGGCATGGAGCGGGCCACTGCAGACCACATGGGAATGCTTGCCACCATCATGAACGCCCTGGCGCTGCAAGATGCGCTAGAGCGCCTGGGCGTGGTGACACGCGTGCAGACCTCGATCGAGATGCGCGCCATTGCCGAGCCGTACATCCGGCTGCGCGCCATCCGCCACCTGGAAAAGGGCCGGGTGGTCATCATCGGCGGTGGCACGGGCAATCCCTACTTTACCACCGATACCGCCGCCGCGCTGCGGGCGGTGGAGATTAATGCGCAGGTTTTGGTCAAAGCGACCAAAGTAGATGGCGTATACGCCGAGGATCCTCACATCAACCCCAATGCCCGGCGCTTTGATCGCCTGTCGTACATTGAGGCGCTCAATCTGCATGTGGGAGTGATGGATAGCACTGCTTTGTCGTTGTGTATGGACAATGATTTGCCGATCGTCGTGCTCAACTTGTGGCAAGCAGACAGCATTGAACGCGCTATGCGGGGCGAGCCAGTGGGCACGTTGGTTGGAAACTAGAAAGGGGTAGAGCCATGATCAAAGACCTGATGACTGGAATCCAAGCCCACATGAAAAAAACAATCGAGTCGCTCGAAGCAGACTTGCGCGCCGTGCGGGCCGGCCGGGCCAGCCCGGCGCTGGTGGAGCGGGTCATGGTGGAGTATTACGGCGCGCCTACCCGGCTGGAACAATTGGCCACCATTGCCGCGCCCGAAGCGCAATTGCTGACCATACGCCCTTACGATCCGGGATCACTCAAGGACATCGAGCGCGCCATACTGGCTTCAGACCTTGGGCTAACCCCCAACAATGATGGCAAGATCATCCGCCTGACCATACCGCGCCTGACCGAGGAGCGACGCCAGGAGCTCATCAAGCTAGTTCACAAACGCATCGAAGAGGCCCGCGTGTCTATCCGCAACATTCGCCGCGAAGGCATGGATGACTTGAAAGAATTTGAAAAGGAAAAACTGGTCTCTGAAGACGAGATGTACCGCGGGCGCGACGAATTGCAAGAATTGACCGACAAGTACATTGCCAAGGCCGAAGAAATCGGCACGCGCAAAGAGCAAGAAATCGCCGAGGTCTAGACCTAACAGACAGCTTGGCATCCATGTCCACTCAAAGCTCACTGACACACACTCCAACCCATGTTGCCATTATCATGGATGGCAATGGCCGTTGGAGCAAGGCACGCGGCCTGCCCCGCCTGGCGGGTCATCGGGCCGGCGTGGAAAACCTGCGCCGCATCTTGACCGCGTCGGTGGAATTTGGCATCAAGATTCTCACTATCTATGCCTTTTCAACCGAAAACTGGCGCCGGCCCGTTGAAGAAGTGCGCGGCTTGCTCAACATCCTCGAAACAGTCATTGACCGCGAGATGAGTGAGCTGCACAAGAACGGCGTTCAACTGCGCCACATTGGCCGCATGGAAGGGCTTTCACCCGAACTGCAGCGCAAAGTGCTCAAGGCGATTGAAAAAACCCGCGCCAACGAGCGCCTGATTCTGAATGTGGCCTTTAACTATGGCGGGCGGCAAGAATTGGTTGACGCATTTCGCCACATGGCCGCCGACGGCGTGTTGCCAGGGCAAATAGACGAAGACTTGATTAACCGCTATCTATACACGAGCGGGGCGCCAGACCCTGACCTGATTATTCGCACCAGCGGAGAGATGCGCGTGAGCAACTTTTTGATCTGGCAAGGGGCTTATGCCGAATACTATGTCACCCCTACTTTCTGGCCTGATTTCGATAAAGAAGAACTGCGCAAAGCACTAGAAGCATACGCAAACCGCCAGCGGCGTTTCGGCATGACGGGTGAGCAAGTAACCAAGCGGTAAAAGCCACAATTTCACATTGGCCATTTCAGATACCGCGCCGTGCCTGCGCCCCCGACCGAAATTTTTGGCACTGAAATTCCTTCATGTTCCGTTACAGATTTCTAAGCGCCCTCGTCCTAATTCCGCTTGTCATTGGACTAGTCATTCTGGGAAGCGGTTGGTTCTTGGCACTCGTGGCAGTGGTCTTGATGTTGGCTGGTCGAGAATACGCTCAAATTATCCCTAACAGCAGCGCAGTGTTGATAACAGGGTTGTGCTGGTCATATCTGCTTATCGCGCAGTATGGAGCGACGGAGCTGGTGTGGCCAGTCACGACAATATTCCTGCTGGTCACCCTGGCGTGGGCGACGATCCGTTTTGAGCGCGGCGCACAGACCGCCGTTTCAGATTGGGGCTTTACCCTGGCAGGCGGAGTGTACCTGGGCTGGCTGGGGCTGCACTTTGTGTTATTGAGAAACATTACGACCAGCCCAGCCAGCGAATCGCCAATAGATGTGGGCTTGTATTGGGCCAGTTTTGCCTTGTCGTGCGCCTGGTCGGCGGATACCGGCGCGTATGCAGTGGGAAAATTGTGGGGCCGGCACAAAATGGCGCCCCACCTCAGCCCTGGCAAAACCTGGGAAGGATATCTGGGAGGGATAGCGGGGGCAATCGTGTGTGGCGGAGTCTGGATATTGGTTTCAGATATTCTAAAAGCCAACTTGCCGCCCAGTCTCAACTTGGGGCATGCATTGACGGCAGCAAGTCTTGTATCCATTCTCACGCCGATGGGCGACCTGGGCGAATCTATGCTCAAACGCTGGGGGCACGTTAAAGACAGCAGCAAGTTGATTCCCGGACACGGCGGCATGCTTGACCGATTGGACACGTTGCTTTGGGCAGCGGTGATTGTGTATTACTATGTCAAATGGTGCATTTGACGCCAACCAGAGGGCATGCTATAATTTACAGTGCAACACGGGGTATTGAACTGATCTGTGGGGCCAATATGCTTCACAAGATACATCCTCTTACCCACAAGCTCCAATAGTTAATTGTTATCACCTAAAAGCACAATGCAACATTCCACGACTTGGGTCATAGTCTTTAGCTCAGGCTATTATCAACTTGCCACGATTCACCACAGCAACTAGGCCAGTTAGCCAACGTGACAGTCGTAAACAATTGTAAACAATCTAAAACCAGATCTCTTGACAGTTTAGGATAAAATCAAGTAACTACTCAGCCTTACAAAGTTACGCAGAGAACGCGCAGAGAAAAAAAAGAAAACAACTCTGTGTAGCTCTGTTCTTCCTCTGTGAATCTCTGTGGCCTGAGTAGTTGCGAAATCAGTAGTTTTGCACATGGAGGCAGCCTGTGGACTTTGTCGAACTTGAACCCAAAACCCTTGGCGAGCTGAGGGAAATTGCCCGCTCAATGGAGATTTCGGGCTACAGCCGCTTGAAAAAAGAGGACCTGATCCTGCGCTTGCTGCGCGCCCAGGCCGAACAACAAGGCTACATCTTTGGCGGCGGCGTGCTGGATATTGTGGAAGAAGGCATTGGCTTTTTGCGCGCCGATCACTATTTGCCTGGGCCAAACGACGTGTACGTCAGCCAGTCGCAGATTCGGCGCTTTGGCCTGCGGACAGGCGATATGATTGTGGGGCAGGTGCGCCCCCCCAAAGAGAATGAAAAATATTTTGGGCTGTTACGGGTAGATGCCGTCAACGGATTGGACCCTGAACAGGCCAAGGAACGCTCGGTCTTTGAAAGCCTGACGCCCATTTTCCCCGACGATCGGTATATCCTAGAGACCGATCCCCACAACCTGTCTATGCGCCTGCTGGATATGGTAGCGCCCATCGGGCGGGGGCAACGTGGGTTGATTGTTTCTCCGCCCAAGGCCGGCAAAACCACTGTGCTCAAAAACATTGCCAATGCCATTTCCAAACGATACACCGATGTTCACTTGATGGTCGTCCTCATCGGCGAGCGTCCAGAAGAAGTGACTGACATGGACCGCTCGGTTGATGCAGAGGTCATCAGCTCGACTTTTGACGAACCCGTGCAGAACCATGTGCGGGTGGCCGAGACGGCGTTGGCGCGCGCCAAACGCCTGGTAGAAGGACATCGCCACGTGGTCATTTTGCTAGATTCCATCACCCGCCTGGGGCGAGCCTACAACCTGACGGTTCCCCCTTCGGGGCGCACCCTATCGGGCGGGCTGGACCCGGCTGCGCTTTACCCGCCCAAGCACTTTTTCGGCGCAGCGCGCAATATCGAAGAAAGCGGCAGCCTGACCATCATTGCCACCTGCCTGGTAGACACCGGCTCGCGCATGGACGACATGATTTACGAAGAGTTCAAGGGCACCGGCAACATGGAACTACACCTGTCTCGCCGGCTTCAGGAACGGCGCATCTTCCCCGCCTTTGACATTGAGCGATCCAGCACACGCCGCGAAGAGCTGCAATACGACCCCGAGACCCTGAACAAGATCTGGTTAATGCGCCGCATGCTCAGCCAGATGATGGCCCCGCCGCCAAGCGGAGCAGGCATGGATGTCACCAACGCCCTGGAAGCCCTTTTGACCCGGCTATCGCGCACCAAGTCGAATACCGACTTTTTGACCGGCTTGAAAGAGTTCTAACTCACCAATTCCATATATGGTGGTAAGTGCAAAAACGACCCCAATATACGGGGGTGCGGGCGAATTTGCCACTTGACCAACCCATGTTCTGTGATATAATTTTAGCCAAGAATCTAACCCAAGACTAACCTTCGTCTGGATTTTGCAGTTCGCACATTCTTACGCGTGAATATTCCCAATAATCAGCTTGCATGGGGATGCAAACCGAGGGATGCAAAAAATAGGCTTGGAAATTAGGCTTAAATTAGGAGAGTAGAGGCTGCCAATGGACAACGACGGGAACGGACCCCTTGGAGATGATCAGACTGACCGTCTCATGCCGTCTCGCTCGTTAACTAGCCAATGGGGACAGGCCATTGTCCAGGGGGTTGTTTGGCTGAGTAGCGCCACCTGGGCCATGAGCACCGAAGGAGCAAGAACAACGCTTGCTCGTTTTGGCGCGCATGGCTTTGTCCTGTTGATGGCATTGGCGGCTGTTGTTTTAAGCGGGGTCAACTTGCCTGCGTCTGACCAGGCGCGGCAACCCTCTGCCATAGCTGCCGGCCAGAGCATTTTGTCTTTTTCTATCCCCGGCAACACCTCAAACACAGCCAATGCCACTTCCACCCTGCGAGCGGTCCGGCTGGCCAGCAACGATGTGGTGGCGCGCCAGGCCAATCCCATCACCCAAATTCCCGATCGGTCCCGAGAGGCCATTGTCACTTATACTGTGCGCGCCGGCGATACATTATTTGGCATTGCCTTACAATACAAACTGAACCCAGAGACTGTTTTGTGGGCTAACCCAGACCTCAAAGACACCCCAGACCTGATGAACGTGGGGATGGCGCTGGATATTCCCCCGGTAGATGGGGTGGTGCACATTGTCCAAGAAGGCGATACAGTCGCTGGCATTGCCGAAAAGTACAAGGTTTCGGCTGGAGCCATTATCACCGCCGAATGGAACTCGCTCACAGAAGGCCAAGAGCCTGTTGTTGGGCAGCACCTCATTGTGCCAGGCGGCAAGCGCGAACTGGTGGTGTGGCAATTGCCCGTCAAGCCGACGGCGGCGGCTTCGGCCGCCTTTGCCAAGGCGCACGCTGGCTTTTGCGAAGGCGCAAGCGCGGCGGCGCTAGGCTCTGGGACGTTTATTTGGCCAACCGATAGCCACACTATAGGCGGCAATCCGTATGCCTACTGGCATCGCGCGATTGACCTGCCCCAAAAATCTGGCAGCCCTGTTTACGCCTCTGACAGCGGCACGGTTGTTTACGCCGGGTGGAACACTTGGGGCTATGGCAACCTGCTCGTGCTCGACCATGGCAATGGCTGGCAAACCTGGTACGCGCACCTCAGCCAGATTTACGTTATGTGCGGACAACAACTCTACCAGGGCGCGGTGATTGGGGCAGTCGGCTCGACCGGGCGCTCAACCGGCCCGCATCTGCATTTTGAAACCCGCTACAATGGCGATTTGCCTAATCCTCTGAACGTTCTGCCCTGAGCTGATTACGATTATAATGCCCGAACATAAAGCTCTCAGCCCCAAACGAGAAGGATGGTCGGCTTTTCTTACCAACAAGTTAGGCGACGTGATTATTTTGGTCTGGAAGATGACGACCGAAGAGGCTCGCCAACTGACCAACCGCTACCTGGTGCATGGCGTGGTGTTGGTCATGGCATTGGCGGCATTGTCGTTGGGCAGCCTGCCCTCTTGGGGAGATGGCGCATTGGCCAGCCCGGCAGAAACAGAATCGCCCTCATTTGGCAATTCACTCTCTGCACTAGCCAGCGCGCCTATTTCAGAAACCATCCCCGTTGCTATTGGGGGGCCAATCGCGCGGAATGCGTTCCACACCAGTTCAGACATCCAAGTGCTATATCGCCAGGCGCAGCCCTACACCGAAATTCCCCAGCGGCTGCGGCTGGAATTCATCACCTACACGGTTCAACCCGGCGATACCACCCAGGGCATTGCCCTAACGTTTGGGGTGGAAGACACCACCATCATGTGGTGCAACCCCGAAATCGAGGACATGCCCGATTACCTCAAGATTGACCAAGAGGTGGTAATCCCGCCGATTGACGGCGCGTGCCACATGGTCAAAGAGGGCGACACGCTGGAAAGCATTGCCAAGAAATACAAGGTAGAAACAACGGCCATCACCAACGTGTCTTTTAACAATCTGCAAGGGCCGGACTACAAAATCGGGCCTGACATGCGGCTGATTGTAGAGGGCGGGCAAAAGCCCTATGTGCCAAAGATCGTCACCGCCTACACCGGGCCGGTGCCCGAAGGCGCGCGCGGCACGGGGCTTTTTCAATGGCCAGCGGTCGGGACTCTGACACAGGGCTACTGGTTCGGCCATCGCGCCATTGACATTGCGGCTTATACAGGTTCGCCCATTGTCGCAGCAGATGGCGGATTTGTGGCCTATGCGGGCTGGAGCAACGTGGGCTATGGCTACTTGATAGTGATTGACCACGCCAATGGATTCAGCTCCTACTATGCCCACTGTAGCGGCTTTTATGTATCGGTGGGGCAAGCCGTAGAGCGAGGCCAGTTGATCGCCACGATGGGCTCGACCGGCAACTCGACCGGCCCGCACCTGCACTTTGAGATTCGCTCCAACGGCATGCCGCTCAACCCGCGCGGCTATTTGCCCTGAGCCGCAAATTTCTCCCAGATTGCCCGCTTGCGCCCAAGCGCCGGAACTGCCGGCGCGTAATATAGCCACTCTCCTAACTGTACCGCGTACTTGCCAGAGTATTCCAAATTCACGTGAGAGATGCTGCTTGCTAATCCGGTCAACCGCTTGACCGTTGCCTGCACCCAGACCAAAAATATTGGGCTGGCTGAAGCTAACAAAGTGCGAAGATACTCTACCGATGGCCAGCGGTTATCTCGATGAATAGACCAACAACCGTCACCATCCCAACAACCCCGCAAAAAATCCGCAAACACATTATCTGGAATCGCCAGCGGGCCAATCGTTTTGCTTTTGGCTGGTGTCAACCCAATGTCTTCCAAAAAAGTGCGAAAACCCCGATCATCAAAATCAACATAGTGAACAGGTTTCAGGCCCCAGCCACGCTGAGGTGCAACATAATTCGGCACATCCACACTGAGTTGCAAACAGCCACAATACAAATCAATCAACTCTTCATCGGTAGATGCAAAACGCACGGCCGAGCCGCGCTTGTCCAGGTTGCCATCTGAAGCAATCAGGCCGACGGCATACGCCAGGTCGCTCGTCCACACTCCATACACCTCGGGCGGCACATATTGAGAGACACGGCAGGGCCGCACGGGGATATTGAAATCTCGCAGCCTTCTCAGAACAGTTTGGTTGCTGCACCCATAGCGGGCGGCGATTGTTTCAGCGCCCAGCCCTTGCACGGTATAGAGGTTATCCAGTTCGTCGCGCGGCAACTCGATAAAGCGATATTCGCTGCCGTGGCGCGTTTCTATTTCAAAAGCCTTGATCCGCCGGCGAACAGTTCTCAGGCCACAACCGTAATAATCGGCTATGGCCTCCAGGCTCATCCGCTGCACGATGTACATCTCATACAACTCGTTGCGAGGCAGGTCAATTCGGCGGTACACGCTGCCGTGGCGCGTTTCTATTTCCCATTTTCTCATCAACTCTTGAACGACCCACACGCCGCAGCCAACATGCGCGGCGATTTCGTTTTGGGTGAGGCCATCTTCAAGGTACAGCCTGCGCAAGAGTGATTCTGAAATATCAATCGTTGGAGACATGTACAAATCCTTTCTGCCCCCAAGTTTGCCCGCCGGCGCGCCGCCCGCAGCCCCGGCGGACAAATGATTGGGGTTGGTAAAATACACCTTCTTGCATCAGCGAGATTGCTTCGACTCTACGGGTCTACCCAGAAACTTGATTCTTGTTGTCATTGCGAACCGCATAGCGGTGAAGCAATCCTTTATGACGCTGAGATTGCTTCGCGCCATGGCGGGCGCTCGCAATGACCAGTGCAAGTTTCTGACTTTACGCATATCGCCACCCAGCGATATGGAGTTCTCGCAATGACGGTAACGAATGGTATTATTTTGCAGCCGCCTAGTGAGTGGGCATTTTGCGCCAGGCTTGGCCCAACATTGCCAGGCCCGATGGCCCCAACACCTGCGCGCGCTGCCTGGAGCCTAGGCCGACGAACTGGCCCAGGTCATCAAGCAAGGCAGCGGCATTCAGGTTACACTCGCCAATGCCTTGTATGCCGTCTTGCGCCAATTCGGCCTCCAGGTATTGCCTGAATTCGGCCAGCAGCGTCGTAAGCGACATTGCGGCCTGGCGCGAATCTTGAGAAAAGGTGGCCTTGCGCCGGGCCATCTCTCCGGCTTGTTGCAAAGTTGTGTTGCTCATTTTGCTCGTCCTTTCTATTTGTGTTATTATGGGTTTGCGGGTGGGAACGCTTGTCGCCCATCCGCCGCCGCAAGTGCCGTGAACACTTGCGGCAATTTTTGTGGGCGGTTAACAAAAAAGGCGACGCAAACGGCGCGTCGCCCTAAAAACCAATGGCTGTAAATGATTGCAGATGGTTGCAAAATTGCTGATAACTGTTACCATGCGGTCAGCCTGGTGTGGCGTCTCGTTCGCCGTGCCGGGTTAGCAGGGTACAAGTGTTTGCTGCACTTGTGCCTTGCGTTTTTATGGCAAGATGTAAAAGAACATTTATTCTAGCAAAGATGATACAACATCATCGCTCGTTTGTCAATAGGCAATTTTTGTCTCACACTACTTGCCCGCCAGCGCCAGCTCTAGCGCCTCACCCAAACTGCGCGCGCCAACCACTTGTAATCCCTTGGGCATTTCCTCGTGTCCTCGGCGCGCTCGCTTGGGCACCAGGCATCGCTTAAAGCCAAGCTTGGCGGCCTCGTTGAGCCGGGACAGCATTTGCCCCACGCTGCGCAATTCGCCTGAAAGCCCCACTTCGCCAATCAGGGCCAGGTCAGGCGATACGGGCACATCGCGCATCGAGGAAGCCACCGCCACTGCCACCGCCAAATCGGCCGCCGGCTCGCTCACCTTTAGCCCGCCAACAATGTTGACAAACACATCCTGGTCGTGCAGCCGCACACCGCAGCGCTTTTGCAGCACCGCCGCCAGCAGCAGCAGTCGGTTAAAATCTATGCCGTTGGCCGTGCGGCGAGGCAAGCCAAACGCGGTGGTAGAGGTGAGGGCCTGCACCTCTACCAGCAGCGGGCGCGTGCCTTCCATCGTCACGGCAATAGACGAGCCTGGCGCGGCAATCAATCGCTCGGATAGAAAAGCCTCGGAGGGATTGGGCACTTCGACCATGCCATCGCCGCGCATCTCAAACACGCCCACTTCCGAGGTAGCCCCAAAGCGATTCTTGACGCTGCGCAGCAGGCGATAGGTGTGAAAACGCTCGCCTTCCAGGTAGAGCACGGTATCTACCATGTGCTCCAACACTTTGGGGCCGGCGATTGCGCCGGTCTTTGTTACGTGCCCCACCAAGAATACCGCAATGCCGCTAGACTTGGCCAGGCGTTGCAAGCGCCCGGCGCACTCGCGCACCTGGCTGATCGAGCCGGCCGCCGAGGAAAGTTCTTCCAGGTACATGGTTTGGATCGAGTCAATCACCGCAACGCGCGGCTTGATTTCTAACAGGTGCCCAATAATCACATCCATGTCGGTTTCGGTGACCAGCAAAAGACTGTCTGTGGCCATGCCGATGCGGTCGGCGCGCATCTTGAGCTGCTGCACCGATTCTTCACCCGAAACATACAACACCGGGCAATTGGCAGTGGCCTGGCTGGCGGCCAGTTCCATGAGCAGGGTGGACTTGCCAATACCGGGGTCGCCGCTGACCAGGACCAGCGAGCCGGGCACAATGCCCCCGCCCATGACGCGCGAAAGCTCGTTAATCTCAACCGGGATTCGGCCCAGGTCAACAAGCTGAACATCGCTCAATCGCTGGGGCTGGCTGCGGGGCGCGCCGCCCAGGCTAGATGCGCTTTGCGCGCTGCGCGAGCTTTTTTCTTCCACCACTTCCACCAGGCTGTTCCATTCGCCGCAATCGGGGCAGCGGCCCATCCACTTGGGCTGGGCTGCGCCGCACTGCTGGCAGACAAACTGGGTAAATGTTTTGGCTTTTTTAGGCATAGGGTTTCCTCACACAAGATGTGCGCTGGGCTTTTTCGGCACGGGTAGTATAACATTGCCCCAGTGGCGTGTCAACGAACTCGATGACGGGTTGCTTGGCCGTTCTTTGTGTGTTAGAATAACGCGGTTGTTTGGACTATGAATATGCTATCTCCCGTCATCCCCATATTGATTTTGCTGACCGGCGCAATCCTGGCGGCGATTGGCGCGACCTGGCGTTTTCGCTATACGCCGATCATTCAGGCGGCATCGGCCACGCTGGCCATCATTGCTTTGGCATGGGTCGGGCGCGCGCTGCCGCAGACAATCGCCATCTTGATCTGGCGGCCTATTTCGCTGTTTGGCACGCCGATTGTGCTGGGCATAAATAACTATGCCTGGGCGTTGGGGTTGGCGCTGCTTGTGCCCGTGCTGGCCTCCTCGCTGAGACAGCTAGCAAATCCTCGCGACTTGTTTTATCCGGCATCGCTCTTGGCGATGAGCGCCATTATGTTGGGCGCCATAGGCGCCGCCAACTTGCTCACTTTGGTTTTGGCGTGGGGATTGCTGGACGTGGTCTATTGTTTTGTGCTGTTGAGCAGAGAAGGCCTGGCTGGCGGTCGCCGCGCCGAGCTGGTTATTGGGATCAATGGCATTGCAACCTTGCTAGCCTGGGCGGCGCTGGTCTTTCTTGAACAAGACAAGCTCAGTTCCTACTGGCGGCTGATGACCCTGCCCCCTGTGGCGCAAATATTGCTAGGGGCAGCGGCGCTGTTGCGAGTTGGGTTGTATCCCTTGTACGCCTGGTCCTCAACAAACATCACATCCACGTTAGGTGGGACATCCGCACTGGGCAGAACATCCGCGCCAGGCGGAACATCCGCACAGGGTGAAACAGCCAGCATCGCCAACCTTGCCAACCTCATGCCGATGATGGCGGGCCTGGCCTTGTGGGTCAGGCTGGCTGTCATCCAGACGTTGCCAACACAGCCTGGGTGGGTGTGGGTCGCCCTGGCGCTTGCTGCGATGGCCAGCCTGCTGGCGTGGGTTCAGACTGAGGCAAGGCGATCCATTGCTTATGTGGCAATTGGATATGCCGGGCTGCTCATTGTGGCGGGCAGCCTTGGCTTGACAGCGGCTCTACTGGCGCAAGGCGCTGTGACATGGGTCTTGGGCATCTATGCGCTTACTCACAGCTATTCATTCACTGGGCTTTACTCAAAACTCAACTTGCTGTGGGGACTGCCTGCATTGATCGCCATTGCAGCATTGTTCGGCCTGCCAGCAACGATTGGGGTTAACTATCGCGCGGCGATGCACACTGAACTAGCTCAGGCCAGTTGGGTCTGGTGGAGCCTGGCGGCGCTGGTAGAGGCGCTGTTGGCTAGCGCTGCGTTACGATATGCGTTCGCGCCACAGCCAGCGCCAGCACTGGCAGAACGCACCCTGGCGGGCGCTCTCAAATCGCTCGCATTGCCCATTGCCACTCTGGTGATAATCACCTTGCCGCTGGTCATTTTTGGTCTATGGCCGTCTGTGCTCTTTGCTCAATCTGGCGCTGGGCTGGGCAGGTTAGCAAGCGCGCGCGGCTGGGCCGGGTGGCTTGCGCCGTGGATAGGCATATTGATAACACTGGTCATCTTGGGCCTGAAAATAAAGTTGGCAGATCAGCGTTGGCTGGTCTATGCCGCTCACGGGCGGAGAATTGTGGCGCGGGTGCTTGACATGACGTGGCTATACGATCTGCTTCTAAATAGCCTGCGGCGACTGGCCCGCTTGATAGGCGGCCTGGCCACTTTGACCGAAGGCAAGGGAGCTTTGGTGTGGATGATCCTTTTCATTGTATTGGCCTTGTTGTACCTGAACGAGCCAGGGAGATAGCCACACACCATGCTGACGCTGGATGGTATTCTCGATTTTTTGTCCACTGTCCCAACGACAACAGCATTGGCCGTGCTGGCTATAGCCGCTTGCAGCTTGGTAGCAGCGCAGGACTGGAGGCTATCTATCTTTGCTGTGATACTGCACTATGCCCTGGCTGGCTTGTTCTTGACACGCATCATCCGTGAGGACATTGCACTGGTCAAGACGTTGGTGGGGGCCATGGTTTGCATCACACTCTACATCACCGCCCGGCGCGCCAGTGAGGCCAAGCCGCTTTCACCCTCGCCCCCTGGAGCAGACCCAAGCGACCTGCCTGCCGACAGCGCGGCGATTTCGCGGCTGAGGCTTGAAAGCGGCTGGCCGTTTCGCCTGTTGGTGGCTATTTTGGGGTTGGCCGTCGCCTTTACGGCTTCTTCGCGCATCGTGTTGCCTTCTACTCCACCAGAAGTGATCTTGGCTTGCAGCATTCTCTTTGCGCAGGGTCTGCTGGCCCTTTGCTTGACCAGTGAGCCATTGCAAGGCGGCCTGGGCATACTCACCGTCATCATTGGGTTCGATCTGTTCTACAGTGGAATCCAGCAAAGCCTGGTCATTGTAGGGTTGTTGGGATTGGTCAATTTTGCAATAGCGCTGTCCATCGCCTACCTCACCACGCTGCAGGCCAGCGTTCCCTTGGAAGAAACATACCCATGATCGCGGGTGTATTTCTTCTCATTGCGGGGCCGCTTTTGGCAGCCGGCGTGCTGGCGGCATTGGTATATACTATCCGCCGATTAGAGCCCCTGGCAGCATTGATTGCGGCTGGTGTGGCAGCCGTTTTGGGCGGGCTGGCGCTGGTGCTGCCGCTCGACCGGCCAGTTGTATTGGCCGGCAGACAAGTGGCGTTGGGCGAGCCGGTTTATTTGCTAGGCCGGCAGCTTGTCCTCAAAGAAGTTGATCGGATTGCGCTGGCCTATCTATTCCTGGTGGCCGCGCTGCTCTTTATACAGGCCTGGCGCACTCGCACCGGGCGAACTTTTTACCCCCTCGGTCTGCTGATTTTGGGGATTTTGGCCGCGGCGCTGGTGATTCGGCCTTTTCTCTATGCGGCCCTGCTGCTCAATATTGCGGCGGCGCTCATGACTATTTTGCTCCAAAGCGAACAATCGGTAGACACCTTGGGGGCGCTGCGTTTTCTCTTTATGGTCACACTGGCCATGCTGGCCTTTTTGGTGGCCGGCTGGCAGATTGAGCTATACGACCTCAACCCCGACGATGCGGGACTGGCGCAAACCATCACCGCTGCGCTGGCCATCGGCTTTAGTTTCTTGCTTTCTATTGTGCCGTTTCACACCTGGATTACCTCTGTGGCGCGTCACGCGCCGCCCATAGCGGCAGTGTTTGTTTTCACCGTCTTTAACGCTGTGGCATGGATTTTGCTCTTTGATGTTATGCAAGAGCAACTGTGGCTATCGCAACAACTGGGGTTTTTCAGGGCCGTGCAGACAGCCGGCATGCTCACAGCAGTCGTCGGCGGGGTATTGGCTTTTACCAGCTATGATTTTGGGCGAGTGATGGCCTATGGCATCTTGGCCGATTGGGGCTGCGCCCTGGTGATGCTGGGCTTGGGCACGCAAGCCGGCCTGGGGGCAGTGATGCTGAGCCTGTTTATCCGCCCCGTCAGCCTGATGTTGTTGGCCATGGGATTGGCGTCGGCTCGCCAACGCGCCCGCACCGCCGAGTTTAATGACGTGGTGGGGCTGGCCTGGAACAGCCCGTGGACAGCCGCGGCATTGCTATTGGGAGCATTTTCACTGGCGGGCATCCCGCCGCTGCCAGGATTTTTGGTTCGTTGGGCGCAGGTGCGGCTGCTGGCAGATGGCTACAACACCAGCACCGCGCTGCTGCTCTTGGCCGTGACGGTGGGGGTAGCCGCTGGAATACTGCGTGGGCTAGATTATATGGTGATGCGCCCGCGCGATTTGCGCCCCGATGACCCACGCCACTCGGCTGAGCCGTTGTGGACACGAGTCCTCATTGCCGGCGGGATCATTACGTGCTTGATCTTGATATTCTTTCCCGGATTGTTTGATACCACGCTGCGCGCGATGGTGGCCTCGTACACGTTCTTGCAGTAGAAAGCGCCCTACTTTCCACTGGCGCAGTGCGCGTCTCAAAACCCCACACCTTGTCACACTTGCCCCCCACTCCCTATGGTGGCGGGACAGGCTGGCGGTCGGGCCAGGGAAGCAATCTCAACATCGAGTGGCCGAGATCGCTTCGCCCCTATGGGGCTCGCGATGTCTTACTGGCATAAAGTGCCTCTAGGGCAGGGATAATCTTTTGCCAATCAAACGCTTCTGCCAGCGCAAAAGCAGCTTGGCCCAGTTGAGCGCGCCGGGCAGGATCGCGCAACAGCGCCACCACGGCAGCGGCAAACTCGGCGGGAGTATCGGCGAGGATTAATTCGCGCCCGTCTTGCACCGGGAAACCCTCGCAGCCCAGGCGAGTGCTGACCATCGCGCAACGTTGGGCAGCCGCTTCCAGGATTTTAAAGCGCGTCCCTCCCCCCATCCGCAACGGCACCACATACACCGCCGCGCCAGCCAGGTAGGGCCGCACATCCTCCACCGCGCCGACGAGGGTAATGGCCGGATTGCCGCGCAGCACAGCCAGCCGAGGGTGCGGGCGCTGGCCTACAATGTAAAAATGTGTGTTGGGCTGCTGGGCCACAATCTGCGGCAATACCTGTGCCGCAAACCACAAGACCGCATCCACATTAGGGCGAAAGTCCATGGTGCCGGTGAAAACAAGACTGAAATCGCCAAGGTTGACAGAAGAAGGTGGAGAGTTAAAAGTGGAAAGGTCAATGCCGTTAGGGATGACAGCCACATCCAAGTTGGGCACAAGCCGACGCAGCGCCTGGGCATCGGCCTCTGAAACTGCAATCACGCGGCTGGCAGCCCGGCAAGCGCGCGCTTCGAACCTGCGCAGTTTTTGCCATTGAATGAAAGAGTACACCGCCCCCAGCCAATGCCGGGGTTGGCGCGCATCGGTTTCAAAGGTGCGCTGCTGCAGCACATACTCGCAATTATGTTCGTCAAAGACCATCTGCAATTTGCAATTTGCAATCTGAAATTCCATATACCTCGCCATTTCAATGCCTTCAACCTGCACAACGTCATAACCGCCACCAGCCAGCCATTGTTGCAGCCGGGCGGCAAACTGGGGCAACCACAAGCGCAGCGCCATATCGGGCCACGGCGAAAGCAGCGTGTCGCGCGCGCGGAGGGCAAGCGAACGGCGCGGCACTTGCATGCCATCAACCCTGCGGCACAAGGCGTGGAGCGGCGTTGGCGCAGCCAATTCTGCCTGCGATTCAACCAGAGTCAGCAAGTCAATCTCGTGCCGGGCAGCCAGGCCCTTGATCAAGTTAAAATTGCGCAATGTCGTCCCCTTGCGCGGCGGATAAGGCCATTGAGGCGTCAGAAACAACAGGCGCACAGTCACCCCCTCAAGCCAAGCAGCGCCAGCACGCCAAAGCCGGCAATGATGACGCCTGAAATTCTGTTGACCCACTGCAATACCTGTGGGTTGACTCTGGTTCGCAACATTCCTACCCCAAGGCTCAACCCCAACCACCACAAAGCCGAGCCTACAAAAACGCCTCCAACCAACATCAACGCCGCTGCATAACCACCACTGCCGCTGGCTACCCCCAGCCCGGCAAAAATCGCCACAAACGAAAGGATGGTCATGGGGTTGGTCAATGTTAAAAAAAGCGCCGAAACATAGAACCCCAGAATACCCTGCCCCCTGGCAGCGGCGGCCTGGCTGGCAGGTTTGGCCATGCAGGTCTTGAAGCCCAGAAAGCAGAGAAACACGCCGCCAACCAGGCGCAGCCACATTTGCTGGTTAACCAAAAAGTTGGAAATAAAGCTCAAGCCCAGACCGGCAATGCAACCATACACAGCATCGGCTGTGGCAGCTCCCAGGCCAGATACCAGGCCGGCAGCGCGCCCCTCGGCCAACGCGCGGCGGATACACAACACGCCAATTGGCCCAACCGGCGCGGCGATTGAAAAACCGACAAGAATTCCCTCAAAAAACGGGTTCATTTTACCCAACACACAAATCAACGGCCAAATGGCAAAAAGCTTGACAACAAAGCAATGTTTCTGTATAATATAGCTAAATTAGCTAATATGGACATTATCTAAGAGGCATTATGATTACCAAAAGTATCGGGTCTACGCGAGCCCAAAACAACTTTGGCCGAATTTTGAACGATGTCACACATAATCATACTCGTTACATTATTGAACGTCATAGTGTGCCCCAGGCCATTATACTCAGCTTTGATGATTTTTCCCACCTTTTGAGCGACAAGGATGAGCGTCAACAAATGGATGTGATTCTAAAAGAACTGCGCCCCGAGTATGACTTGGGACGGACGTTGAATCTAAAGGCTGGCGCAAAATGACAAATAGGCATAAAGGTTCATCGCTTCACGCAAGCAGTTCACAAAATAGTACGGGGCGACAGTTACAATTATTCATTTCAGAGCGTTCTTCGCCGCCATCAGGCAATGGTGGGTCAAGCTTTAGTGACCCCGCCTTTGCCAGCAACAAAACATTGCCAGTTCACCGATGGGTTCCTTGGGTTGCTGGTTTTTCCAGCGACTTTGTGCAAGATGTTTTGAATAGATATTTGGACAGAAATGGCGTTGTTTTAGATCCCTTTGCCGGGGTGGGCACAACTTTGGTAGAAGCCATTTTGCTTGGTCATACTGCAGTGGGATTTGAGATCAACCCCTATGCGGCCCTGGCATGCCGTATCAAGACAACCGCTCACCATGTCAATGTAGAGAGATTATATAATGAAATTTCAAAGTTTCGTCAATTCTATGCTCAAGCCCTCTCTTCTAGATATATTCCCCATAGTGTTCCACCTTTGGGGTTCAAAACACGGGGTACGTTCTATAGCCCTCAAGTATTGCGCAAGGTTCTGATTATTCAAGACTTTATTGGCGCTATTAAAGATACAGCCTTGCAAGATTTGTGCAGGCTGGCTTTTGCCTCAACAATGGTATGCTATTCAAATTATTCTTATGAGCCGAGCCTGGGCAGGCGAAAGAGCGCGGGGAAAGAAGATATTGTAGACTTTGCGGTAGATCGTATGATCTTGAACAAGTTGACAGAAATGGCTCAAGATATTGTCTGGCTTCAAAACCACTTGCCACATGAAACAGCAAAAACTCGGGTCATTAATGACTCTTTTTTTCAATACCAGGCCCACTTGGCTCCAAAATCAGTGGATCTGATTGTCACATCACCACCCTATCTGAACAACTATCACTATAACCGAAACACACGGCCCCAATTGTATTGGTTAGGTTATGCAGCACACCCGCAAGACCTCAAGCATCTTGAAATTTCAAATTTTGGCAAGTATTGGCAAACTGTTCGAGAGCAAGAATATGTTGGGCTAGACTTTACCTTGCCAGGCACAGACATTGCAGAACGATTGCAGTCACTCAGAGAGCTTAATACAGAAAGAGGAATCTATGGCGGCAATGGATGGGCTAATTATGCAGCCATGTACTTTAACGATTGCTATAAATTTGCCCAGGGTATCAAATACGTTCTCAAACCAGGCAACACAGCATTAATCGTCATTGGAAACAGTATCTTACAAGGGGTATTGATACCAACAGATCAATATTTCAGCAAGATTGCCGAGTCCATTGGCCTTGAAGTAGTCAATATTGATGTGCCCCGGTCCACTCGCGTTGGAAACAGTATCATCAAATCCAAAGTTCGAGTGGCAAAAGCTCAGGATTCGCACCAGCTTTATGAGGCTGTAGTGGAATTAAGGAGAAAATGATTTATTCAAAAATTGTTGGGCTTTTTCCCTCACCTCCTTGAGACTTGGCGATTCCCCGGTCAAGCGGTCCGCCCACACTCTGCCAGGATGCAAAATGTCCCATTCTGACCGAGCCTGGTTATACCGGCCAGCTCCAGGATCATGATTACCAAAGCCATCCACAACTGTATTCCACAATGGTTTATATTTTCGAATCAGTTCAGCTTCCACCGGCACCACCAGGTCACTTGCTATACCATCCAAAACCACGAACCTGCATTGAAAATCCTCTACTAGCAATTTTTCCAGTTGTATGTTGTTAGCATGTTCCCGTAACCTACCATACAGAGCTTTGGCTTTAGAACTCTGAATCCGGGCCGTTCGCCATCCTGGGGGAACAGCTTTCCTCACATAAATTGGCTGCAAGCAAGTATCTCGATTCAATTCAGCAATTGGGGCATGCAATGGATAATTGCCAAGGTAATACAAAGCGTATACGCCACATCCTATAAAAGGGCCAAGTGGCGGCACACAACAGGTAGGAGTACTGGCAAAAAAAATCAATCGCGTTCCTCACAACACTCTGTAACCTAGGCGAGTGAAAGTGATGCGATTTATAATCCAAGGTTGTGTTCATCTAATTTCTCCTAATGCTCAAATAAAATTTTGTAATACACCGCCCGAGTTTGCCGCGCTGTCTCTGCCCACGAAAAGCGCGCGGCCTGGGCATAACCCCCGTCAATCATCCGCGCGCGCAAGGCCGGGTCGCCAAGCACCTGCAAGAGCGCGTCGGTCAATTCGGCTGTATCCTCAGGCTCGATGAGCCGGGCGGCCTGGCCGGCCACTTCGGGCAGCGAAGCCCGGTTGGCGGCAATCACGGGCGCGCCGCACGTCATGGCCTCTAGCACCGGCAAGCCAAAGCCTTCGTAGAACGATGGCAGCACAAACACCCCCGCGCCATTATACAAGGCAAGCAGGTCTTGATCTGGCGGGTTTTCAATAAAGCGGACGCTGGTCGATAGCCGCAGTTGCTCGATGCGCGAAAATACCTCGTCGTACAGCCAGCCGCGCCGGCCGGCCAGCACGAGCAAGGGAGCTGCCGGCTGGCTATCGCGCAGGGCGCGATAAGCGGCCAACAAGCCCGGCAGATTTTTGCGCGGCTCCAAAGTGCCGGTAAACAGGATATAGCCGGCATCGAGGCCCAGCTTGTTTAGCGCCAGGCCGTACTCTTCAGGCGGCAAGCGCCGGTAGATAGGATTGGGCGCCAACCATACCACCGTAATCTTGCCGGGCGGCACATCCAACAAGCGCACCAGATCATCACGGGTCGCATGCGAATCGGCCAGGATGTGGTCGGCCACGGCTACGGCGCGGCGAATCTGCCCGTTGTAATAGCGCCGGCTCTCGGCAGTGAGAAATTGCGGATACAGCTCAAAGTTCAGGTCGTGCACAGTTATCACTCGCCGAAAGCGCCCGCGAAACGGTGGGATAAAATCTGGGCTGTGCAGCAAATCGAGCCGCCAGCGGGCCAATTCCACCGGCAGCGTCCATTGCTCAAAGCGGTTGTGCGGCGGCGTCCACAGATTGGCGCGCTGCATGCGGGGGCGCTCTGCCAGTGTGTCGCCATCTTTGCGGCTTTGCAAGACGATATAGCGCCTGCGCTCGTCGTTTTCCATCTGGGCCAGTTCTCGAACGAGCTGGCGCGTGTATTGAGCGATGCCACCGCGTTGATAATGCAACAGCCGGGCATCAATACCAATGGTCCATTGCCGATCTGGCGCTTTCAATAACAACCTCCCGCTCGATTATACCACCCCCGGCTTGCATAGGGATGCAAGCCTACGGGGTGCGGAAAATAGGCTCAGACCGGTCAAGAACCCGCTGCGGCGGCACGCATCGAGCGCGAATGTGTTATAATCGCACCAGCGTTACCACAGTTGTCAAATGGGAGGTAAAGCCAATGGATCTCAACCAAGCATTACAAATGGTCAACTGGCTGGAAAACGAGCGGGTCAAGGACAAGCAGGTTATCCACTCGTTGCAAGAGCGGGTTGTGGGCCAGGGCAATGAACAGACGGCCCAAGCCAAGCGGATTCACGAGTTAGAAGCCAGCTTGGCCGCCACCCAGGCCAAGTTGGAAAAGGCGCTGCTATTCCAAGACCTGCTCCAACAGTTCAAGGATGAATTGGTGGCCGAAATGGATCGCCGCGAGGACACGCGGCAAAAGGCCATCCGCGAAACCGAGCGCCTGCACAAGGCTGAAACCGAATCATTGGGCAGGAACATTGCCGAAATTCGCAAAGAGTTGCCCCGCTTCAAGCCGCTGGAAGAAGAAGCGCCCATGCGGCGGGCTGAAGAACGCCGGCTGGGTGAGATGTTGACCCGCCTGACACAGCGGTTAGAAGACCAAAGCTCTCGCACCGAAGAGCGCATCCAATCGGTTATCTACTTGGAAGAGGGCCGCCGCCAAGATGTCAAGCGCATCGCCCAACTTGAAGAAATCACTTCCGGCCACCTCAAGCGGCTGGATACGCTGACCAGCAAACAATCTCTGCTTGAAGACAGCATTCAACGCTTGCCCCCCCGCATCGAAGAAGTTCACAAGCGGGTAGCCGAGCAAGACAAGTTGGTTGAAGAGTTGCGCATCAATGAATTTCGGCGCGCGCAAGACATGAAAGGTTGGATTGAAGAAATTGAGGTGCGCACCGCTCCCATCCCAGATCACATCGCCGCTTTTCAGCGGCTGCAAGAGCAAGCCCAAATCAACCAGCGCTACCTGGAGGAGATCAAGGGCTTTAAGGAACGATTGGAAGGCCGCCATGCCGAGGTAGCCGAAGCCCAACGCATTGCCGAAGAACGAGTGAAACGGCAAATGGAAGAATTTGCCATTGAACAAGAAAAGCGCTGGAAGCGTTTTGTCACCGAGTCGGACGAGAAATGGAACACCCACGAGCGCATCCACCGCCCCATTCCAGAACGGATGGAAGCCTTGGACGCCAAGTTCAAGCCCATCTACGAGCAGTTGGACGCACTGTGGGAAATTCAAGAGGCGTGGGAAAAGATGCCCGTGAACATGGCGCGCGACTGGCGCAGCGCCTATGGCGAACTGGCGCAGCGCCGCAAGGCGCTGGGGCGGCCCGAGCCGGGACCGCTGCCGAAAAAACCCAACCGCAAAGCCGATAAAATCGAGGAGTGAGCTGTGCACGTCATTGGAACCGCCGGCCATGTGGACCACGGCAAATCTACGCTGGTGCTTGCGCTAACCGGCATCAATCCCGACCGGCTCAAAGAAGAGCAAGAACGCGAAATGACGATTGATCTGGGCTTTGCCTGGCTAGAATTGCCGGGCGGCGAAAGCGTGGGTGTGGTAGACGTGCCCGGCCACATTGACTTTATTGAAAACATGCTGGCCGGCGTGGGCAGCATTGATGCGGTGCTGTTTGTGGTGGCCGCTGACGAGGGCGTCATGCCGCAAACACGCGAGCACCTGGCCATTGTTGATTTGCTCAAGGTTAATGTTGGCGTGGTGGCGCTGACCAAGCGCGACCTGGTGGACGATGAATGGCTGGAACTGGTGAGCGCGGATGTGGCCCAAGCCCTGCAAGGCACTTGTTTGCAAGACGCTCCCATCATCCCCGTCAGCGCGCGGAGCGGGGCGGGGTTGGATGAATTGCGAAACACGCTGGCAGCCAGCCTGGCCCAATGCCCGCCTCGCCCAGATCGGGGACGGCCACGCCTGAGCGCCGACCGCGTGTTCACCATTGCCGGCTTTGGCACGGTGGTCACCGGCACCCTCATTGATGGCGGGTTGGCGGTGGGGCAAGAAGTGATCTTGTTACCGCGCAGGCTGCCGGCGCGCGTGCGCGGCTTGCAAACGCACAAAGCCAAGCTCGAGCGGGCCGTGCCTGGCAGCCGCGTGGCGGTTAACCTGAGCGGAGTGGATATGGCCGAGGTGCAGCGCGGCGCAACCGTCACCACACCCGGTTGGCTGCAGCCCACCCTACTGGTAGACGCCCACTTTGAGCACTTGGCCGATTCGCCGCGCCCCTTGCGCCACAATAGCCAGGTCAAGCTCTTTCACGGCGCGGCCGAGGTGCTGGCCGACGTGCGCTTGCTGAGTGACGAGCAATTGTTGCCCGGCGCAAGCGGTTGGGTTCAATTCAGGCTACAGTCCCCTTTGTGCCTGGTGAAAAATGACCGCTTTATCGCGCGTTTGCCTTCGCCCTCCATCACGCTGGGCGGCGGCGTGGTGGTCGATCCTCAGCCGGGCCGGCGGCATCGCCGCTTTCAGGCCCACATCATTGCGCGGCTAGAGACGCTGGCAGAGGGCAGCCCAGCCGAAATTCTGCTTCAGGCGTTGCAAGCCGGCGGAATACTGGCGCAAGACGATTTATTCAAGCGCGCCAGCCTGGCGCGCGAGGCGGCCTTGCCGGTGCTGCGC
>JBGSMF010000107.1:0-22688 GCA_041740315.1 Thermoflexales bacterium
GGCGGTGCTGGGGCTTGAACGCAGCCCGCAGGCCTGGCCGGAATTGCAAGAGCGGCTGGGCGTGCCCGTGTTTGAGATTCCCACCCTGCCGCCGTGTGTGCCGGGCATCCGCCTGTACACTATATTCAAGCAGGCGCTGACACGCGCCGGCGTGCAGATTTTGCTAGAGATGACGGTGGCGCGAGGCGCAGTGGAAAATGGGCGAGTGATCAGTATTGCAGTGCCCAACATTGTCCGCGAAAAGGTCTATCGCACCGGGCGGGTGATTTTGGCGACAGGCGGTTTGTATGGCGGCGGCATTGCCGCCAAGCAGAACGGCGCAATGCGCGAAGCCATTTTCAACTTGCCGCTGCACACCCCCGGCGAGATGGGGCAGTGGCTCAATGAACAGTTCTTGTCTGACAGCGAGCACCCGCTGCACTATGCCGGTGTGCGGGCCAATGCCAGCTTGCAGCCGGTAGATGAACAGGGCCAGCCCGTGTTAGAGAATGTGCGCGTGGCCGGGCGATTGCTGGCTGGCTATAATCCGCTGGCTGAAGGCTCAACCGAAGGTGTCATTTTGGCGACGGCGTACAAAGCGGCCACAGTGGGGGGGTGATACTTTGAGTTATACTCCCGCTTTATTAAAAGACATCAAGCGCACGGCTGATCTGTGCGTCAAATGCAATATTTGCGCCACAGTCTGCCCGGTAGCGCCGGTGACCGATCTGTTCCCTGGCCCCAAGTACGTTGGCCCGCAGGCGCAGCGCTTTCGGAATCCGCACACCACCTCGCCCGATCATTCACTGGATTATTGTTCCGGCTGCGGGGTGTGCACGCTGGTTTGCCCGCATGGCGTCAAGGTGATGGAGATTAACACGGCGGCCAAGGCCGAGCTGCGCAAGAAACAATGGCGCGAAGACCCGCTCGATCCGCACCTGTGGCGCAACTTTATCTTGGGCCACAATGCTCTCATCGGTCAACTGGGCAGCCCGGTCGCGCCGCTGGCCAACTTGGTGATGGGCTGGCGGCCCATGCGCATGATAATGGAAAAGACCCTGGGCATTGATCACCGCGCGCCTTTCCCCCAGTTTTCGTTTGCCACGTTCAGGGGATGGTTTTATGGGGTGCATAAGCGGCCCCCCCTTTCCTCCCCCCCGCACGCGGGGGGGATAGAGAGGGGGAAGCCTCGCCCAGTGGTTTACTTTCACGGCTGCGCCACAAATTATTACGAACTGGATGTGGGCAAGGCAATTGTGGCTCTGTTGGAACACAATGGTTGGGAGGTGTTGCTGCCGGAGCAAAATTGCTGCGGGCTGCCGATGCAGTCGAATGGCGATTTTGATGGCGCGCGCCGCCTGGCACGGGGCAATATCCGCAAGCTGGCGCCCTATGCGCGGCGCGGCATCCCCATTGTGGTGGGGGGCAGCAGTTGCGGGCAGGCCATCAAGTCAGATTATCGCGAGCTGTTGAACATTCATAGCGAGGAGGCTGACGCGCTGGCCGAACAAATCTACGACATCAACGAGTTTTTGTGGCTGGAATACGAGGCCGGCCGGCTAAAGACAGATTTCATCCCGCAGGCTTGCTACTTGCCCTACCATACCTCGTGCCATCAAAAGCTGCAAGGCATTGGCCGCCCCGCGCTCGACTTGTTGGGCCTGGTGCCGGGCCTGGTAGTTGAAGAGATGGGGGCAGATTGCTGCGGCATTGCGGGCACCTACGGCTACAAGCACGAAAAGTATGCCATTGCCCAGGCGGTGGGCCGGCCCTTGTTCGAGCGCATTCGGGCGAGCGGCTCGCCGGTGGCCGTGTGCGATAACGAGACGTGCCGCTGGAATATCGCTGCCAGCACGGGCGCGCGGGTGGTGCATACCGCCCAGGTGTTGGCGCAGGCGTATGGAATTTTGAATTTTAGATTTTAAATTTGAAATTTTAAATTTCAGATTTAAAATGTCAGATTGGGGATTCGATCTTATGAAAATCGTCGTCATTGGCGCGGGAGCAATTGGTGGCTACGTGGGCGGCAAGCTGGCCCTGGGCGGGCACGAGGTGAGGCTGGTTGATCGCGCTGCGTTGGTAGAGGCAGTGGGGGCGGGCAAAGGGCTGCGCATTATCGAACCGGGCGGCGAAGCAGTGGCAAACGTGAGCGCCACTACCGAGCTGGCCGAGGCGTTTGGCAGCAGCCAGGTTGATTTGGTCTTGTTCACAGTCAAGGGCTATGATAGCCAGGCGGCCATTGAAAGCTTGAGGCCCTATGCCAGCCGCTTTTCTCGCATTTTGTCATTGCAGAACGGCGTCTTGAATGAAGAATTGCTGGCCGAGGCGTTTGGCGCAGACAAGGTACTGGCAGGCACGATAACACATCCCGTCTCTGTGCCGCAGCCTGGCACGGTGCGCTCTGAAAAAAAACGCGGCGGGCTGGTGATTGCGCCGCTGACGCCCACAAGCATAGATTCACTTGTAGAGATGTTTAAAGAGGCGGGCTTGCGCGCGCGCGGGGCAGAAAGCGCCGCCGCCGTCAAATGGTCCAAGCTGTTGCTCAACATCATCGGCAACGCCACCTCGGCTATTTTGGATATGAACAGTGTGCAAGTGTTTGCCGAGCCTGGCCTGGTGGCTGTGGAGGTGGATGCGCTGCGCGAGGCGCTGGCGGTGATGCGCGCCAAGCGAGTGGGCGTGGTCAACCTGCCAGGCTATCCGGTGGTCTTGCTTGCATTGGCGTTGCGCTTTTTGCCGGTCTTTATCTTGCGCCTGGTATTGAGGCCGCTGGTGGTAAAGGGACGGGCAGAAAAGCTGCCCTCGCTCCTCATCGAGATCAAGCGCGGCACGGGCAGATCGGAAATTGGCGATTTGAACGGCGCAGTGGCGCGGGCAGGCCAAGAGCTGGGCGTGCCCACGCCGGTGAACGAGATTTTGACCACGACCCTCTCTTTGCTGGTTAATAACCCAGAGCAGTGCGACAAGTGGCGCGAACAGACGGCGCGCCTGGTGGCGGTGGTCAAGGCAGCCCAGGCAAAGGCGGGTAAATAATGAGGGGCAGCCAAGCTGCCCCTGTTCTAGTTCGCAATCATCAATGTCAACTTGGGCCGCAGGCAGACCCTTGCGAAGGTTCTGAACCCTTCGCAAGGGTGGCCAAGTTGATATCAATGGTTCACAATCTATTCAAACCTAATCATTGGTGTCAACTTAACGGTTTGTCATTGCGAGCCGCCGCAGGCGGCGAAGCAATCCCATACTTGAGATTGCTTCGGCGCTTCGCGCCTACCCAGAAACTTGATTCTTGTCGTCATTGCGAACCGCGTAGCGGTGCCTGTCTGCCGCCAGGTAGAAAGCAATCCCTTATGACGCTGAGATTGCTTCGCGCCCTGGCGGGCGCTCGCAATGACCAGTGCAAGTTTCTGACTTGTAAACATATCGCCCCCGGCGATTTGAGTTCTCGCAATGACTGTGACTCTTAAGTTGACACTGATGAACCCTAATCAGGCAAAATAGCCACGGCGCGGGTTGGGCCGGCGCTGGCGCTCTTGATTTTGAGCGGGAAGCAGGCCACTTGGAATCCAAATGGCGGCAGGCCCCCCAGGTTGACCAGTCGCTCGATCTGCGCATAAGGCAAATCCGCTTGGTGAGCGGCCCAGAAGATGCCTGGCTGCTGTTGGGTCATTGCGTCTTTGGCTTGCCGATCCAGAGGCATATCCCAGCCCCAGGCGTCAATCCCCATCACGCGAATGCCCTGTTCATACAACCAGCGAGTTGCCTCTGCAGTGACGCCGCAGCCCTTGAAGATATAGTCTGGCCGTCCATAAAAAGCGTCACGCCCTGTGCGCACCAGCACAATATCCAGCGGCTTGAGTGTATAGCCGATGCGAGCCAGTTCAGCCTCAATGTCGCTAACTGTGACGGGATCGCCTTCGGCCTTGTGCGCCATATCCAGCACCACGCCATTGCCAAAGAACCATTCCAATGGCAGTTCGTCTATCGTTTGCGCGCGTTGGCCTTGAATCTGGCTGTTGTAATGCCAGGGCGCATCTATGTGGGTCGAGTTATGGGTGCCGAACTTGACAAATTCTTCGGTCGCCCAGCCTTCGCTGTTGCGGAAAAGTCCCGGCGATACTTTGAGAATCGCCTGCGCTTGCGCCGCCCCGGCGCTATGATCGGAATAGTGAATCTCTGTTTTCTCAAACGGCGGCATGTTTTCTGGGCTGGGAGCAATGAGAGCAGACAAATCAACAATGCGCATTTTTCATCTCCATTTAGGTGCAAACCCTTGCAAGGGTGTCCGATGTTTCGTTGGCCGAACCTTCGCAAGGGCGAATAAATTTAGTTAATCCATAGGACGGCTCTGGCCGTAGGAATTTCCTTTTCACCACAAAGGGCACAAAGGCACACAAAGGAAAAAGGGAACTTGGTGTTCCTTTGTGTACTTGGTGGTTAACTTGAGGTTTTCAGTGCTTTTCGCACGGTCTCTAATTGGCCGGCGCTGCCCAGCATTTCATTTTTGTGGGCGATGAACTGGGCGTATTCGGCCATAAAGACCTTGCCGATGGGCCGCAGGTCAAAGTTTTCGGGCTTTTCGATAAAGTATTCGCGGTGGACGCGCGTCCACACCAGGCGGCCATCGGTGTCAATGTTTACCTTGGTCACTCCAAGTTGCGCCGCGCGCTTGAACTGGGTCTCGTCCACGCCCTTGGCGCCCTTGAGGTTGCCCCCGGCCTTGTTGATGCGCTCTACTTCTTCTTGCGGCACCGAGCTGCTGCCGTGCATCACCAGCGGAAAACCGGGCAGCCGCTTTTGAATTTCTTCCAGCACGTCAAAGTGCAAGCCCTGCGTGCCGCTGAATTTGAACGCGCCGTGGCTGGTGCCAATGGCGCAGGCCAGCGAATCGCACCCCGAGCGTTCAACAAATTCTTTGGCCTGGGAGGGGTCGGTCAACTTGGCGTTGGCTTCGTCAACCTTGACATGCTCTTCCACGCCGCCCAGTTGGCCCAGCTCGGCCTCGACTACAATGCCCTTGGCGTGGGCCGCCTCGACCACGCGCCGGGTGGCGGCAATGTTCTGTTCAAAATCCTCGTGACTGGCGTCTATCATCACCGAGCTGTAAAAGCCGCTGTTGATGCAATCGTAGCACGTGTCTTCGTCGCCATGGTCGAGGTGGACGGCAAAGATGGCGTCTGGAAAGACCTGTTCGGCGCTGCGGATGAGGCCCTCGAGCATGAGCTTGTGGGTATAAGACCGCGCGCCTTTGCTGATTTGAATGATGAACGGCGACTGGCTGTCTAGGCAGCCCCTAAACAAGCCCATGGCCTGTTCCAGGTTGTTGATGTTATAAGCGCCAATGGCATACTTGCCGTAGGCGAGTTCAAAGAGTTGTTTGGTTGTGACAATCATTTTATGCTCCTTTAGTTTATTCAATCTGTCACGCCAATTATAACCGAAAATCTCATCTATGTAAGCGGGGTTAGCAAAAGTTGGCCTGGTTGACAGATTCGCACTGCATGAGGGTATAAACTGTAATTGCTTTGGCTTGGCAACGCGCGTTTGGGTTCTGCCTTGTTTATGTGTTTTTTTTGGAGGTTTTTGACATGTTAGAACCATGTGATTATATTATAATCCAAGGTTAGGATTTGGTTAGAATTCATAATTCGGACGAATTCATAATTCGAAAGGAGGAAATATTTTTAGCTACACAGATAGCTGGCTGACTTGCCCCGTTTTTTAGTAACATTTACACAATAAATATTTGCAAAGGAGCATAAATGATGAAAGCGCGATTGCTAACTCGGTTCAGTGTCTTGATTGTACTGGTCCTGCTTATGCTCGGCGCAGCGCAACCGCCTATGGCTGCAGCCCCATTACCTTCTGACGTGCCGGTGGAGGTCTTTGCCACCGTTCTAGAGCAGCACAAGGATCTTGCAGCGGACACCATCGTGAAAATTGTCAAAGACGAGCTTGACGCAGATTTCGCCCAAGGCCCGTATCTGAAGGCGCAAGTGGATGTGCTTTATGATGGCAAGGCCATTCCCTCAACCCTGATTGTATACATGCTTCGCAGCGACACGTACTTGGTTGAGGCTGCCAAAATCACCCTGGGCGCAGATTATGAGGTTGTCTCGGTCGAAAGAGATTATACGCCAAAAGACACTGAACAGACCGAGACGCCAATGATTCTGGCAACTTGCCCTGACCCAAGCATCCAGGTGCTGCTCAGCACATGCACAATGGAATTCCCAACGGCGGTCGAGGGTATCAACACGTCTTACAATTATGCCGTTTCGGCCGGCTACACGGCCAAAAAACTGCTTGGTGCCGAAGAGAACACCACGGCAATCAAGAACTGGCTGAGTTGCCCCAACCTGCTTTACTGGGGAAGGGTTGGCCATGGTTCAACGACCGGAATTTTGCTCTCGGATGGCACTTTGTCCTACACCTATTTCAATACTCTCCAGCCCAGTGGCCTGAACGACAAGGTGCTTTACTTTAACTCTTGTCAGGTCTTTAACAACCCGCTCAAGTCATCTATCCTAGGCGCGGGGGCCGAAAAATTCGTCGGCGGCATTTGCAGCTTGTGGGTCGGCTCCTCGGAAAAGGTGTTCAAGTGCTGGAACAATCACAACTTTAATCATCACGCGCCGCCCGGCGGCGTTTCTGACGCCATGTGCTATTGGAGCCAGCAGTGCGAGGTAGAGACAGGTTATCCAGATCCCGGCTGCCACGGGTGCGGCGGGCCTGGCCTCACCTTCCCCATGCCGTCGCCCACGCCCACAGATAATGCTCAATTCATCAGCCAGAACGTGCCAACAACGCTGCAGCCCGGTGAGCAGAGGCAGGTTTCAATCACGATGAAGAATAATGGCGGCACTACCTGGACCCGGGCCGGGGGGTACAAACTTGGCACCCAGAATCCGCAAGATAATACCCTGTGGACGGGCGGCACCCGCATCTATCTTTCCAGCTCCGACTCGATAGCGCCAGGCCAAAGCAAAACTTTTACCTTTAACATCACGGCGCCCACCACGCCGGGGACGTATAACTTTCAGTGGCGCATGGTGCGAGAGGGCGTCCATTGGTTCGGGGGCTATACGACAAATGTAAAGATCACGGTTGGAGCGCCAGTTAACAACGCTCAATTTGTCAGCCAGAATGTGCCGGTCAGGATAGTCACTTGCGCTGTAAGGCAGGTTTCGATCACGATGAAGAATACTGGCACGACGACCTGGACTCGAGATGGGGTGTACAGACTTGGCACCCAGAATCCGCAGGACAATACGCTGTGGACGGGCGGCACCCGCATCTTGCTTTCCAGCACTGACTCGATTGCGCCGGGCCAAAGCAAAACTTTTACCTTTAACATAGAAGCTCCTTGCGAGCCGGGCACCTATAATTTTCAGTGGCGCATGGTGCAAGAGGGTGTGCAGTGGTTTGGGGATTATACGACGAACGTGGCGATTATTGTGCGAGAACCCAAACCTACCGTTGTGCCTCCTGAGCCGTAATCTGACCTGACGTCATTCGATAGTAGCTGTTAAAAACGAGTTGGCCAGCCAAAAACCTCCCGCAGATTTCTGCGGGAGGTTTTTGCGACCAGGGTGTTGCACAAGAAAAGATACTGATTTTTCTGGCAGACTCTTGGAAATTTCGCAGGACGAGCGGCAGATACAGTCTCTTGATGTACTCGTCTGCGCCCACATCTGGGGCCGGGCCAATGGGGCGCGGGTCGCCGTCAATATCTATCGTCACCCCGGCGAGGGGAGTGGCTGTGTCTCTAGCGCCAGAACCGCTACTGATGTGATAATCTGGCAAGAGCGCCGCCGGACCGGCAATCTCGTGGGCGCTATCCACGCCCGGCCCATAGTTCAGCCCGTTGCCATCGAACAGGGTGTACTGCGCGCTGACGATGCTGCTGGCCGCGGCCGTGTTGCTGATGCCCACGGTTTGACTGGCGATAATGTTGTTGGTCAGTGTTACCGTGCTGTGCGAGTCTATCCACACCCCCACGCCATCGCCGGCCTGATTTTGGGCGATGGTATTGTGAACCAGCAAGCCGGCGCTGTTTCTCAAAGCTATTCCGCTTCCTATAGTGGTGGCCGCATTGCGAGCAATAATGTTGTTGGTCAGCGTAAAAGCCGGGCAGGAATTGATGTGCACTCCGCCGCCTCGGTTGTAGATGCTGCCAATCACTCTATTATCCAGGATGGTGTTGCGCTCCAGGCGGACTAGGGAATCCTCGGCATAAAGCCCGCCGCCCCAGCCGCGGTTGCCGCCGCCGGTGGTGTTATCAAGAATATGGTTGCCCAAGAGGCTTGGAGCTCCATGGTACACATAGACTCCGCCACCAAGGCCCGAAGAGTTGGGCGCCGTAGCGCCCTGATTTTGGGCAATCCAGTTGTCTTGCACGATGGCCAGACTGTTGGAGATAGCCAGCCCGCCTCCGCTGCCAGCGCCGATCATAGCGCCCGCCAAAGCCGTGTTATAGGTGATGACATTGCCTCGAATCAACCCAGCGCCGCCATTGACGCATAGCCCGCCTCCCATGCCAAGCGTTCCGCCGGGTGAGGCAGTGTTGTGGCAGATGCGGTTGTTTTCGATCGTTGCGTCAGACTCGCTCAGGTAGATGCCGCCGCCGGCGCCATCGTCGTTAAAACCGGCGACGTTGCCTTCTAGTGTGTTTCCGCTCACCAGCGCCGAGGCATCCACGTTGCCCAAATAGAGACCCCCGCCCATGCCTTCCCAGTTGGTGGCAGCTATGTTGTTGAGGATGGTGTTGTCGCGGATGAGGGCAGAGGCGCTCGGCTTGCCGGCGTAATAGATGCCCCCGCCGCTGCTGATGAACACAGAATCGCCAGTGCCGTCAAGCGCCCGGTTAGCCTGGATGAGGTTGCGCTCGATGGTGACCGGCGTGGCCGACCAAACATAGATGCCGCCGCCGTTGCACAGCACGCCCGTGCCGGCGACGTTGGTCAGAATCTTGTTGTCGGCGATGATGGGTTGGCTATCTATGACGGCAATGCCTCCCCCATTGCCGGCCGAAAGGCCGGCCCGGTTGGATTGAATGGTATTGTGGCGAACCTGCGCCTGCGAGTTGCGCAGCATGATCCCGCCGCCCTGTCCCCAGGTAGAGTTATCGGCCATGTTTTTGCCGATCAGGTTGCCGCTGATGATGGCGGTCGCTCCGGCGTTGATCAGGTAAATGCCGCCGCCTCGGCCATACGAAACAGGGCATACATTGCAGCCATAGTTGCCAACGATGACATTGTTGACAATGATGGGAGAAGCGTCTCGGCCAAAGACGCCTCCCCCGGCGTCGTTATCCACCGTTCCGCCTGGGTCGCCGCCTTGCCCGGCCGCGTCGCCGCCGGTGATGGTGAAGCAATTGATGGTTGGCGAAGCGCCCGTGATGCTGATAACCCGTCCGGCGGCCTGCGCGTCGAGGACGACGTTTTGCGGATCGCACTCAACGTGGGTAAAGCTGCACGTAAGATCGCTGGGGTCAACGCAGGCAGCTTGCCACTCGCCATCCAATGTGACAGAGCGAGTGATGACAAGTGTCCCGGTATACACCGAGGGGCCAGGCGCTAACGAGTGATCTGCCACACAAATCACCTCGCTATCGGCGGCCACCTGGCTCAGGGCATATTGCACGGTCCGGCACGGGTAGCGTTGATCCGAGCAATCACGGCCCACATTGCTGCCGTCTGGCGCAAGCACATAGCGGGCGCAAGTGGCCTGGGCGCGCGCCTGTGAGTGAGATAAGCCGGCATTCACCAGGGCAAGCAATCCCAGGCCAAAGACAAAAGCTGAAAGTAAGCGGGGTTTCATCGTATCCTCCTAGGAGCTTGTCGGAGAGGGCCGTTCGTAGTGCGCGCTTTAGCGCGCTGAAGCGCGCACTACGAGCCTACCAGCCCGCTCTCCGACAGCCTGCTAGCCCTTGTTAATGATTTCGCAAAACTAACGGCAGGTAGATGCGCCGTTGGCTGATTTCGTCGGCGCCCAGGTCGGGCAGGGTGCCAACCGGAGCGGGGCGTGGGTCGCCGTCAACGTCCGT
Source organism: Thermoflexales bacterium (assembly GCA_041740315.1). Taxonomy (GTDB): domain Bacteria; phylum Chloroflexota; class Anaerolineae; order Fen-1058; family Fen-1058; genus JBGSMF01. Next base: position 10,022 of record JBGSMF010000107.1, read on the forward strand.
CGTCACGCCGAGGTCCAGGCCGCGCCCGGCCATTATAGAGCCAGGCCCAATGTGATAATCATGCGCAGGGCGATTGGCAAAACTTGGGTCGCCGCTCACATCGTGCGAGCCACCCGCCAGGCCAGGGCCATAAAGCGCAGTGTTGTCGTGGAAACCATTATGGTCCCAAGCAGCCAAAGCGTCGGCCGAGGCCGTAATGCCGGTGCCATGCCCGATAATCAGATTGTTGTATAGATAGAATTCTTGGCCCCTCAATTCTATTCCTACGCCGGCGTGACCGGCATTGTCGGCGATGGTGTTGTGATACACTTGCACTGGGTCATAGTGATTGACCAGCGCCATTCCATCACCGCCGGCAGCCGAGGTGTTGCTGTAGACCCAATTGTTGACGATGCGAGCCGGCCCGCCCCAGATTAGCAAACCGCCGCCTGGCTCTGGCCCTTGCAGGGGATGCAAGGGCAGACGCGCGCCGGCCAGTGGAACAAAGATGCCCTCGGCGCGATTGTCAAAGATGCGGTTGGCTTCCACGACGCTTTCTGAATGCGTTTCGTCTCCCATGGAAAGCAAGATCCCGCCGCCGCCGTTTTGCGCGTGGTTGCCCCAGATGGTGTTGAGGCGCAGATTGACGGCAGCGCCATCGTAAGCGATCAGGCCGCCGCCGGAGCCATAAATATGGGCTTCGCCGCCGGTGATGGTAAAGCCTTCAATGGTTGCGCTCACGCCAGCGCCCCTGACGACAATGACAGAACCTTGTCTTTCTGCATCCAGCGTGGCGCTATAGGCGTCAATGTCGCGCGCCCAATCGCTTTCTTGGTAACCGCCCAGCAACTTGATGCTGCGCGTGATGGTGATGCGCTCGGTATAGTGGCCGCGCCCCACATAGATAGCGCCGCCGCTGCGCGTTTCGCTGACGGCCTGGGTCACCGTGGCAAAGGGATGAGCGGGCGAGCCGTCATTAGTATCGCTGCCGGTGAAATCGCTCACATAGCTTTCGGCCAGATAAGCTTCGTCTGCGCCAATGTCTATCGCACTGCCGCGCGGGCGTGGATCGCCTTCAAAATCGTGGGGCACATTCACGCTGCCGCCCTGGTCAATCAACAGAGACCCCATAGCCAGGTGATAGTCACTCGCGGCTCGGTCCTCGAACTGTGGATCGTCGGTGAGCGAGTGAGCGCCTGACGCCGCGCCGCCGACGTTGATGGCGTTGTCGTAGTAATCGTTATAGTCCAAGTCGGCTGTGCCGCCTGCTACGGTGATGCCAACACTGTGGCCAACGATGATAGTGTTCCAGACCTTGTGGGGCGCGCCTGAGCCGAGGAGAATGCCTTCTTGGTGGTCGCCTTGGTTGTTGTCTGCAATGCTGCAGTTTATAATGTTGCAGCCGCCGCCGCCGCTGCAAACAATCCCCCCGCCCAGTCCGCTCGCGCCAGCCAGGTTGTGGGCGACAAGGTGGTTTGTCAGCGTGACCTGGGTGCCGCTGTCCACATAAATGAGCAGGCCGCCGCCGGCGACAAAAAAGCCCTGGGCTGTGTTGCTCATCACCACATTGCGGTCGAGCGCAGGGCTGGCTTGGCCCCATAGATAGACCCCGCCCCCTGCAATGGCCTGGTTGCCGATGATGCGGTTGTTGGCGATTGTTCCGGTGGCGGTATACACGGCCAGGCCGCCCCCTGTATACCCGACGTTATTCGCTATCTGATTGTCTTGGACCAGATAGCGCGTGCCTTGGGTCACCAACAATCCGCCGCCTGTTCTCTCGGCTGTGTTGCTGATAATCTCGTTATGCGTCATCTCTAGCTGGTCGGCTGCGCTGGCTATCCCTCCGCCCCCATCAAAAGTGGCCAAGTTAGTGCCGGTGGCCTGGTTATGGGTGACCAGATTGTGGCTGAACTCTTGGTTGCCGCTATACTCGTTATAGTACACTCCGCCGCCGCGCGTTGCCACGTTGCCTACAATCTTGTTGTGCAATGCGCGCGCCAGGTAGGTGGCAACAATTCCGCCGCCGCTTCCATCGCCGTTCTGGCTGGCCACATTGCCTTGCACGAGGTTGTCATCAAAATCGCCTACATAGTAGGCGTATACTCCTCCGCCAACGCCTGCGCCGCTGATGCTGGCTGTGTTGCTGAGGATGCGGTTATTGTGCAGGTCGCCGCCGGCGTAAACGCCGCCGCCGCGCCCCTCGCCTTTTACAGCGGCCACATTCGCTCTGATCTCGTTATCGCGCAAGATGGTATTCCGGTCGCTCCAAAAACCGCCGCCTTCCCCGGCGGCAAATGCCCCCGTTGTGGAAAAGACGGCCGTGTTGCTGGCGATGATGTTGTGCGCGATGGTCGAGTCAGCAGGCCATCCCCAGATGGCGACGCCGCCGCCGTGCCCGTTGCCCTCTCCGCCGGTGCGGGCCGCGTTGCTGATGATGGTGTTGTGCTCGATGATGGATTGGCTGCTATAGACCATGATGCCGCCGCCGTAGCCCTGGCAAGAAACCAAGCCATCGCAGGCAATATTGTTGGTGATGACGTTGTGGCGGATGATGGCCAGGCTGTGCTCGTCCCAGTCGCCGGCAATGAGGATGCCGCCGCCCCAACCTAAATAGTTGCTGGCGTTGCCCCCGGTGATGCTAAAGCCTTCAATGGTTGGCGAGACGATGCCGTCTACACGTATCGCCGACCCGGCCCGCTGGGCATCAATCGTGGTTACATACAGGGACCAGTCGCGGGCGCTAAAATCTAGGCTCCAGCCGCCTTCCAAAATCACGCTTTTGGTGATCAGCACGGTTTCAAGAAAGGTTCCCTGGGCCACGCGGATGGTGTCGCCATCGTTGGCGGCGTTGATGGCGGCCTGGATGGATGGATAACAATTAGAGATGCCTGTGCAATCGTGGGCTACGTGGAGGGTGATGGGAGCGGCTTGGGTTACTGTGAAGGTTGCCCCCAACATAATCAACAGGGCCAGGTGCAGGCCAAGCCCAAACGCGCAAGCCAAAAGTAAGCGGGGTTTCATCGTATCCTCCTTGCTTGTTGTGATTACCCTGTCTGGGCAGGGCATGCCCTGCCCTCACCTCGGATTATTAGACATTATTGGAAATAGCAGGACGGGCATCCCCACACCTGCACTTGCGCCAAGCGCAGCGCAGGTGCAAGTGTGCCAGTCCGCCAACGTATGGGGATACGTTGGCTGCGTTATTTCCAATAAACTCTATTGAAAAGATATGGGCGATTCGCTGAATATGTTTTACGCGGCGGCCAGCTTTTCCAACACCGCCACCAGCGCCGCGCGCCAATCGCGCTCGCGGCGGCGGGGCAGGTTGATTTGCCTGCGAGACACAAACGCCAACGGGCTCAGTTGCTGCTGCAGGGCAACGCGATTGGCGCTTTCCAGCCAGTCTCCTTTTAGGACAAATTGCTCGCCTTCAACCCCAATGGCAAAAATGCGCGCCTGCTGCGCCATCACCTTGAGGCGAAGCTGGAATATCAAGTCGGCGGCCGGGGCAGGCAGCGCGCCAAAGCGATCTGACAGCTCTTTTTGAATCTCGTCAATGCTGGCAGGCGTGCTCAGGTTGGCCATGCGGCGATACAGTTGCAGGCGCAGAGTCTCGTCGTGCACATAGTTTGACGGCAGGTAGGCTGCCAGCGGCAGGTCGAGCACCACGCTGGAAACAGGCAGGGGCGGCGGAGCCTGGCCGAGGCGCTTGGCGCGCAGCTCTTCAACCGAGCGCGCCAGCAGGCGGGTGTACAGGTCAAAACCCACAGCGGCAATGTGGCCGTGCTGGCGCATGCCCAGCAGGTCGCCCGCGCCGCGAATCTCCAGGTCGCGCATGGCAATGGAAAATCCCGCTCCCAGGTCGCTGGCTTGACGGATGGTCTCTAGGCGTTGGCGCGCTTCTTCGGTCAGCGTCGATTCTCGGTCGCACAAAAAGTAGGCATAGGCGCGCGCCGCGCTGCGCCCCACGCGCCCGCGCAATTGGTAGAGTTGGGCCAGCCCAAACCAATCGGCGCGGTTGACGATGAGGGTGTTGACGTTGGGAATATCCAGCCCGCTCTCGATGATAGAGGTAGACAGCAGCACGTCGAGCTTGCCAGAGACAAACTCGAGCATTACCTTTTCCAGCTTGTCTTCAGCCATTTGGCCGTGCCCTATGGCGATCTGGGCTTCGGGCACGGTGGCTTGCAGGCGGAGCTTGATTTGTTCGATGCCCTGCACGCGATTGTGGACGAAAAACACCTGCCCGCCGCGGTCAAGCTCTCGCAAGATGGCTGTGCGCACCAGCCCGTCGTCATAGCGGCCAACGTAGGTGAATACCGGCAGGCGCTCTTCGGGGGGAGTATCAATGGTGCTAATGTCGCGCACGCCGGTCAGGCTCATGTACAGCGTGCGAGGTATGGGGGTGGCCGTCATGGTTAGCACGTCTACCTCGGTGCGCAGTTGCTTGAGCCGCTCTTTGTGCGTCACGCCAAAACGCTGCTCTTCGTCAATGACGAGCAAGCCCAAGTCTTTGAATTTGACGTCTTTTTGAATCAGGCGGTGAGTGCCAATGACAATATCAACCGCGCCTTGTTCCAGTTCTTCCAAGATCGTTTTTTGTTCGCTCTTGGAGCGAAAGCGGCTGAGCATTTCCACCTTGACCGGGTAGGCGGCCAGGCGTGAGCCGAACGTAGTATAGTGCTGTTGGGCCAAGATGGTCGTAGGCACCAGCACGGCCACTTGCTTGCCGTCTTGCACTGCCTTGAAGGCTGCCCGCAGCGCCACCTCGGTTTTGCCATAGCCCACGTCGCCGCAAATCAGCCTGTCCATGGGGCGAGCTTTTTGCATGTCGGCCTTGACATCTCGGATGGCGCGCAATTGGTCTTCGGTTTCGATGTAGGGAAAGGCCGCTTCCAATTCTTGCTGCCAGGGGGTATCGCTTGAAAAAGCAAAACCGGGGGCGGTTTCGCGCGCGGCGTACAGTTCTAGCAGCTCTTGCGCCACTTGTAGCGCGGCCGCTTGGGCGCGTTCTTTGATCTGGCCCCAATCGGCTGTGCCCAGCCGGTGAATATTAGGTGGGCGATCATCGGCGCCAATGTAGCGCGAGAGCCGGTCGGCCTGGTGGATGGGCACGTAGAGCTTGTCGCCGGCGGCGTAGGTCACCTGCAAATATTCGCGTTCGGTGCCGTCAACTTTGAGCGTGGTCAATCCCTGAAAGATGCCCGCGCCGTGCTCGATGTGGACCACATAATCGCCCGGCTGCATATCGGTGAAATAGCTTTCGGGCGTCATGGCGCGTGGGCGGGCGCGGCGGCGCGGCGCAGGCCGTACCCAACCAAAAATTTCTCCGTCGGTGAGGATATGGAGCAGGGAGGGGGGAGGAGGGATGAGGGATGAGTTTGAAATTCTAAAGGTAAAGCCGTCGGCCAGCGCGCCGTGCATAAATACAAGCCCGCGTGGCGGCTCGCTCAGGTCTGTGATGGGCCTGCGGTACGCTTGCGCGTCGCGCTCGTTCCACAGCTCGGCCAATCGCTCGGCCTGGCGGCTGATGACGACGATGGTCTCGCCGCTTGCCTGGCATTGAGCAATGTGGTCGAGCACGGTCTTGAGCTGCCCACCAAAACGCGGCCCGACGCTAAAGGCATCGCCCAGCGGCTGCGGCTCGGCTTCAAAGGCTTCTTGCTCGCCCAACGCCAAGGTAGAGTGTTTGCCCAATGCATCGCGCCAATCGTCCCAGGTGAGGTAGGGCAGGGGATAATCTGGGGGCAGGCGCTGGGTCGAGCTATCGTCCGGATCGCCCAGGGCTTTGTCGCGCAGGTCAATCGCTTGCTCTTCTAGTTCGCGCCAGACATCTTGAATCTCGTCCGGCTCGTCAATCACTACCAATCCATCGCCTGGCGTAAGGTAATCTAGCAGGCAAGCCGCCTCATCATAAAAGTAAGGCAGGTAAAATTCAATGCTCTTGAACGGTTCGCCAGAGGTCAGCGCGGCAATGTCTTGAGAAAAGGTGGCGCCGATATCGTCTGGCAGTTGGCTCAGATCCCAGTTGCGCACCAAGGGCGCAGCTTGAGGGCCAAAGCGAGCCAGCGCCTCGCTGGCGGGCGTAATCACCACCGAGTCGAGCGCATCGGTCGAGCGTTGAGTGGTCGGGTCAAAGCGGCGCAGCGACTCGATCTCTTCTCCAAACAACTCGATACGCACCGGGTAAGGTGTGGCGGGTGGAAAAATGTCTACAATGCCGCCCCGGCTCGAAAACTCGCCCGGCGCTTCTACCACATTGGCGCGCTCGTAGCCAATGTTGATCCAGTGAAGCAAAGTGGCAGACAGGTTGATGATCTGCCGCTTTTTCAGCACTCGCGCGCTGGCCCGGTATGACCGAGGGGGCAGCGTGCGCTGCATGCAGGCGCGGGTAGAGGCGATGATGATGGGGCTAGGCGTCTGATTGCCGGCGGCGGGGCGCTCGCCGGCCAGGGTTGACAACACTGCAAGCCGCTCGCAGACAATTTCTCTGGGCCACTGGGCGCGCTCGTAAAAAAGCGCCGTTGGCTCGGCAAAGCGCAAGACTCGCAACGAGTCGCCCAGATAGGTGCACAGGGCTTCGAACAGCATCACGGCGCGCTCTGGCCGGCCAGTGATGATAACGAGGGGTTTGTTCAGGTCTTGGGCCAGTGTTGCCAGCAGGTAAGGCCTGGCCGCCCGCAACAGCGGCAGGGCGGCTTTGTCGCCGCTTTTGAGCTCGTCTAGCCATTGCCTATAAGCGGCGGCACTGCCTAAAAGTGGTAAAAGGCCCGCAAGGTTCATAAGCGGCTACAAGAAACAGCAAAATGAGCAAGTTTCAGACTTGCTGTCTGGGTGGGTCGGCGCAGCCGACCCGCCTAGCCTTCATCTCCGTTCATGACCATATCGTTGACTTTATCGGCGACTACGTTGGGTGTGAGCAAAATGTCTCTACGGTCAAGCGCGAGGGCGGCATTGAGGATACGCCGCAGCGGGGCGTCTTTGTGGCCGGTATAGGTGCGCACCGCCTTGATGAATTTCTCTGCGCTCATATTGGGCACGGTTAGCTTTTCGGCTCGGGCTCGCGCCCAATTGGTGGTGAGCAACCCGGCCAGTTGTTCTTGGAGGCTGGCCTTTTCGCGTGGGCTATCGGCTGGCAAGCTGCTGCCAGATGCGCGCTTGGCGCGCGTTGGCTTGGCGGCTGGTGTGGATGGAACTGGCGGCTTGCGCTGGGGGCGCTTGCCCAACTTGGCCACAACCGCTTCTACCGATAGGCGGGTAGGGGGAATGCTCTTCATCACGCGGGCAATATCTGCATTGCTCACTGGCTGCCCCAGTTTTTGGCGAATCCGCTCGGCGATGGCTAGGGCCATATCTGGGTGGCAGCGAAAGACTGTGGCAATCTCGCGCAAAGCTGGATCGGGTGTATTTTCAATCATCTTTTCCTTCTTCTGGGCTAGACGGCTTGTTAAATTTGTTCATTGCTGCCGCCAAGCCCTCTGTGAGAAAGAACTCGATCGCATCTGCCGCTTGGCGATAGGATGCCTGGATCAGTTCTGCCTCATCTCGTCCGAATGGCTGGAGCACATAATCAATGGGGTCCATTCGCCCTGGCGGGCGGCCAATTCCCACCCGCAAGCGCGGGAAACCCTGTGTCCCCAGTTTTTCAATGATGGATTTCATGCCTTTGTGCCCGCTGCTGCCTCCTTCGGCGCGCAGGCGGATGGCTCCCAGCGGCAAGTCAAGGTCATCGTATACAACCAAGAGGCGCTGCTGGTCTGTCTTGTAAAAACGCGCCAATGAGGCAACTGCCCGCCCGCTTTCGTTCATCCATGTCTGGGGTTTGGCCAACACTGCCCGCTTTCCCAAGATGTGCCCCGTAGCAATCAGCGCCTCCATTTGCTTGCGCGAAAAGCTCAGATTGTGCCGCTGAGCTAACATGCCAACTATCTGAAAGCCAGCGTTGTGGCGCGTTTCTGCATAGTTGCGGCCCGGGTTTCCCAGGCCAACAATCACACAGGCGGCGCCGCTTTCGCTTGCGGCTTGCGATGAGCGGGGCCGTAATTTATCTAGTAAGGCTTGCATAGTATTTCAGGATAGAGAGAACAATGGCTGGCTCCAGGTTCTATTCAGTTCCCTTGTTTCCTTGCCTCGCCATACGTTGCAAAGCCCAGCGAGCGATGCTCCTTATGCTCAGCACCACACCCCACAGAACAAATAGCCCGAACGTCCAAGTGACGCCATTACAAAAAGCCTCGCCCAACGCGCCCAGGTTGACGTTGAATGAGGTGGGAGACAGCGCGTTCGAGCCTCCGCTATCGGCGTTGCTGCCTGCCGGCGTGGAGGTGGGAGGCTGTGGTGTGGAGGTAGGCGGCTGCATGATCAATTCGGGCGTGGGCGTGCCCGGGACTAGGGTTTCTTCGGGTGGAATGGTAGGACCGATAGAAAGGGTGGGGGTTTCCAATGGGCGGCTGTTCACAACCTGTATGCTGGTCACCACCACCTCGGCATAGTTGGAATCTTGGCGCACCACCCGCAGACGCAGGCTGTACGAGCCATCTGGTACCTGGGCGGTATTCCAGGTGCCCAATATACCGTTTTCAATCTGGGCTTCGATAGTGGCAAACACGGCCCACGAGTCGCCCGTGATAGGCTCGGATGCCCAGGCCAGTTCGTAGCGATGGAATTGAGGGTGAGTGGCCGAGCCGGTAATTTGGATGGTGCCTCCCACCTGTGATCCGCTTTGAGGGGCCGTGATGGTGGCTTGACCTTCTTGGGTTGGCGGGGCGGCGATGACGCGGACAGATGTGAGAACAGGCCACACTAGCAGCGCAAGCACAACAAGGCCAGTGAGAACAGTCGGCAAAATGCCCAATCGGCGCCAGGACATACATACTCCTTGAGTGATCAGTTTACGCATTCAAGTATGCGTTCCAAAAAAGCTATTATACCTTATTTGCCGAAAATAGGGTGGTTTTGGCATTAGACTGTATCCTGTGGTATCATTGTACAAGATTTGCAACTGCTCAGCCTACCCTCCCGCAGGTTAAAAATTTGGCTCCCCGGGCGTGACAAGGGTTCAAACCTGCGGGAGGGTGACAGCAAGATTTGAACAGGGAGTAACATATGGATTATTTGACCAAGCTTAGAGACATGCGCGAACAGGCGCTGGCCGGGGGTGGCCCAGAGCGAGTTGAGCAGCAACATGCGCGCGGCAAGCTGGCCGCCCGCGAGCGCCTGGCACTTTTATTGGATGAAGGGTCGTTTCAAGAGTTGGCCCTGGAGAGCGGTATCCCATTGATTGGCCTCAACGATTCGGGCGGCGCGCGCAGCCTGGCGGCTTGTGGCAAAGTGTTTGCCCACAATGTGCTTGCCTCGGGTGTGATCCCCCAGATTTCTGTGTGGTGGCCGGCGGCGTGCTATTGGCTCTTTTGGGGGCTGGCTAGCAAGCTATCGGGGTTAGCGCGGCTGGCATAGGGATGCCAGCCTGCTCTCAGGCGGCTAGGCGGCGTAACCAAGCGGGCAGATTGGGGTTTTGTATGGTGAACCCCCCGGTCTGCAGTTGGGAGAATGGGGTTGAGTGAATTAGAGTCCGATGCCAGCTTGATCGCGCGGGCAGAGGATGACCCGGCGGCTTTTGGCGCTTTGTATCAGCGCTATGCGGCCAAGATTTACAACTATATCTATTATCGCACCGGCAACCACCACGAGGCCGAAGATTTGACGGCGCGAACTTTTCAACGCGCCATGAATCATATTGGCCGTTATGATGAGCGAGGCTTGCCCTTTTCGGCCTGGTTGTATCGGATAGCGCACAATCTGGTGGCCAATTGGCACCGAGATCGCAGCCGGCGCAAGGTGCTCGCTCTGGACGAGGTGGAGCTGGCGGGGACTAGACTTCAAAGTCATAACCCTGCCCCCGAAGCGATCACCGAGACCAAAGAAATGCGCCAACAGCTCCTGGCGGTTATTCGCTGCTTGCCGCCCGAGCGGCAGCAGTTGCTGATATTAAAGTTCGTGGAGCGTTTGTCTAACGCCGAGATCGGCAAGATTATGAAGCGCAGCGAGGGGGCGATCAAGGCGCTGTATCACCGAACGTTGATCGCGCTGCGCGATGAGATGGAGGCCGCCGGCTTGGTTGTGTCCCTAGAGGAAGCAGATGATCAGGATCATAACTGATAGCACTTGCGATTTGCCGACAGAACTGATGCAGCAATACGACATTCAAATGGTGCCGGTGCAGATTCGTTTTGGCGCCGAGACCTACCAGGATCGTGTGACAATAGACTCGGCCACCTTTTATCGGCGCGTCGAGGAACTGGGTGAATTGCCCCACACCTCGCAGCCGTCGCCGCAGGATTTTTTTGAAGCGTACCAGGAGCTGGTTGGCAAGGCTGATGTGGTCTTGTCTATCCATCTGACCAGCAAGCTGTCTGGCACGTACCAGTCGGCGGTGATTGCAGCGAACATGATTGTGGGCAAGATCAAGATTTGCGTGTTCGATAGTCTGGCGGGTTCGGGCGGGCTGGGGTTCATGTGCCTGGAGGCGGCGCGCATGGCAGAAGCAGGGCAACCTTTGGAAGAGATTGTGCGTCGCCTGGAATTCATTCGCTCGCGCATGAATATTTTCTTTACGGTGGCAAATTTGCAGTTCGCCCAGATGAGTGGGCGAGTGGGGCGATTGCAAGGGACGTTGGCGACGCTGCTGGACATCAAGCCCATCATTGGCCTGGCGGATGGCGCTTTGGACGTGGTCGAGCGTGTGCGCTCGCGCCGCAAATCGCTGGACCGCCTGGTTGAGATGGTAAAGGAAAAGGTGGGGCAGGCGCAGGTAAACATTGCCGTCATTCACGCGCAGGCTCCAGAAGAGGCCCAGGCGCTGCTAGAACGAGTGCGGCGCGAATTCCGTTGCGCCGAGACCTTTGTGAACGACCTGGCCCTGGGGGTGGCGGTGCACCTTGGCCCAGGCACTTTGGGCTTGGTGGTGTACTCGATAGAATGAGGCCGGCAGATATGCGCTCGATTGAAGATATTTTGGCCGCACACGCCGATGCGCTCAGCCAAGGTCAGCCGCTTGCTCCAAACTTGGAAGGGCTGGACGATGGCGAGACCTTGCGCTCGTTGTTAGCGGTGGCTGAATTGGTGCAACAAACCCTGGTGCCGGTTCAGCCCAGCCCCAGTTTCGTGCGCAACCTGGGTAAGGGCTTGTTGGCTTCTGCTCGCCAGAGCCGCAAGGCGCTCACGGCCCGCACGCGCCGCGCTGCGTTGATTGGCGCGGCAGTGTTGGGATCAATGGTATCGGTGGCCTCGGTGGTAGGCGTGATTGTGTACGTGGTGCGCCATCGCTCGGGTAGGAATCTTTTTGCCTAGCTCTGTATTAGAGTTTATCGGAAATAACGTAGCCAACGTATCCCCATACGTTGGCGGACTGGCACACCCTGGACTGCCCGTCCAGGGCAGGCTTGCACCTGCGCTGCGCTTGGCCCCTTCGGGAGTGCAGCCTGCCTGGCGCAGACAGGGTGTAGGGATGCCAGTCCTGCTATTTTCGATAATGTCTATTCGATAATATCCATTCAAGCCAGGAGGTAGAGTATGAAATATGGTCATATTGCGGGCTGGGGTAAATATGTGCCAGCCAAAGTTATAACGAATTTTGATCTTGAAAAGATGGTTGACACCAATGACGAGTGGATTGTCACGCGCACCGGCATTCGCGAAAGGCATATTGCCGAGGAAGGCGAATCTACTGCCACCATGGCCACTGCGGCGGCGCGTGAAGCCTTGGAGCGCGCCGGCGCTGAACCTAAAGATGTGGACCTGATTATTTTGGCCTCATCTTCTCCAGATTACTTTTTGCCGCCCACGGCCAGCCTGGTTCAAGACATGCTGGGTGCGCAATGCGGCGCTTTTGCATTGGCCTCTGGCTGCACCGGTTTTGTGTATGGCCTCATCAACGCCCAGGCTTTTATTGCCAGCGAGATGTATCGTAATATCTTGGTGATTGGCGCAGAGACGATCAGCCGAAACATAGACTGGACCGACCGAGAAACCTGCATTCTCTTTGGCGATGGGGCCGGCGCCGTGTTGGTGCAGGCCAGCGATACGCCCACCGGGGTGCTCTCTTTTGTGATGGGTTCCGATGGCTCTGGCGGCAACTTTATGACGGTGCCGGGTATAGGCTGCCGCAATGTCATGACCCACGAAACAATTGACCAGGGGCTGCACTATATCCTCATGCGGGGGCGCGATGTGTTCAAGTTCGCCACACGCATTGTGGGCAAGATGGCCTCTGAGGCCATTGCCCAGGCGGGAATGTCGCTTTCGGATATTGACTTGCTCATTCCGCACCAGGCCAATTTGCGCATCATCGAGCTGGCGGCGCGCCAGTTGGGGATGCCGATGGACAAGGTGTTTGTCAACATTGAAAAGTATGGCAATACTTCGGCCGCCTCGATTCCCATTGCGTGGTGCGAGGCGATTGAACAGGGCCGTTGCAAGCCTGGCGATAATATTTGCCTGGCGGGTTTTGGCGCGGGATTGACCTGGGCCTCGGCGGTGGTGCGCATGGGAGAAACCGAGCGCCCGTTTGCGGTGTCTTGGGCGCTGCCTTTGCAAAAGATGCGCACGCGGGCCGAGGTGGCGGTGCGGACTGCCCAGACCATGGTCAGCGCGCAGGCGCAGGTCACGCTGCACAGGGCCCGCAAGGCCG
>JBGSMF010000108.1:0-8357 GCA_041740315.1 Thermoflexales bacterium
TACTCAGCAGCCTGAGCGTCCTTCGGCCTTGCTCAGGATAAGCGCCGCGCTCCTTCGACTGCGTTTCACTCCGCTCAGGCTGCGCGGCGCGTAGCCTGCTCTGTCGGCAGACAGGTCGAAGGGTGCAGGCTGAGTAGTTACAAAGATTTCACTTTTTATGCGCTTCATTGGTGCACTCACCGTCCAATGATCATCGACCAATGATCCACATTGTTCGTCGGTGGTCGGTCGTCGCCTGCCCTCGCAGCGAAGCAAAGAGGGTTCATCAACCTCCATTGATCGCTACGTGCTGCAGTCCAGCCCGGAACAGCGCCCACAGCGCCAGCGCAAAAATGCCGATCCAGACAATTCGCATCGCCACCACGTTCAGCCAGCGCGCCCAGTCGAGCGAGACAAACAGGCGGGCCTGCACACGCCGATTTTAACCGTAGAGGGCGCAAATGGCAAGAATGTAGATGCATATATCTGTGCCGGCGTAAATCAAGACAAACACTTGCCGGCAGGCCTGGGTTCGCGCTCAAGAAAACGCCGCAGACCCTCGGCCGTCACCTGGCGAATAAGCACAGCCAAGCGCACGGGCAAGGCGTAGGGAAATCGTGGCCGAGTGGGCCAAGACCGAGCCAGCCGCGCTGTGCGCCTCCTGACTCGACCTCAATTGGGATGAGCGCCTCGAAGGGCGAGAGGTAACCATACCATCGAACGCGCTCGCCGCAAAATCCCCCGACACAATCCGCGCCGTGTTGGAGATGGCCTGGATGGGCGAAGATGCTGCCAGGGCGCTGGGCAAACTTGTGTGCCGACCTGCCTAGTCTTGGCGCAAAACCGTCCATAACTTTTCCAAATCCTGCGGCTGCGTTGGATTGATGTAGCCAATGTAAGACGGCAGCGCGCTCAGCCGCCATGCCAATTTCTGAAGAACGTAGCGCTCGGAGGAATCTGGGTAGCTCTTTAATGCCGCCGCCAAAGGATCGCCAAATTCGTCGGGCGAAAAGGTGGGATAGTGCGTGTCAAACAGGTCCCGAATCTCGTTCAAGACCTGGCGGGCATCATCCAGCCGCCCGAAAAAGTGATCCCACACCGCGGTGCTTTGTTTTGGGCTCATATCGTACAGCGCGCAAAATATCTCGAACGAGACGCCTTCGGCCTGGCTTTCGTCGCTGATGTGCCTGTTGTTGGAAGACGCAAAGGCCTCGCGCCCGCCCCAGGCCCAATGATACTGCGTATCCACGTCAATCAAGGTTTTCGTGGCATAGCTCCAGGCGCTCTTGCGCGCTCTCTCTTCTGCCGACACGTGCAAATTGATATAGGCGTGCTGCAAGACGTGCGTCATTTCGTGATAGATGAGCTGGCGCGCCGCCATATCGCGCAAGTGTTTGTGGTAAGCCAGTCGCGCCGTTTCGGTTGAAGGCTCTACACCCAAGATTTGAGCGTCGGCGAGCAACCTGACCCGATTGTATATGTCTACAGGATATACGTTCATTTGCAAGCGTGCGTAATCTTTGTTCATGTTCGAGTCCACGACCAGCCCTTCAGTAGCCGTTGGCGGCGCTTCAGGATCGTTTCGGGGGTGATAGACTATGCGCTGCGGGTCGGCGGGCAAAACATTATGGATGATTTCGTCTATATACTGGGACAAGACGCCTTTGTCTTGCAAATAGGCCACATATTCGCCGTGCGCCTGCAGCACAAGCGCCTGAATTTCTTGGGCCGCCTCAGGTGAAATGTATAGCGCCTCCAGGTCAGGCGGGATGGTCAACTTTTGCAGGCCGTCGGTCTCGTTAGCAATGTATGCTGCCAACTTGGCTTGATCCAGGTCTTGCGTTGTGATTGGCAGCGGTGTGTCCTTGTCGCCATCCCAAGAGGTGTGAATGAGGGCCTGGGCGGCATCGCGCATCAAGTTCAGCTCGCTGATGGTAATGCGCCTGGCCTGGGTAGATGGAATGTCGTCGTTGTAAATAGAGGCGATGGGAGAGGAAGGTGAAACGCGCGTCGAAGCCGCCAGCGGAGTTTGCGCAGGCGCGGCTGTCACATCCGGCCTAACTGGCCTGGGCGAAGGCGTAGAGCCGCCGGCGCAGGCCAGGCCGGCCACCAGCAGAGTGCACACAATCCAGGCGAGACGAACCAGGGTAAAGTGAGATTGAGACATTGTTTCCTCCAAAGTATCACGGCATAGTTTCATCGGCCAATTCGCGCCTCGTGGACGCATAGAGATGCAGGCACATAGAGATGTGATGGACACTCTGACAATCTGCTAGGGCTGCGCCGGGCGAGGGGGAAGAGACAGTGGGGCTGTCAAGCGATCCAATTCGGCAATCGCCACTTGCCATGTGTTGGGATCGTCCATCATCATGTCGGTCACTATTGGCGGCCAACCGATGCCGGTCAGCAATCCATAGAGCGCCAGAATTGAACGCATTGCCTGGCTGCGCACCGCGGCATGTTCGTCGTGCAGCATCCCGCGTAACACTTGCTCAACTTCTCGGTAAGCGAAATGCTGCAAAGCATTGATGGCCTGCACTTTGAGAAAATAGTCCTGCGCCTGGTTGAGCACCTTCAAGATATAGTCTAGGGCGGGGGAAAATTGCTCAATCTGCCACAGAGCCAACGCGGCCTGGATTACTTTGTGCGGCAGCAACTGACCCCCTTGCAAAAGCTCTTTTAGCACGGCTGCCGCGCGCTGCGAGCGCAACTCGCCCAAGCCCATCATGACCCGAGTATCTGTGTTGCCCCCCAGCAATGCCTGCCACAACATTTCTTCTGCCTGCGCGCGTTCTACTGAGTTCAGTTGCAGCAACGCGTGCAGAGTAAAGCCTTGCTGGGCGGCATAGTTCGGCAATGGGCCAAGGAATTCGGCTGCAAAACGCGTCAAGTTTTCAGATTCCATGTGCTATTCTCTTTTTCACGGTAAAATTTTAGCAACTGCTCGGCCATCATTCCCGCGCAGGCGGGAATCTAGTGGCGCAGCCTGGACACCCCCCAAGCGGGCGTAATTGAGCATCTTGGCAGAGTTTACCACTGATAAACTTTTTTTCCAAACTGGTCCACCAGTTTCACCCCGCCAGGTTGAAGGATAGCTAGTTCTTCAATGAAAAATATGCCAGTAGGACTTGGATTGCAAAGAAATGCTGTTATTGTTTCTTTGGAACGAGGCCCATTTGTCCCAAACTCGGCCACCACCTCTTGCGCATATTTTTTAGAGGCTTCTACCCAATGTATCCTTCGCACATTATCATAAGAAAAATCCGTCAGAGTAGCGTCGAACTCGGTCACAGCTTTTCCAACATCCGTATCGGCCAACTCGGCAAACTTGGCTTTGTCAATCATGCCCTGAGCGCCAGGCCCGCTCCAAAAAGCAGGCAAGCGGCCAGATGGCCAGACCGCACTCTTGCCGCCTAGAGTACTTCTAAAATTCAGTATTTCGTCGTATTTTGCCGCCAGCCCATCGGCGCCTTTGCAGTTTTTCAAAAGCGTCACAATATCAATATTGTCCGCCGGCAATTTGGCCAGCTCGTCAAACCCACCCAACTTGGTGAGCAGGGCCGCGAGCTTGTCTGCACCGCCTGCTTCTTTGACGATGGGCAATAATTTATCAATGCCACCGGCCTTGGGCAAGAGCGCGGCAAATTCGTCCACGCCGCCCAGGTGAGTAATCATGGTTGCCAGCTCGTCCGCCCCGCCGCACTTGGTTATCAAGGTGAGCAACCCATCCGCACCGCCCAGTTTGGTGATGGCGTTCGCCAATTCATCCAGGCCCCCAAATTTGCCCGCCAAAGCGACAAACTCGTCTGCGCCGCCCAACTTGCTGATAGCGGCGGCAAATTCGTCCACTCCACCCAAGCGTTTGATCATTGCGAATGCGTCGTCTACCCCCAACTTGTCGGCGTGCTTGAGCACATCTAGCACCTCGTCGTGCTTGAGCACATCCAACACTTGGTCCATGTTGTTCCAAACAGTCTTGGCAAATTTTGGATTTTCGATCATGATGCCCAAGAGCTTTTTTAGCAGCGGAATCATTTCGTCAAAGGGCAACTTGCGCATAAAGTCAGCGGCCTTGCTCAATTCGTCCGCATGCTTGGCAATGTTGCCTAAAGCGGGGATAAAGGCCACCAACGCCAAGAGCAAATCCAAAAAGCCCGCCTCGCCTTTGAATATCTTCCAGATTGTGGCAATCAAATCTCTCAGGTCGAACAGCCAGTCGATAGGCGTAAACCCGACCAGGATTTGGCCGATCAAGTTCCAAATGTTTGGCTCGTCCGTAAAGTCGCCAACCAGGGCGCCCTCGAGCAGTTCGCCAATGATATTGACCACTTCCTCCAAAGCCTGCTTCAGGCCATTCAGCAAATCTGCGACGCTCCCAAATAGTTCATGGCTAATCGAGCCGCTGCTCACCTTCCGCACTAGCGATTCGGCCAGCGCTTGGCTCGGAATCCAAAACCACTGCGGCGTCTGATCGTCGCCCGCCACAACGACAGTGTCTTCCCAATTGCCAGTTGGGCTATAAATGCTGCAATCACGGCCAAATTCTTTATTGACATGGAGGAGCACATTGATATAAAAGCGCAGGTCCATACCCCACTGGATATATGTGCCGTAATAGCGATTGGCAATGTCCACCGCTATTTCACCGCTCTGGACGATATGGATTTGCGATTGTGGGTCGGGCAAGTTTACCGTCACATATTCGCTTGCGACATAGCCATTGGCGCCGTTCAGATTGACATAATACCAGGTTGGGTCTGGGCATTGAGTTTCGACGAAAAGCCGCGTGAGGTGCGAAATTTCTGCCAAGATGAGCCTTTCGGTGGAAGGGCCGGTCCTAAGTTTCAGAGTTACTCCGGGGTTCAAGGGCATAACAATGCCCTCTTTGCTAATGGGTGTGCCGCCTTCGGGTGGCTGCACACCCTCTTCCTCGCCGCCGTCACGCTGGATGGTTTTCGCTCGGAGCGGACCAGAACCGCCCTGCTGCACTACGTGGGTCAACTCGTGCGCCATCAAGCGCCGCCCCTCTGTTGTCCCTGGCTGGTACTCGCGCTCGCTAAAAGCAATGTCCGAGCCAACCGTAAAGGCGCGCGCGTCCAAGTCGCGCGACGTTTGCGCCGCTTCCGAGTTGGTGTGCAGCCGCACGCCGTTCAGATCCACCCCCATCCGCTCTTCAAAAAAGGCGCGTTCCGAATCGGGCAAGGGGTGGCCGCCGCCCTTTAGGCGCTGAACGCGCGCCTCCACATCGCCTGAGGCTTCAAGCCCACCGCCGGCGCTGGCTTGCACCGCGCGGTCAAGCCTGGACCGGCTCGCGCCATTCTTGTCCTCTGGCGGGGGCGGGGTAGCGGGCGCCGGCGGCATGCGCATCACCTGGTCTGCCACTCGCTCGGCTTCCAATTCGTAGGGGTCGCTGGGTTCGCTCACCGCCAGTTTGGCCTGGATAGGTGGCAAGTTTGACTTGGTGGTTGATGCAGACAGTGTTGGCGTGCGCGCCGCTGGCGAATGTGATGATGGGTGCGCGGCGGGGGCGGCAGAGGTTTGAACGGCGCCTGGCCCCATTTGCTTCAAGGCGGCCATGACGCGCAGGGCATGGGTATTGCCTTGCTTGCGGCTGATTTGCAGCATCATCGCCTGGCGTTGGGTAAGGCTGAGATGCTGGAGGGTAGAGACTTGGGCCTCAACCGTCCCCCCCTTGAAGGCCAGCATTGGATCGGGCAAAGCCGTGGTGATAAACTCTTGCGCCTGATCCAGCGGTTGGGGTGGTTCAAGGCCGCGCCCGCGCTTTTTTCCAACTTGGGACTCGATAGTTTGATTTTGCTTTGGCGTCAATTCAAAACCTCGCTTGAAATGGTCTTTTACAATCTACTGTCCATTCCGACCCTAAGCCTAGTTCCCGCCCCCAAACCTCCGTAGCGGCAGGCATAGGGATGCCTGCCTACGGGTTTTGAGACGCGAACTAGCCTAGATTTCGCACCCCGTAGGCTTGCATCCCCATACAAGCCGGTGATCTGGGGCTGCGAAATTCTGGCTTAGCGCCGAACGAGCGGCAGGTACACGTGAGCAGGGAATGGATTGCGCATAAAATACTCTCCAATCGTAATCAGTTGCCGGGCGCAGCCAGTGGAAAGCGTACCTGGTGGCTGAGCTTGGAGCGTATCCACCAGGCCCGCAAAATCGCGCCGGTAGACCTTGCCAGATAGATCATAGTCCAGCGGGCCGTTGTGAGCCGCGCACTCGGCCACCATGTGATCAATTTCGGCGAGGGTTACATTGGAATGCGCGGCTGTAGCCAGCAACGTGCCGCTGATTGAATCCCACACGTGCAGCCAGCCGCCGTGAGTTGCCAGGGCCAGCCTTTGACTGTCTGGACTCCAATCCAGGCCAGTGATGGCCTCGATTCGGGGATAGGTATCCAGGTAAACCACGCCGGAATAATAATAGCTCGCGTCCAGGCGATTGACGCAGGCCGAGTTGCCGCTCAGGTCGGCGCCGGCGCTGGCTATCCCCTGCCCATCTGGGCTGAAGCTGGCAAGCGTATCTGTGCCTGCGCTGCACTGGGCCAAGTGTGTGACCTCGCCGGTAGCAACGTCCCACACACGGGGGCCAGGCGTGACCAGGTGTTGGCCATCGGGCGTCCATTCCAGCGTCCAGGCGGGAATGTTGCCGATGGAAAAGCTGGCGAGCAGCTGGCCGGTCTGGGCTTGCCACAGGTACACCCTGGAATCATCGCCGCCGGCCAGGTGCTGGCTATCGGGGCTCCAGGCCAGGTCGTAGATATAACGTGTGCCTGTGTAGGCAGGCGTGTGCAGCAGCGTGAACGAGCCATCCTCCCAAATACCCACCCCGCCATTGGCGCTGCCGGCGGCGATCAGGCTGCCATCTGGACTCCAGGCGACGCTCGTCAGCGTGCCCGTCAACCCGTCGAGCGTAGCGATCTGGCTGCCGCTTTGGGCTTCCCACACAGCCACCTGCGAGCTTGCCAGCGCGCCGGCCAGCCGGGCCCCATCTGGGCTCCAGGCCAGGTCGGCCACAGCCATGCCCGCGCCCAAGTGCAGGGTCGGCGTCAATTCCGCCGTGTAAAGCCGGACGCCCGAGTCTCCCCCCATCGCAATCCGGCTGCCGTCCAGGCTCCATGCCACCGAGTTGGATACTTGCGATGATGTGGGAGCAGCAGGCGTAGCGGCGAGAGGAGCTGGCACCTGGGCATGTTGCGGCACATTGGCTGCGGGAGGCATGGGTGTGGGAGTAAGCGCAGCCTTGAGAGGCGATGGCGTCTGGATATGTTGTGGCACATCAGCCAGAGAGGATGCAGGTGGAGGAGTAAGAATGGGATAGTTCGCCACCCAGAAATTCACGGAGGTCTGTTTTACGATATGAAAGGGCCGCGGTTGCGGCGACTCTATTAGAGTGTCTCGGACTCGTTCCATCACGTAGGGCACATAGCTGGCTTGAAGATCATCGGGAATATCGTAGTAAGTAGGATAAAGGCCTATTCCACTGTATATGTCTGGGGTGACAATTGTTGTGTTGCGCCCCCACCCAACCACCATCTGGACGTGCCAAACTCTTCCATTTTCAAG
Organism: Thermoflexales bacterium; assembly: GCA_041740315.1. GTDB lineage: Bacteria > Chloroflexota > Anaerolineae > Fen-1058 > Fen-1058 > JBGSMF01. Next base: position 7,560 of record JBGSMF010000108.1, read on the forward strand.
GTTGATAACAATGTCACCAGGTTTGATTTGCCGCCAGACGGCATCTTTGTCCATGCCAGTATGCTTGTTATAGTCTAGTTTGAGTGTGTATGATCCTCCTACCCATCCCCTTGATGAGGTTACACTGATCCGTGAAAATTCGACTGGGAGGGTTCTATAGACTGTTGGATCACTATTGTCCACTCGTGCAAAGACGGGATGAGCAATAGGGGTAAGCTCGTTCTTCTGCAACGCATAGTTATATCCCTCCGCGCCATAGTATAAATAATGGACCTGAATCCCGGCCAAACGTTTATCATACGCTTCAGCGAAAGTGGTGACGTTAAAATAGCCCATGGCGCGGTGAACAGAGGAAACAAAACTGGCACACGGTCCACTAGCATCTTTAGGTGGAGTGCTACCATCACAGGGTACTTTAGGGGCTGGAACATTGTAGCCAGAGCTATATCCTTTGAGGTCTCTGACGGCGTCAAAGCGGCCAAAGACATTATCGCCTTGATAGCACCAAGGGCCTGGCGCCGAAGTGGGTGAGGAATCCTGTAGCGAGCGGACTGGTCCGAAGGCAAAATACCCAGCATAGTTCAACAATGTCAGCCATTCGCGTATCTGATTTTGCCGTTCCAGATCACCGGTATGGGTAGTTGTGATGGCCGTAAAACGCATAATGGAGATGGTGGGAGCCGTACTAACCGCAGCGGGGTTATAGGGTTGTCCATTCTGAACAAAGTGGCAGGGTACGACCTCATATCCGCTCATCACGGATGGGTCATATTGCAGAGGGGGAGTCTGCCCTCCCGG
>JBGSMF010000109.1:0-10796 GCA_041740315.1 Thermoflexales bacterium
TGCCGCTCTGACGCTGCTGCCGGTTTACAAGTTGCCGTAGCGTACTATGCCAGCGTGATGTCTCACCCATTGCGGCGACTGGCGTTTTGTTGATTGTCACGGATGTGTGGTAAACTCTAGCTCATGCGCAAATGCTATTTGCTCACTCTCGCCAGCCTCTGGCTGGCGCTCAGCGGCAGTTCGTCTGGCGCTGCGCCGGCGCAGGCCATTCTTCCCGGCCAGGTGCGTGCTGATGTCACCTTTGAGCACATTGGCGTGCTGTGGTGGGTGGAAGGCGACAGCGACCTCGACAGTTCAATGACGCTCGAATTTCGCCGGGTAGGTGAGAGCACCTGGCAGCCTGGCGCCACCGCCATGCGCGCCTACCCAACCCTCCGCGTAGACGACGCCCCGCTTGGCTTGAACTATTGGGCCGCCAGCGCAATGTTTCTACAGCCAGGCCAAACCTACGAACTCTTGCTGACACTAATTGATCCGGATGGTGGCGGCGCATCTCAAACCATTACGGCAACAACCCGCACTGAGCCTCAAGCCAACCCAGCCGGGCGTCAACTTGAAGTGGTTCCCGGCAGCGGCGGCGGTGATGGCAGTCCGGCCAATCCCTTCAAGGGCCTGCAGACGGCTGCCGACGCTGCACAGCCGGGCGATGTCTTTCACATCGCCGCCGGGACGTACAGCCCTTTTCAACTGTTGACCAGCGGCGCGCCGGGGCAGCCCATCGTCTTTAGGGGGCCGGGCGACGGCACGGCGATTGTGGATGGCGCGGCAACCGATCGAGGCGTCGTGACACTGGGCGAGTATGACCAGACCCTCGGCTATGTTATCGTCGAAGGGCTGACTATCCAGAACGGGCACTGGGGCGTGGATGCGCAGAACAGCCACGACATTGTCCTGCGGCGCAACGTCATCCGTGACGTGGACGATGGCATTGTCAACCGGCGAGGCAATAATCAAGAATACAATCAGACGGTTAGCGACAATGTCATTCAAGGGCGCACGCCCTGGCCGCAGACGCAAGGCGAGATTCCTTCCGAAGAAGGGATTGATTTGCGTGGGACGGGCAACGTTGTGGCGCACAACAACGTTCGCTATTTTGGAGACTGCATCTCGGTCGTGCCACAGACCGGGCCGTCGTATGGCAACGACGTGTTTGGCAACGACGTTTCGTACTGCGTGGACGATGGAATCGAGATTGACTATAACCAGGCCAATGTCCGGGTCTGGCGCAATCGCGTGATGAACTCGCGCATGGGCGTGAGCGTCCAGCCGATACGCGGCGGGCCGGCCTATATCTTTCGTAACGAGCTTTTCAATCTAGAGAGCAACCCGATCAAGATGCACAACTATACAACGGGCTATTTCGTCGTCCACAATACCGCCGCCAAGCACGGCAATGGCCAGGGCGATGATGGGGCGATGTGGCGCAACGCGGTCTTTCGCAACAATCTCTTTTTGGGCACGCGCTATGCCTTCGAGTTTACCACTGTTCCCGATGAAGGCTGGCGCGATTTTGACTATGACGCCTGGGGCACCACACGCGCCATCGGCAGCCCCAGCGATCCATACTTTAAGTGGAATAACATTCGTTATGACCGCTTGAGCAACCTGCAAGCCATCGGTGTCGAAATGCACGGCGTCGAGGCATTGTTCAGTCACTTGCTAAACGCCGCACTCCCGGCGGCGTGGAGCGTGGCGGTCGAGCCGGGCAGCCGCGACTTGCGTTTGGGCGCGGGCACACCCCAGATTAACGCCGGGGCACCCATGCCCAATCTGAACGACCCCTTTGTGGCCGGCGGCCAGCCCGACATGGGCGCGTTCGAGTACGGTCAGCTATTGCCCCCTTATGGCCCGCGAACGCTCGTCCCTGACCTCAGTTCTTCAACCAAGCAGGCCAGTCGAACAACTCCGCACTTGGGCGAAATGCTCTCGTACACAATTGTCCTGCACAATACAGGCGCGCCGTTGACCGGCACCATCCAGCTCACAGATACAGTGCCGCTTGGGTTGGTTTACATCACTGGCAGCCTAACGGCAACTCTGGGCGCACCAGATGCGAGTGGAGCGCCCACGCTGCGCTGGACGGGCGCACTTGGCTCGACGCCGGTTGTGACGCTCACTTATTGGGTTACCGTCACACAGTCCAGCACGCAGATTATCAGCAATACAGTGACCATTGACGCCGGAACGGCTGGGGTGCTCAAGCGCAGCGTCATTATCGTTGCCAACGGTCAGGCGGTTTATTTGCCCATCATCCTCAGATGAGGACTCGGATGAGGGGTAGAGCTTGCTGTGCGCTCTCTTTCAGTGTGCCGGGCAGTTAGGTGGTGTGCAATACTGGCCTACGTCAGGTGTCCAAACGCACGTTACGATCTCTTGGCTACTGGCTTGGCGGGAGCAATCTTTCTACCAGAAAGTTGATCGGACATAAGCCCACAGAAACCGGTGCAATCCACAGCCCGCGCAAAACCCAAATCGGCAGCTGCTGCCGGTTAGACGCTGCTGCCGCTTCCGCCTCCGGTAACTTTCTGCTGCATGGTCAGAGTTGCCGCCGGCGTGCAATGCCAGGCGAGACGTTTCGTCGGAAGCAGTGGCTTACATCGGTATCACCGCAGTGGTGTTGGCCTGGATGCGGACCAGGTAATCATAGGGTTGCACAAGCACACTTTACCCGCCGAGCTTGACATCCTCGCGGCGCATGATACCGGTATCCACCTTGCCTTGCTCAAAGGCGGCATCAATCACTGGTTGGGCCTCGCGAACGCCCATTCGATTCAAGACGAACACGATGTAGCCATTCATCTCCGCCTCATTGCCATCATCGGCGGAGGCTGCTTGCAACCGGCCTGTCAATTTGCTCGCGATGCCAGCACGCTCAGCGGGAAAAGTCGCCGCCAGCTTTTCAAGCCCCGCCAGCACAAGGCCGCGTTGCTTGGCTGGGTGGCTCAAATCGCCCAGGTATGCCCACAAAACCGGCTCGACCGGCAATCCCATCTGCACCCACACGCCAATCAATTGGTCTGAAAGCCAGTCATTTGGCCGCTGCAACAAAGTCAGCAATGGGCGCGCATAATCGCACGCCTGCAAGTGGCCCAACAAGTGCAGCGCGTGGTAGGGCGCCCAACTGGCCGGTTCGCCAGGCCAACTTTCAAGCAGCCCTTCATCCAGCGCCATCCGCGCCAGGTCAGAAATGGCTGGACGCCACCTGGCCGCATTGCGCGCCTGCTGCGCGATGCGCTGGTCATCCCAATCCCATCCCCATTTGAGCAAGTCACGCGCCGGATCATCATACGCCCCGGGCGCGGGCGCAGTCGCCCATGCTTCTGCCGGACGAGGCGGCACATCCGGCGGGAAAAGCTCCGGCCACGACAGTGCGTCCTTGAGAAGCAACTCTTGCAGTTCACGCTCGCGCTTGCCCGGCGATTTCTTGAAGGGAAGCAAGGACTTGAATTTGCGTTTCCCAAACAAGAGCACGTGCTCATAGCTCAACTCTTCAAACTCCGGCCGGCCAAGAAAGCGCCGGTGTCCGCCAAAACGGGCAAACGTCTGCCGATACTGCCTGTACAACAGCGGCTCTTCACTGAGCAAGTCGCGCCCGGCGGCGCCCTTTTGAAACTTGGCGAGCACGACCGCGACCTCTTGCGGCCCGTAGCGCCGCACCAACTGCTGAATGCGTTGATCACGGGCCAATTCTGACTCAGACACCAATGCACTGATGACTTGGTACATCAACTCGTCGCGCCGCTCAATAATCCGCCCCCGCTCTTGTGGCGAGGGATAGTCAACCGCGCGCGTGGGCCGCGTGCGTTGCGCGGATTTGGGTTGAGGTACAGAACTGTGCTTGCGTTTGCGTTTCATAATGATTGCAGCTCCTCATTCAATACGACTCGATCACAAACAGGTGAATATTGTCAATGGCGCTTGCGGACAAGGTCCGCATCAACGCGATGTCACGTATTGGCCGGCGCTCGTCATCGTCGGTGATACCCGCCAGCCTGGCCCTCAGCCTTGGATAATGCTGGTCTGCATAGCGCAAGATATTTACCGCCAGGTTGTGAGCGATGCCGCCGCCAACCTGCTCAGGTGTGCCGACGATGTCCACCCCCAAAGTCACGTCCGACAATGGCCAGCCCGTTTCGGCAGCCCGGCGGATAGCCCAGTCAATCTGGGTTTGGGCGTCTTCCAGTTGTTCGTTCGCGTCGACGTACAGTGAAACGTATGCCAGCGCCAACTTGTTGCCGCCAGCGCGAGCTTGGTGCACCCTCTCTCGCTCACGCCGCTGGCGTGATAGGGTGCTCGATTTCTGGCGCGTCATAAATGGCTGCCTTTACCCACGAGTTTTTTCTTTATTGCCTGACGAGCTTGATGGCTTTGACACCTTGGTGTGCACATTCATCGCGCGCGGTTATGGGCCGTCTTGCCCGCTTACGGTTCGATGCCTATAGCTTGCAGGGATGCTGCAATTTGAGCTTCGCTGAGCACTTGCACATAACGCGCTCGGATGACGCCGTCCGAATCCACAAAGACCACTGTCGGTATGGCATAAACGTGATAGGCGCTGGCCGCTTTGCCCGCCCCATCCAAGACGACGGTAAAGGTCACCTTGCGGCTTTCCATGTAGGCCCGCACTACGGGCTCATCTTCCTTGCTATCTATGGACAAGACCATCAGCTCAGGATACTGCTCGTGCAACCGTACTGCTTTTCCTCGAAAGCCGCTTAACCGAATGGTCTCACTAGAAAGCGTTGGCAGCTCAAAATCCGGCGCGGCCGAGCCGATCTTGATCGTTTGTGGAAACAACACAACGTCGTAGATGACTTGGCCCAGTCCGCTTGCTACCAGCAAAACGATGCAAGCCAGTACACAAACCCCGCCGCCCAGGATCACGGCGAGAGCCATCCAGAATGCTATACGGCGTTTTCTAGTCTGCTTCATTCCATACCTCTCGCATTATATCGGCTGGCCAAAAGACCCCGCGAGGTTGCTGCGCTTTGCCTGCTGGCCGCGTGGTTCACTTGTCCCCGTGCACGAGATGGTCACGGAAATAGGATTGCCACGGCCCGCAGCCCTGGATGAAGGGCTGCATCAGGGCGCGTTCAGCCTGGACGGTGTGCATCAGATCGTGACCGGCCCACTCGTGCAACAGCTCGCTCAACGAGACGATCCCCAGTTCTTGATGGCGGGCTTGCCGGGCAAGGTCGGCGGGGGTGAGTCCGTCAAAGGCTTTCAAGCTATCGGCCCGCAGGCGCGAAAACTCGTTGGTCAGGTCGGCCGGTGATTGATGGACATGGGATTGGCTCGCCTGATTGTCTGGATCAAAGGCCGGAAAATCCTGACTGGCCAATAAAGCCTTGAGGCGAACTGGAAAGACCGACCGTTCGGTATCAACCAGGTGCTGCAAACAGTCCAAGGCTGACCACTCTTCGGGTGCGGGTCTCAAGTTGAGCAAGTCGGCGGAAATGGTCTGGGTCAAGTGGTCCCACCAGAGCGGCGTCGTTTGCAGTACAGCGCGAGCAGATTTCAGAATGTTATCCATCGCAAATGCCTTTCTACAGGGAATATGCTTCTTTATGCTCGATCGTGCCCACTACTGAATACGCGCCGCGATTGTGCAAGCCCACGTCTGCACATCTTCCGCGCGTATTTTCTCCGGCGGGCCGAAAGACAACACAGAGACCAGCACGTTGCGCTCGACTAGCGCCAGGACATAGCCTTGCCGGCCATCGCTGGATGAGAAGGCCTGGAAGCTGGCCCGGTCCGCGCAGCTTGTTTTGCCCGACGGCCGAAATCCTTGCGCAGTCTTGACCTCCTGGCCAGCCCACGTTTGAGCGAACCCGGCCAAGTCAGACTCTTGATCAGCCAGGTAAACGTTGAATACCAGCACGCGTGACTTGACAGCGATCCCCGGTGTTACAAACAGGCGCTCGTTCGTCTCGCGGATGTTCCCGCTGGAAAGACGCAGTGGCCCCTCCGCCTGGAGCGTTAACTCGCTGCCGACTTCAGCGAGGGCCAGGTTCAGATCAGACGCGGGCATCTGGGCATAACCCTGATTGCGAGGAACAACTGCGCCAGACAGCAGCAGCACCCCCCCGTTGCCGACCAGATTGAGCGGAAGAAAAATCGCTGTTGCCAGAATCAGCCCAAGCCATGGACGGCGCCGTCGAATAAAAGGATCGCGCGACGAGACGACAAGTGTCCGGCCCAGGCGGTCACCCAGCCGCTGCTGAAGCAGCGTTCGTTTCATCTCTGTATAGGCGACCGCTCCGAACACCAGGCTATCAATCAAGCGTAACAGCCCGCGCGCCAGCGCCGGCCACAACCGGCAAGGGCTGCCGTCTGCCTGCACAACGCGCTGCCGGAGGAGAAGCTTGCCGGGCGTAGCGCCAAACAGCCACTCAAAAAGGGCAAAATAAACGGTCGAGGCGATCAATCCGATGATCAAGCCGGCAACCCAATTGGTCTGGCCACCGAATTCCCACGCCAGCCCAACGGCAGACAAGGCTATCCGCAGCAGCAGGCCGCTTGCCAATCCCATCGGCAGGCCGACCAGATACAAGACCCCCACGTCCACCGCATAGGCCAGGCCGCGAATGATCCAGGCCCGATTCACTGAGCGAGGCAGGGGCGCTGGTGGAGCGGCAGGAGGAGAGACGCTATCGCCTGGGGGAACCCCTGCGAGGTCGTTATGAGACGGAACCACAGGTTGATCATCTTTCGAACCAGGCGCATCCTACCTGGTTGCGCGGTCAGTAGGCCACGAAGCTACGCTAATGCTTGATTGAACGGGATATTCCTTGAGTATCGAGCGTAGCTCTTTTTCCGCGTGTTCGAGGTTGTCAAGCGCACTTTCGGCGAGGTCTATTTCATGCCGGCCTTCATCTTTGAGCATGTCGCTCTCGTCAAAGGTCCAAGCCATTCGGAACATTTCGGTGGCTTTGTGCAAGAGATCAAGCGCGTCGTGAGCAAGTTTCAGGCAGACGAGCGATTTAAAGACCGGCTCCGGGATGAGCCATTCGTCCATGCATTCGTGGGCATCCGGGATGATCCCCTGTTCGCACAAGGTCTCAATGTGATCCACCGGAGCGCAGAGGGCCTCAGCAACCAGATCGGCTTCGACTCCTCCCGGACATTCGTGTGAATTGTGTTCCTGTTCGCTCATTGAGTAGTGCTCCATTTGGGGTGCGGCGAACGCGCCGCTATGATGAGCCGGTTATTCATCTAGAATACGATGTCACAGTTTACCGGACCGGCATACTGGCATTATAGCACAACCGGCTCTGGCACAACAAAACATAGCGACTGAAACTGTAGCAAGGCTCTCTGCAACGAGCGTGATAGCGCACATTACGATCTCTTGGCTACTGGCGTGGCCGGGGCAATCTACCCACCTGGATTGTGCGCTGATGTCAATGCTTGCTATGACTGGCTTGCCGCTCCCCGGCCCGTGCAAAACTAGAACCGGCAGCAGCTGCCGGTTTGCCGGTAGTCTTGTCCTGGGCCGTTTCCAAATATCACAAGGTATTTTCTCAGTGAAACGTACAAATGGATTTTGTTGTCAGTACACCGGCAAGTCGCCGCAAAATTCAGTGCGCCAAGCGCGCCGGCTCCAACCGCGTGACAGAATAGCCCACGGCATAACGCAAGCATAACAACACGGCAGTGGAACGGTTGCCCGCCCCACTGCCGTTATCAAATCACGCCCGCATCACCGATAGGTGACGCGCACGGCAATCCAATCCAGCGAGAAATCGCGCACCGTCGAACTGGCAACGTTGATCACGCGCACGCGGAAATTGGTGTTGGTGAAATTCGTATCACTCCACGTGCGTCCCCAGGTATCGGATAGACTCCCCAGCGTATACGTTGTCTCGTTCTTGCTCAACGTCGGTGAGGTCTTGGCCGTTGTCCACGTCACGCCGCCGTCCCAAGAGAGTTGCACGCACAGCTTGGGCGAGCCAGAGGTGGCATCTACCTTGGCCTGAAGCTGGATTTCGATGCCGTTGACTGTCGAGCCGGTCGGCAGCGCAAAGCCATAGTTGTAAAAGCGGTGCTTGTCCTTGCCCGCGTCGGTGCACGAGGTGCTGGTGTTGGTGCCGCTGTTTGTGTCCACGGCAAAGGCAGCATTGTCGCTGTATGCATTGGTGGGATTGGTTTGGAAGCCGTTACCATCGCCGCCAGCATCGGCAGCTTGAGCCGCCGGACTCTTGAGAGCCGTGGTGACAGTATTCGGCCCGCCCTTGGTGGGCACGCTATTGGTGGCTGCCTGCCACGCGCCGCCATCGGGTATGCGATACCAGGAAACATCCGCGCCGGTCGAGCCATAGGTATAGCTGTCCAACACGGTGGCGGCGTCGTCTTTCAAGAACCGGACATCGTCGCCATCGTTGTTAAAGTAGCTGGTCTTGTCCAACGTCCAGTAACCGTGCGCCGGGATAGTCATTCCGGCGGGAATCTGATATGGACTTGCTCCACCGCCGGCAATATCATCAATGTAACAATTACCAATATCCAGGGTGCTGGCGGTAGTGTTATACAATTCCACCCAATCCGTGCCGCTCGACGCGGCTGGCACCAGCTCGTTAATCACCACCTGGCCGGCGGAAACCTGACAAGTGTTGCAGTATTGGTAGACCGGATCGCAGCCGCCATTGGGGGCCGGCTTTTGACCCGCGCTGGCATCGTTGGGATCCACCTCGACAAAGTAGCCATCACCATCGCCGTCGGTGCGGATTGGCTCTGTCGCGGCATAGGCCGTGCCATTGACGGTGTAATTCACGCCGTCCAAAGTCTTGACCACAATAGTGCCTGCCACTACTGCACTGCCAATGTTGGTGGTTGGATCGCCCCGCTCTGTCATATAGACATTGCTGGTCGCCAACAGGCGATCCATCACCGTTTGGCGCGGATGTCCGTAGGTGTTGCCGTCGCCCACCGAGATGATCGAGACCTCAGGGTCAAGCTGGCCGACAAAGGTCGCGTTATTGGAATGGTCGCTGCCGTGATGATTCACATGGTAAACGTCTACATCGCCCACTTCCGGCGCGGCGCTCAACTCGATATCGTGATAGGTGTAGCCAAAGCTGCTATTGTAGAACTGGCCGTCCAGGTCGCCCCCGATCCACTCATCAAAGCTGCCCAAACTGATGACTGCGCCGATGCTATAGTCGTTTTCGGACGGCGGCGCAGCGTCCAGGCTAAAGTTGCCCGGCTTGAGCGCGCCGTTGCCATCCAACACCACAATCTTGAAGGTGACACCCGTTCCCAGATTCACCTGGCTGGTTCCTTCAACCGCGATAGCCGGATGCAGCTTGACCTGCCCCGCTCCCTCCAGATAGGTCTTCCAGTTATCAAACGTGCCGCTGGTCATGCCCAGATAGGTGGCATAGTTCCGATGAAGCATCTGGCCGACCGTAAAGCCCTGCACCTCTACCAGGTGCCACAGCCCGCCGTAGTCAACATAGCCAATGTGGTCGAGGTGAAAGTGCGTGACCAACACATAATCGAGCGTCTTGCAGCCCAGCACGTTCTGGACGTATGGCCCGATAATCTGAGCTTTGGCGCTGCTGTTCCAGTTAGTTTCGCCGGCGTCAATCAGGATGGTCTTGCCGGTTGGGCCGACGACCAAGGTGGAATCGCCCTGGCCGATATTGATGTGGTGAATTTCCAGGTTGCCGGATGTCCATGTGCCCGTGCCGCACGTGCCGCCACCGCCGCCATTGGAGGCGCCCTTGGTAGGTGAGGAGGTGGGCGTGGCCTGCCACGCGCCGCCGTCCGGACTGCGATACCAGGAGACATCGTAGCCAGTCGAGCTATACGTGTAGGCATCCAAAACGGTCGAGGCATCTTCTTTCAACAATCGCACATCGTCGCCGCCGTTGTTGAAATAGCTACTCTTGTCCGAGGTCCAGAAACCGTGTGCGGGGATGGTCGTTCCTGCCGGAATTTGGTAGGGAGCTCCCCCGCCGCCCGCAATATCGTCAATGTAGCAGTTGCTGATGTCAAGGCTGGCGGCAGTCGTGTTGTACAACTCTACCCAATCCACGCCGCTGGCAGCCGCCGGCAGGATTTCATTGATGAGCACCTGACCCGCCGAGACGTTACAAACTCCGGCGCTCAACACAGGGGGGGGCGTAACGAAAAAGAAGGAAAAGATTAGACTGACCAGAACAAGGGGTGTAAGGACATTTCTAAAGGTATGCATGATTACCTCCTCAAGTGTGCTTGAAATGGATGGAGAATCCTAGCACCATTATATCATGCACCTGCCCTCAAAAACTACAAAAAATCTCCAAATGATGACCCCCACGAGCGATGGCCGTCAAAGGCCAACGCCGCCGGATGCGAGCCAACCGGGATGGTCCGCTTGATCTCGCTGCTGTCTGGCTCAATCACCTGCACCGACACGACGACCGGTTCTTACCTTCACACTTTCGATTAATTGCAGCGCAAGCGATTGGAGGAACGGTTGGCGGCTCAGCGCTTCACCGACAACAATGAGCCGCATTGCGTATCGTTGGAGACGATGCCGGCTTGGAGTTTGTGCCGATGATAGGAGAGGCAACAATACCTGATAATCACCGGGCTATGTCAGTGGCGTAACGACTGCCTTGGGACAACTTACCGATCTGCCACCTTACCCTGCCCCGCCGGGCACAATCAACTGCAACCGGCAGCTGCTGCCGGTTTGAATTGTGGCCGCTCTGTATGCCAGCGGTTGGAAACTGGCGCGGCGGTTCTCGCTTTCTGGCAGGTGGATACTGCAACGCGCGTTACAAACTTTTGGCTCTTTCTACCTGGAA
>JBGSMF010000110.1:0-8975 GCA_041740315.1 Thermoflexales bacterium
CTGCCGGTCGCGGCACCGGCTGACGGTAATTATGTGCAGCCAGGTCGTGAAGCGGCTTTGCGCCGAGTCGTACTGGCCGATGTGGCTCAAAGCATAGGCCAACGCGTCCTGCGCGACTTCTTCGGCGTCGGCCAGATCGCCCAACAGGCCATAGGCCAGCCGAAAAACCAGATCACGATGAGAATTGTACAGAGCTTCGGCGGCGTTTTCGTCGCCGCGCTGCCATTGTTGAATCAGTATGTTTGTATCCGGCACCGATACCCCCATTGAACATTCTATAGTATTATACGCAAAAAGGGGGGGAGTTAATCACAAGTGATTCCCTTGCCACCAGTGGCCCGCTCTTTCACGGGGTGGACAAGTGGGGGCGCGCCGGGAGCGAGCGATTGGATGATCGCACGGTAGCGCGCGTCATCAAAGCAGCGCCGAGAGCTGCGCTCGGCGGTCGACAAAGGCTGCGTCGTTCGCCACAACCAGACACTCTTTAATGCCGTGTTTTTGTTGCAGCAAGCCAAACGCAAACGCCATGCAGGTGGCCTCGCCGCACTGCTTGCAATTGGTCTGGGGCAATAGTGTCCACACGTCCAACGGGCGCGGCGCGCGGCGAATGGTCTTGACCGGCTGGATTGTATCGCGCTGATCCCAGCACTGGTTGAGCAGGTCACTCACCGCCGAAAGCAACTCTAGCCCTTCGGCAGTGTCTTTGACCTGGGTAATCATCACCTTGTCAGGATAGAACGTGATAAAACCAGGTTGGCGGCGCAGGGTGAGCGTGCCCGCTTGTGGGATGTGGGTAATCCCGAGAAGACGGTGCGGGTGGATGCGCGGGGGATGGGGCGATTGTGTTTGGAAAGTAACAACAGACCTCCAAAGTCTCAGGCGAACCGTAGGTTCGCACGACCTCGGAGGTCTACGATCAATACTTGACAAATAACGCCCATCTCACCGCAGAGGCGCAGAGAGCGTCGAAAAAAACCTGAAATCTCTTGTCTCCTATGGTGCCTGGGCGAGAACGAGCGGCATGAACACATTCCACCGGAGAGGATCGATCTCCGGCACGTTGACATCAACGACCACGCCGCCGAGCAACTGCCCCTGGGCGTAGGCCTCCACGGCCACACGCGGTTGGCTGCCCTGCGCTGAGACCAGGCCGGGGATGATCGTCAGTGTGACCGATACCTGCTGACCGGGCTGGAGCGTGATCGCTAAAGCACTCAGCCGCACCACCCAATCGGCCGGCACGTCAATCGTGCGCACGCTTAACGAAATTACGGCCGTCGTCGTCAGCGGGTTGCCGACCGGGAATGTCGTGGTGCTTTCCTCGATGTGCGCCAGGCGATTCTGCTCGGCGCTTATGGTTTGTGGAGCATAGCGAGCGGGCGCAGATGTGACTCCAGCGATCGGAATCTGTGGGTAGAGGATGTCCATCCCCAGCTCGCGGTACGCAGCCGAGACATTGGCCCAGGCTTGCATCACGCTGCCGGTAACCTCATTCGGGTCGAGCGCCAAACGCCGTTGTAGCGCTTTCTGAATGCCTTCATCCGTCAGCCCTACCAGGTGGGCCGCGGCGATCTCGGTCGCGTTAAAGCCCTCTGTTTGCAGCCGGTTCTGGTAAGCCAGATACTGGTCAGGCGTGATGTACACATCCGTAAAGCCTTCAGCCCTGGCCTCAGCGTTCAACGCGTCCAGTTTATCTGCGACATTGACCAGGGCCGCGCCGGTCTGATTCAGGTAATGAACAAACGCATCGGCCTGCAGGCTGCTCCAATATAAATCATTGGCTTCGGTCGCTCCGGCGTAGCGATCGTAAGCGACGACCGTCGCCATCAGTTTCACCTCGAGATCCAGAACAGCGGCGACTGCGTCATTCAGCGCCTGGGCGCGCGCGGCAGGCATATTGGGGCCGGGCTGGACGGGTGTGAATTGGATCGGGTCGGCGGTTGCGATGCTCCTGTAATCCTGGCTGGGCGGATCTTTGCCCAAACTACCGAAACCGCCACCGGGCAATTTCAAGCGGGGACCGTTCCACCCGCCGCAGTCTTCGCCTCCCGCCAGGGCGCAACTCACTGCGCCCCACACATCAAAGTTAAAGTCCAGGATATTGCCCACCATCTGATCCTGGACGAACCCGCCTGGGATAGTCTCCGGCGAGGTGAGCAGATTCAAGGCGAGTTGCCCGTCGCCCATCAGATCAACAGACCGTTGGGCCCTTTGCGCCAGGTTCCGCGTCTTTTTCCCCTTCATGGGCGCAGGCTTGATGGTATCGTTCGTTTGGCCTTTACCGCTTTTACCCGGCTTATCCGGGCTTTGCACAAATCCATTGCCGCCAAGCCCGGTCGAGCCGAAATCGTACCAGTAGCTAAACTCGAAGCAGTAGTGGCCGGAGATAGGCGGCATCCAGGCGACATCAAGCGTCCCTTCTGTGCCGGCCGGCACCACCCAATTGTCCACAGTGCTGATCGGTCCGAATACCTGGCCGATGCCAAATTGGGCATAACCCACCGTGCCGTTGATGTGGATCGGCACGGTGTAAGGATTGGTCACATGCAGCCGGATGGTGGCCGTCACCCCCTGGACGAGCGGTTGCGGAAAGAGCTCAATGTTGCTGTTCAGGTAAGGCGCTTCCTGGTCTGGGAAGAGATCAGGACCCTCCTCTACAAACGTGATCTCCGTTTCCGCCATCTGGAAAACCAAGGCACTGGTGCCTTCCACAGTTGCCTTTGCCGATACGGTCGCAACGCCCACCGACGTGGATGTCAAAAACACATAGGCCTTTCCCTGGGCGCTGGTTTGAACGTTGTTTTGGGAGAGGTTCCCCAAAGTGGTTGCCAGGTGAACGCCCTGGTTTGCCAGGGGCTGTGCGGCGCCGTCTCGCACAGTGATCTCGATATACACCTGGTTGGTGCCATCTGCCGGGGCAAACCAGCGCTGCGGCGTGAGCGTCAGGAAACCCAGGTCGCGCTCCGAGAGCGGGTCAGGCGGCGCGCTCAAATCCGTGACAAACGGCCGGAAGGCCACCCCGGAGCTGACCTTGCTGCCGGCCCCTCCTGGGTTGGCGTTGTTATCCACGTTGGGACCGCTGGCATCTCCCCACCAGTCCATTGTGGCCACGACAATATCTTCATCCGGTACGGCATTGTACACGCCATAGTGCGTGTTGCTGACGATCTGGCTAAAGTAGATCGCCGCCCCGGCGCCTCCAAAATTCGCGTAGAAACCGTCGTAGACGCTGTCCTGGATGACGCCATTGGAAAAGATAACATCTGCATTACGAGCAGAGATATTGGCGCCGTCATTCGAGCCGTTGTTGCCACCGCCCAGTTCGACGGTGACGTATTCCATCCTGCCGATCGCGCGCTGTTTGGTCGAACCCCAAAAGTCGATCCCATTCCACCATCCCGGCTGGCGCACGTCCGTCGAAGCGGTGAAGGTGATCGGCTGCGTTTCAGTGCCGATGGCATTCAGTGCGCCCTCTATGTACAGTTCGCTCCCGGCTGCGCCTGCCACCTTCACGCCCGGCTCGATATTCAAAGTGGCCGCAGACATCACCGTGACCAGGCCGGCAAGCTCGTAGGCCTCCGCCTGATTCGTGTTGCTCCAGGTGAACTCACCCTCAACAGGTAGAGGCCCAGAGCCTGTATGCACCTGGTCGAGGCCGTTGTCGCTGAAGGTGTTATCGGCGCCCAGGGTTGCCAGGGCATCCGGCCATACCCGCAAAGCAGCCAGGGCATTGTTGGTCACGGTGTTGTGGTCAAAAGTGAGCGTGGCCCCGAACTCGGCCCATGCGCCGTAACCGGCGCCGTTCGTAAGCGTGCTGTGGGTGACGGTCACCTGACCCCCTTCGAACACGCCCAGGTCAAAGCGGTCGCCCCAATAGGCCTGGCCGGCGTAACGAATGGTCACATAGTCCAGGGTGCCCTGTCCAACCCCATCGTAGCCGTCGATGATGACCCCTTTCCATTCTCCGGCCTCGCTATTCAGGTATGAGCTAAAGAGGATGGGCGAGATACAAGTCCCCACCGCATTCAAGCGGCCATACACATAGAGATAGGTCTGGGTGTGGCCATAGACCGCCACACCCGGCTCAATCGTCAGGGTGGCTTCAGAGGCGACGACCACCACGTCCGTCAGGCAGTAGGGGCTGTTCGCTGCCGTCCAGGTCGTATTGGCTGCGACCGTCCCGCTCACCAAAGTGGTGCAAGTAAAGCTCGGTGAAGCCGGCGGGATCGAGGTAGCCGCGGCCATCAATGGGTTTTCCAGCGAGCCGGCGCGTACCTGGATGCGGTTCGGGCTATTTCCGGTGAACACGTTGTTACGCACATTCACCAGGTCTCCGGCAGCGATAGACAGTCCATAGCTGGCGTTGTTCTGCACCTGGTTGTTTTCAAAGACAAGGATGCTGTCCGTGTCAACGTACACGCCGTAACCGGCGCTGCTCGCAAACGTGCTGTGGGTGACGGTCGCCTTGCCGCCGTGCCACAGGCCCAGGTCGAATGTGATAACATAGTCAACCTGGCCGGCATAGCGAATGGTCACGTAATCAAGGACGGCCCGGCCGATCCCATAGTACCCGTCAATTTCCACTCCGATCCATTGCCCGGGCGCGCTATCCAGGCTGGAGCTAAAGAGGATCGGCAAGGTAGATGTGCCGATCGCGTTCAAGTGACCGTAGATCAAGAGCGCGCTATCGGCGTTGCCATAGACCGTCACGCCCGGCTGGATTGTCAGCGTGGCCTCGGCGGCGACAGTCACCACGCCCGTCAGGCAGTAGGGACTGTTCGCCACCGTCCAGATCGTATCGCTGGTAATTGGCCCGCTCACAAAAGTGGTACAGTCCAATACCTGAACAGGGCTATCAGTGCCCGGCCGGGCTATTACGGGCGAGACACTGCTAATGGCCAACAGCAGAATTAGGCTAACGTATCGAAAATTGGCAAAACAGTTGCTATACATGTTCGCATCTCCTTTTTTGCCAGACTACTACTTTAATACCACCGGCAGGTAAACCCAGTGGTCATAGTAAATGGGTGTTGCATAGATGATAATGTCGCGGCTCTTGCCGGCTGAACCGGCTGCGTTCGAGGCAGTGACGGCGATGGTTTTGACGCCCGTTGCGCCCGCTGGCCAGGTAAAGCTGGCCGTGTCACTCGCGCCGCCCCCGGTGTGGGTTTGCGCCGCCTGCCCGGTGGCTTGCCAGACGTAGGTGATGGGTATGGTTGCTGTGATTGGGCTGATCATGGCAGTGAAGGTGTAAAGGATGTCAATGGTGCCCGTTGGCGGGCCGCTGATCGTCACGCCGCTTGGCGCAGTGGGGATGGTGGGACCAGTGCTGCCCGGCCGCGCAAAGCGGATGCTCTTGGCATCATACAGAATTTGCCAATGCCCCTGCCAATCTTGGCACAGTTGCCCGTGTCTGACATAGTACGAGACATTCGGGTTATCCGCCGCGTCCAGGGCCAGCGAAGGATAGCCGATCACCATCCAGGTGGACGACAGGCAGCCCGGGTTGGTGGGGATGGGATAGCTCACATCTAGATCGTCGCCCGTTTCGATGAACTGCTGCTGCCAGGTGGGGCTGGCCGTCTCACAGTTGGTGGTGCATGTCACGTAGCTCAGGTCGAGCTCATCGGTGGCAAACGCCACCGACGGCCTCCCCTGGCTGTCCAGCGCCAGGTCCAGCGACCAAGCGTCGGAGTTGGTGGGATAGTTTAGCGTGTAGCTGAGCCAGCCCCCGGCCGTGAGGGGCGAGGCGTTGCTCCAGGCATAGTACAGCACGTTGTGGCTGACATTTCCCTCATAGTAGGCGATGCGCGGGCGGCCCTGCGCGTCCACCCGCAAGACAAAGCCACAATCAAACAGTCCACAGTAAATTGGCGCAAACAGCCCCACACTGCCCCAGTTGGCGGCCGTCGAACAACTGCTGTTACATTCGGCATAGACCAGGCCCTCATTGTTGTTGTCGTAGCCCAACACCCGCGGCCGGTCGTTCGAGTCGAAGACCAGCTGCAACACATCCGGCCGAAGGTCGGGCGTGGTCACGGCGGTGGTTTGCCAGTTGGACGCGGTGGTGCAGCCGGCATCGCAGGTGAGGTAGTAGAAACCGTAACCGTAATCCGGATCGCTCGCCATCCTGTAAACCAGGCGCGGCCGGCCCTGGGTGTCGAGCGCAGCGTAGCGCACATTGGACGGGTAAGGTAAAAAGTAGTTGCTGCTGCCCAAGGCCACCGACGTCCAATTGGCTGCGCTGTCTGTGCAATTGGCGTTGCACTCGGCATAGTAGTAGTTCGTGTCTCCGCTGTACCTAGCATACCACATCAGGCGCGGGCGACCGCTGGCGTCAACGCCCAGCGTCGGCTCGTCCAGCGGGTCCAACATGCCGGCGTCGAATAGCGGCAACTCGAGCCAGTTGGCCGGGTCGCCGCAGTTCATGGCGCAGTGAGCATAGTAGATATTGTTACTGTCGTAGAAGGTCAGGTGAACGCCGCCCAACCCATCGACGATGGTGTGGCTGTGCCACCAGGCGGTGCTGGTGGTGGGATCTTGCAAAAAGAAGTGGGCAAAAGTTATGTCGGCAGCCACCGCGACCCGCGCCACCTGGTCGCTTTTCGGCGGCGCACCCTGCGGTCCCCACCTCTGAGCCATGACCCCACCCGCGCTCGCCAACAGCGCCAACACAACAGCCGCCATGATCAAAACACAGATGCGTTTCATAGTTCCCTCCTTATCAGAATTTCTCGGAAAGCCCGAGAGGTTATTAGCCCGTTTGAATAGGCCACCATATCCTTAATTTACGCTATCCCTGTCTCACTGTCGTCTTGAAGCAGGAAATGCAACCAAAAAACCACCACGTTATGGCCTCATCACCGCCGGCAAATAGGCCCAGTGGTCATAGTAAATGGGTGTGGCATAGATGATAATGTTGCGGCTCTTGCCGGCTGAACCGGCTGCGTTCGAGGCAGTGACAGCGATGGTTTTGACGCCCGTCGCGTCTGCCGGCCAAGCAAAGCTGGCCGTGTCACTCGCGCCCCGCCCGGTGTGGGTTTGCGCCACCTGCCCGGTGGCTTGCCACACGTAGGTGATGGGGGTGGTCGCCGTGATTGGGCTGACCATGGCAGTGAAGGTGTAAGGGATGTCAATGGTGCCCGTTGGCGGGCCGCTGAGCGCCACGCCGCTTGGCGCGGTGGGAGGGATGGGACCCGTGCCGCCAGTTGTGGCAAAGCGGATCGCGTTGGCGTCGTACAGAATTTGCCAATGCCCCTGCGGATCTTGGCACATTTGCCCGTGCCTCACCCAGTACGAGACGTTCGGATTATCCGCCGCGTCCAGGGCCAGCGAAGGATAACCCATGATCATCCAGGCTGACGATAGGCAGCCCGGGATCGTGGCGATCGGGTAGCTCACTTGCAGGTCATCCCCTGTCTCAATGTACTGCTGTTGCCAGGTTGGGGTGGCCGATTCACAGTTGGCCGTGCAGCTCACATAGCTCAGGTCGAGCTCCCCGGTGGCAAACGCCACCGATGGTCTGCCCTGGCTATCTAGCGCCAGGTCCAGCGCCCAATAGTCTGAGGCGGCGGGATAGTTTAGCGTGTAGCTGAACCAGCCTTCGACTGTGAGGGGCGAGGAATTGCTCCAGGCATAATACAGCACGTTGTTGTCGGGATCTGCGTCATAGTAGGCGACGCGCGGGCGGCCCTGGGCATCCACTCGCAAGGCAAAGCCATCATACACGCCTATATAAGAGATTGGCTCAAACAGCCCCACACTGCCCCAGTTGGCGGCTGTTGAACAACTGCTGTTGCATTCGGCATAGAACAGGATGTTAATGTCGTTGTCGTAGCCCAACACCCGCGGCCGGTCGTTCGGATCAAAGACCATCTGCAACCCATCCGGCTCAAGGCCGGGCGTGGTCACAGTGGTGGTGTACCAATGGGACGCAGTGGTGCAGCCGGCGTCGCAACTGAGGTAATAAAAGCCATAATCTGGATAGTTCGCCATCGGGTGAAGCAGGTGCGGCCGGCCCTGGGTGTCGAGCGCCGCGTAGCGCACATTGCTCGGGTAATCGTAGCCGCCCCCACGGGTCACGGCCACCGAGGTCCAATTGGCCGCGCTGTCTGCGCAATTGGCGTTACACTCGGCATAATAGTAATTCGAGTCTCCGCTATACTCGGCCCACCACATCAGGCGCGGGCGGCCGTTGGCGTCAACGCCCAGCGTCGGCTCATCCAGCGAGGTATATGTGCCGACGGCGTATAGCGGCAACTCGAGCCAGTTGGCCGGGTCGCCACAGTTCGCGGCGCAGTGAGCGTAATAGATATTGTCACCGTCGTAAAAGGTCACGTGAACACCACCCAGCCCATCAACGACGGTGTGGCTGCGCCACCATGGGTCGGCGGTGGTGGGATCTTGCAAAAAGAAATGGGCAAAAGTGATGTCAGCAACCGTGGCGACCCACGCGCCCTGGTCGCTTTTCGGCGGCGCACCCTGCGGTCTCCAGCTCTGAGCCAGGACTCTACCCGCGCTCGCCAACAGCGCCAACACAACCGCCGCCATTATCAAAACATAGATGCGTTTCATGGTTGCTCCTATTGATAGATTGCTATTTGTCAAAGGTTGCCGCACACCGAAATTCAATGTCGTTTCATCACCAACGGCAAGTAAATCCAGTGGTCATAGTAAATAGGCGTTGCATAGATGATAATGTTGCGGCTCTGGCCGGCTGAACCAACGGCGTTCGAGGCTGTGACAGCGATGGTTTTGACGCCCGTCGCGCCTGCCGGCCAAGTAAAGCTGGCCGTGTCACTCGCGCCCCGCCCGGTGTGGGTTTGCGCTGCCTGCCCGGTGGCTTGCCACACGTAGGTGATGGGGGTGGTCGCCGTGATTGGGCTGACCATGGCAGAGAAGGTGTAAGGGATGTCAATGGTGCCCGTTGGCGGGCCGCTGAGCGCCACGCCGCTTGGCGCGGTGGGAGGGATGGG
>JBGSMF010000111.1:0-33083 GCA_041740315.1 Thermoflexales bacterium
CTACACCATCCGTGTCACCAACACCAGCTCGGCAGGCATGACCGGCGTCATCGTCACCGATACCCTGCCGGCGGGTGTTCAGTTTGTGAGCGCCACGCCTTTAGGCTACACCGGCCCCAATCCGCTGGTGTGGCAAGTGGGCAACCTGGCCGCCGGCGCGGTCTGGACGGCCGACATCCTGGTGGCGGTGGACGGCGCCGTATCGCCCATCGGCGGCAACGTGGCCGAGGTCAGCAGTGACCAGCAGAACGAGCAATCTGTCGGCCCGATTCTGCCCCCCGGTGGCGGCACTGTGGAGCCTGGCCTGCTCATTGACAAAATGGCGGAAGACCTGAACGGCGCGCCGCTGTACATAAGCGACACCATTCGCTACGCCATCCGTGTCACCAACACCAGCTCGGCAGGCATGACCGGCGTCATCGTCACCGATACCCTGCCGGCGGGTGTTCAGTTTGTGAGCGCCACGCCTTTAGGCTACACCGGCCCCAATCCGCTGGTGTGGCAGGCAGGCAGCCTGGCCCCCGGCGCGGTCTGGACAGCCGACATCCTGGTGGCGGTGGACGGCGCCGTATCGCCCATCGGCGGCAACGTGGCCGAGGTCAGCAGCGACCAGCAGAACAAGCAATCTGTCGGCCCGATTCTGCCCCCGGGCGGCGGCACTATTATCACTAACACTGCGCCGCAGGCGCAAAACGACACCTACCGCGTGCCAGAGGGTGTGGGCAGCGTGTTGGACGCGCTGATTAACGACACCGACCCTGAGAGCGACCCGCTGACCATCACGCAGGTTAGCGCGCCGCAGCATGGCATCGCAACGGCCAATGGTGCAATAATCGTCTACACGCCAACCTCAGGCTACCTTGGGACAGATACTTTTACTTACACTGTCAGTGATGGCGACCTGGAAGACACGGCACAGGTTACATTGACGGTCGCGCCGGTGGCGGACCTGGAAATAAGCCAACATATCAGCGCCACGCTCAGTGGGTATAAATTCACGATCGTCGCACGCAACCTTGGGCCGCGGCCTGCGCCTGGCGCCGTCATCTCCGATACTTTTTCCGACATCCTGACCGACATTGTCTGGACGTGTGTTGGCGCGGGAGGCGCAAGTTGTGCGCCCAGCGGCGCCGGCAATCTTCTCAACGATACCCTGGGCAGCTTTCCGGCTGGAGGGGTGGTCACATACACCGTCTTCGCCGCCCAATCTGCCAATGAAATCACGAACAATACAGTGACCATCACACCACCTGAAGAGGTATTCGATCTGTACATGAAAAACAACATTGACACGCGGCCGACAGTTTACCGCGTCATCTTGCCGCTTGTGTTCAAAAACTATTCTCCATAACTAGAATAGCGCCGGCAAAACTGCCAGGTTCTTTTCGGGCAAAACAACAAGTCCCCTCGCTTGCGAGGGGACTTGTCATCCATGCTGATAGCTATGCCCTCATCACGCCCAGCGCCCTGCGTAATTACAAGAGCTGAGCGTCGTTAACGCACAGTGATCTGCTCAAACACGGATTGCGAATTGCCGTCCAGGTCCTCCACCATAAACCCGATCACATACTCGCCTGCCGCGGCATCTAGCGACCAGGCTTTGCGCGATTACTCTAACGCGGTGCAGGCCCGCACGCGCGAAATTGTCAGCCAGTTGAACCCCAATAGCCTGGACGCCGTCATGGAGGCGGATCGCCTGCGCTTGATTCTGGTTGACGAAAGTCTGGCTCATTCGCAGGCCGAGGGACTGCTCCAGAATTATCTAGGCTGGAGCAAAGGCAAGTGCTTGATGAATTTTGGTCTGACCCATCCATTTCAGCACGTGGGAGAGATTGACGTTATCGCCAGCCTGCTTGGAATGGATTTCTAAATCTTTTTGATGCTGATCCATTTTTACCCCAAACTCGCCACCACATTTGGTCTCAAATGGGAGCGGTGTTATAATCATAATCATAATCGGAACAAATAAATCCATGTTGATCCGTGTCCAAAGAGAGAATACTGGATTGCTGATATGATGGCACAACCTGGACTCACTCCCCAAGGATTCAAGGCCGCCCGACAATTGCTTGAATTGCCGATCAGTGCGCTAAAAGGCAAATTACGGTGAAACGCGGCATAGATTACATTGGCGTCGGTGTTGGCGCGATAATCGTTGATGACCGGGGCCGGCTTTTCTTGGCGCGACGCGGGCCGCAGGCCAAGAACGAGCGTGGCCTGTGGGAATTCCCCGGCGGCGCCGTCGAGTTTGGCGAGCGGTTGACCGATGCCCTCAAACGCGAGATGCGCGAAGAATATGGCATCGAGGTCGAGATAGGCGAGTTGCTGGATGTGGCGGATCACATTCTGCCTGAAGAAGGCCAGCATTGGGTTTCGCCTTCGTTTATCTGCAAAATTGTAACGGGCAAGCCGGTCATCTGTGAAAAAGCCAAATGTACCGAGATAGGCTGGTTTGCTCTAGAACAAGTGCCGGATGACCTGAGCCTGGTGACGCGGCTCAATCTGGCGCACTATCGTGAGCGATTAAGAGTTATGGAGCGAGGTGAAATATGACTGATACTGAAACAGCGGCAGCCCACTTTACCCAGGGCTTGTCGTGTTCGCAAGCCGTGTTTTCAACCTATGCGCCGCGCTTGGGCCTGGCGCCTGAACTGGCCTTGCGCATCGCTGCGCCGTTTGGCGCGGGCATCGCCCGCACAGGGCAAACGTGTGGAGCTGTCACGGGCGCGCTGATGGTGATCGGGCTCAAGCTGGGACACGTCACCGCCCAAGACCAAGCAGCCAAAGAAAAGACCTATCAATGCGCGCAAGAGTTCATGGCCAGGTTCAAAGCGCGGCACGGCTCACTTGACTGCCTTGAATTGCTGGGGCGCGATTTGAGCGTGCCGCAAGAGTTGCAAGCAGCGCGAGAGCAGGGGCTTTTTGATACGCGCTGCCCTGTATTTGTGCGAGATGCTACAGAGCTGGTGGGCGAATTGCTTGGCCTTTAATGTCCACCATCCAATCTGACTTTGACCGAATCGCATTGCTCTCTGGCGAGGGCTGGGATCACAACGGCCACTATCACAACTTGCTGTTGAAGCGAATCCCATCACGTTGCGCGGCGGCGATTGACATCGGCTGCGGAACAGGCGCATTTTCGCGCCTGCTGGCGGCCCGATCAGACCGGGTGCTTGCCATTGACCTCTCGCCGCAGATGATTCGAATCGCCAGAGAGAGATCAACGCAGTACCCCAACATTGATTTCCAGGTCGCTGACGCGCTAACCTATGAATTTCCAGCTAATCATTTTGATTGTGTCGTCTCCATCGCCACGCTGCATCACTTGCCGCTAGAGGTAGTGCTGTCCAAGATGAAAGAGATGCTCAGGGTCAATGGGGTTCTTGCTATCCTCGACCTGTTTCAAGCCAATGAATTATCCGATATATTGGCTTATCCGATAGCCGCGTCAGTGAGTCTTTTGTTGTGCCTGGTCAAGACCGGCCGACTGCAAAGCTCGCGCGCAGTGCGGGAAGCCTGGGCTATCCATGGGGAAAATGATTCTTATCCCACGCTGTCTCACCTGCGCCAGGTCTGCGCCGATGTGCTGCCCGGGGCCAAAATCAGCAAGCACTTGTTGTGGCGCTATTCCATTACGTGGAAGAAAGATTGAGAATGTGGGCAAGTTATGATGAAGCAGCGACGACCCGCGCTTCTAACAGTTCGCGATGCTGAGCATTGATCAAACAGCGTGGAATCTTGAGCCGATTACGATCGCACCTTTGGCCATGGGGAAAAATGTCATAGAGCGCATCAAAACTGCCAGGCAAGAGCAACTTGATTTGTGGCCCGCCCAGTAATTCTTTCTCCCGGCAATGGGCATACAGGCCAGCGCGGCCAAGCGCTTGATCCAGGCAGCGTGCGCCTTGGCCGAGGGTGGCGGCGGCTTGGCGTTGGGTGGCCTCTTCTGCCACCAATTCCAGATAAAAGATATAGCGAGGCGGCACTTGCTCTGCGTCCGCGACGGTCGTGTAATCGCGCAATTGGGCCTGGCCGCCGGGCAGCCATGCGTCGAAAAGTTCCATCACCGCGGCATAGGTATGGGCCTCGGAAACTTTTTCTCCCACCAGATTCAACATCACCTGCTGGCGATACTCGAAATTGAGCACGGGGGTTTCATAATAATATCGCTTGAGCGTCACCACATCCCCGGTGCGGTAGCGATACAAGCCGGCGCCATTCGTGATCACCAATTCATACGCTTCCCCCACATTCAAAGCGTCAAGCCCCACTGTGGCCGGATTGGTTTCGGCCACAGCAGCCAGCGGAACAAATTCAAAATGAGCATATCCCACCAGTAAGGCGTAATCCCCCATCTGCTCAGGCCACAGATTAAAGCCAAATGCGCCTTCCGAGGCGCCATAGAAATCACTAAAGATAGGCGCCGTTCCCAGGTATGCGCGCGCCGCCGGAATCTGCGCCGCAAAAGAGCCCGTGGCGACGGTGTGCACATACGCCAGGCGCGGCCAGATTTTGGGCACAATCCCGTCGAACCCGCGTGCTGCCAGGGCGCGGAGCTCGGCTGCCCGTTCTGGGTCGGGGCGCAAAGTGGCCTGCAGGCTTTGCCGCACCGGGGGAGGCAAAACCAGCTGCTCGCTTATGGTCCCGCTTTCAATGTCGGCCAACAGCTCGTCCCAACGTTCTTTTATCAGATTGAGCCACACCAAAACGTGGGGCAAATAAACAGCGCTGATGAATTGCGTATCGCGATACCGTAACCCGTACAAAGCGTGCAAATACCGGGCAGTCGAGGGATCTTTTTGCCAAAAGGCCTCTGGTGGAGAACACCACATGTGGGGAATCAACCCAGCCATGCGCCGCATGCCCAAGGCGGTGCCCGTCCCGACTGGAATCCCGGCTTTAGTCCGTTCTACGTGGTTAGTGTAGCTCAGCAAACAGATTCCCTTTTTGCACGGCACCCCGCGGGCATACTGCTGCCGCCCTATGGCCGGGGTCATCAGGCTGGCGGCGAACATGGCGGGTTTTTGTAGGGTGGAAGTGACCGGAATCAGCTTGCTTTGCCCTGTGGTGCCCGAAGTAAACGAAAACGCTTTTACCGGCTCGCTGAGCAAAATATTGGTCTCGCCTTTGGCCATACGCTCAATCGCTGCGGCGTAATCTTGATACTGGCTGAGGGGAACAGCTTCCCGGTAGGCTGCCAAACGGCGCGGCGCTGACAAGAGTTGGCCAAAGTGATGCTGGCGGCCAAACTCGGTGTGTTGATTCTTTTCGATAATGCGCCACAAGCTGCGTTCGTTGACGGCGCGGGCGTGCTGCATCTGCCGTTGCAGTTGCCACACGAGAAAACGTCCGGCGTGGAGCATTGTCTCGCGCAACAGGGGCGCATACCATGCTGATTCTTGATCGGCTACAGTGTTAGGCATTTCAGCCTCCTATTGGCCTCATTCGCTTTGTGACTCGGCATCTCTGACCGTGTTTTCTCGCGCGGCAACTCTCGAAACTCTACTTGACTGAGTTGGCTATCTTGAGTATCATCTTGTAAGAGCCGTGGTTGCCGTATGATATAGTCGGGCAGTTTTCCAAGGGCGCCTGGCTGCTCGATTTTACACAAGATTCAGTATGCCGTCAAATTAGGGATTAGGGAGACGGTACGACGCAATAGGTGGTTGATTCGGCGGCCTTGATTCAAGCTATACAACGTCATTGATTTTCACTATTCAACCGTTGGGGGGTGAGTTATGGGTTTTGAAAAAGATGCTAGCGAAATCATTCGCATGCTTGAAGCGAATGGCCTGTATGCCGAATGTCCATGCTGTGGCAAGCCGATAGTGTTGGGCAAGGCAGGTTTATTCTACCTGGACGATTTCACGCCACAGGCTGAGCAACTCTATAAGCAGCGGCTGCAAAGCCTTGAGGAGCGCAGAAAACAAATCTGCGCCCAACGCAAGAAAATCTCGCAAACTTCGGAGGCAGGCGCGCGAGCCATCAACATCGGTTTTATCCTCGAACGCCTGGCCCCCTCGATGAAAGAATTTCACTTTGAGCACAACGATTGCCGGGGGCTGTTTGACCCGATTGACTATATCATCTTTGAGGGCTTGAGCCGCAAGGGCAAAGTGAGCAAAATTGTGTTTGTGGACATCAAAACAGGCGAAGGGCGGCTGACCCCCAAGCAAAGAGCGATTCGGCTATTGGTGGAAAGCCAACAGGTTGCTTTTGACACTTATCGGACGGAGCCAGAGGGATGAAAGACGATATTCTAAATTTCTTTGCGTTGCAGCAGCGAATTTTTGGCGTTTGCCCGGAATGCGCCGAATTCTTTCGGTTGAGCGAGTGCAAGATTTATTCACAAGAAAAACCAGAGCCAGACTGGATGGATACGATCGAGCAAGAAGCGGAGAAACTGGAAGAGACAGAGGCCGAGATTAAGGAACAAGAAAAAAAGTTGCGGGAGGCCGCGCGTGAAAAAGGCCGCCGCCTGGCCCAGCGCACCGTCAAGAAAATTGATCCTGTTTTCACGCCGCGCAGGCTGAACCCCGATGACGCCAAGGTCGTTTTCCATCCCATTGACTATATCGTGTTTGATGGAGTAAAAGCCGACCACCCCAAGAACATTCTCTTGCTTGACCGGGAAACGCGAGGCAGCGCCAGCCGCGCGCTTCAACGGAGCATTGAGAAAACAGTGGAATGCGGCAGCTATGAGTGGCAGACCATGCGCGTGCATGAGGATGGAAAGATTGAGGTAGAATGAGAAAAACTTGGTTTATAGAATTGCGCCAGGTGTTAGACAGGGAGGTTTGAATGACAAAGAGCAACTGGCAAACAGCCATCATTGGTTGTTTGGCGCTTTACAGCCTGCTGATGCTCTATTTTGTGCTGCGCCCCATATTCCGCTTGCCTTCCAGCCCCATCTTGATGCCCATCGCTACAATCAGTTTGTTCGGTTTTTCTTTGGGCCATTCCATCTGGAGCCTGGGTGAACGCCGCGCCCTGGCCTTTCTGGGCATCACTTTTGGCGTCAGCTTGTTGTTCGAGTCGGTGGGCGTGTTGACGGGCTGGGTGTACGGCCCCTACTATTACACCGAGCGGCTGGGATTCAAGCTCTTTGGGTTGGTGCCGCTATTGATTCCCCTGGCCTGGTTTATGATGATTTACCCGAGCCACGTGCTAATAGAGCGAGTGACAGGCGGCGCACACAGGCAGGGTTGGGGGTGGACGGTGTGGTTGGCCGGGTTGAGCGCCCTGGCCATGACCGCCTGGGACCTGGTGATGGATCCGCTGATGGTGGCGGGTGGTCATTGGGTCTGGCAGGTCAAGGGTGAATATTTTGGCATCCCGGTGCATAACTATGTGGGCTGGTTGGTGACCACTTTTTGTGTTTACCTGTTCTACCGCCTGGTTGCAGTTTGTCTGGCCGAGTGCCCGTGGGGAGAGAGTTCGCCCCGCTTTCAAGCTTTGCCGGTGTGGGCCTATGTGGCAACGTGGCTTGGCTTTGCGGCGATGGCGCTGGAAGGAGGCTTGCCCGGTGTAGCCTTGGCGGGGTTCTTTGGCATGGGAAGCTTGGCATTACTGGGAATGGGAGCTGGTCCATTTTTACCCCCAACTCGCCCCTGCGTTTGACCACTTGCAATGCGCTTTTGCCAGCCGCCGATGTAAATTGGCAGTTTGACCCACGAGGGCACTTTTGTGCCCTCGTGTTTTTTAATCTTCCCTGACCTGTGTGAAAACTTAGTCAATCAAGGATCGCAGTGTGCGTCCACCTTGCTCAAGCTGTTTTCCCACGCCGTTCAGGTCTTTGCCGGCCTGGTCTAGGGCCTTGCCCAACTCGCGCAGTTGGCTGGCAACCGTCTGGAGATCATTGCCTATTTGCCCCAGACGGGCAGACCCTTGCTGGAGGCGGTTGGCTGCATCGTCTACCAACTGGGATTCTCCAAATTCCAGCCTGCCGACCACTTTGCCCACCACGTCAATGAACTTGGGCTGCACGGTGGGAATGCGTATCTTGTCAATTTCTCGCCCCAGCGTGTTCATGGTGCCGGCGATGTTTTGAATCTCTTGCTGGCAGCGATCCAGGGCCGCCGCCGCCAGCTTGGCCAGATCATCTACTCCCTGCGCCTTGCCGTCGCCGGTGAGAACGACGCTGGCCTTGATCGCGCTCTGGCCGGCAGACTCGATTGTGTCGCCTGTGTCTTGCAGCAGCTTGGCAATTTCTCGACCAGGTTAATGATCTTGGTAACTACTCAGCATCCTGAGCGGAGCGCCGCGCTCCTTCGACTGCGTTTCACTTCGCTCAGGATGCGCGGCGCGTAGTCGAAGGGTGCCGGCTGGGTAGTTACTGATCTTGTCACGATTATCCATGACGAGGTTGACAGCTTCCACAATCTTTTCGCTATCCAACCATTGGTGTCAACTTAACGACTTGTCGTTGCGATCCGCCGCTTCGCGCCTCGCAATGACTGTGACTCTTAAGTTGACACTGATGCTATCCAACCCATCAAATGTCTGCAATAACTGGTTGAGCATATTGATCTCCTCTAGCAGGCTGTCGGAGAGCGAGCTGGTAGGCTCGTAGTGCGCGCTTTAGCGCGCTAAAGCGCGCACTACGAACGGCCCTCTCCGACAAGCTCCTAGCGCACGACGATTTGCGTGAACACAGATTGCGAGTTGCCATCCAGGTCTTCGATCATAAATCCCACCACATACTCGCCTGCCGCGGCATCTAGCGATTTCCACTGGAAGGGCTGGTCGCCAAACGTCAGCGTTTGGCCTTCTTGTAGAGCCGTCTTGACAACATTCCCGTTTTGATCCAGATCAAGCCATTGCTCCAAGACCGTGAATGTATCCCCTGGCTGAGGTGTGATCTCGCGCGGCGCGCCGGCGGTGTCGTCGCCATAAACCCCAAAAACCTGGCGCAAGAGCTTGTCGCGGAAATACAGGCGCGCCGGCCTAGAGCCGCTGCCATCGGCAAAGGTATAAATGCCTTCAACTGTGTAGACGGCGTCGGCCGATGAGGCCCCGTAGGTTTCGGGCGCAAAGCGCGCCACCACCGATTGCGCGCCGTCGTTAATCGCAAACACGATAGGCTCCCACTCAAACTCGAGGGTAAACTTGCCGCTTTCCGGCCAGGCGGGATAATAGACGCCGCCCACTTGTTGGGTCTGGGGGCTCTGCAAATAGTCCTGGTCAATGACATAGATCGAGTTGGCTGCCTTGTCTATATAGCCGGCAAAGAGCTTGACATAGCCGACGTTTTTGCCGTCAATATCAACGCTCAGTCTCACCGGCTGGCCGGGGGCGGCCTCTTGTCCCGAGGCGGTAATGCTGGAAACCTGGATTTGCCCCGCCGCCGGCGCGGTGATGGTTGTCCCTCGTTCTGGAACAGCGACGTTCCTCGTCGCCTGCGTGAAACTTTGCCCGGTGTAAAAATAGGCCAGGAAATCATCCCACAGCGACTCGCTGGCAAAGCGGTTGGCAATGGCCGTATAAGATTCTGCCCCGGTGACATAGTTCCGATAGAGTTGAGAATTTGGGAAATAGATCGAGATGCCCGTAGCGCCCGGTTTGCCGGGGCCGTGTCTTTCGGCAATGACGGCGGCTTCGAGAGACGAAGCTAATTGTTGCGCGGCCTCCACCACCACTGGCTCGCGGCTCGAGCGATAGAGGAGTTGAATAAAATTGCCCAGGTCAATATAAGATGGGGGCACCGATTTGCCAAAAATGCTGGTGAAAGGCTGGGCATAGCTCCGCGCCTGCGAAATGGCTCTCTGATCGGCCTGCTGGAGCGTGAAAGCATAATTGTTCAGGCTGTCCATGAGGGCCGGGACTGCCTCCAGGTCAATCGCCGACAGCGTAATCTCTTGCCCCAACTCTCGCGCTACCTCCTCGGCGCTTGGAGCGGCGCTTGAACCAAATAGCCCCCCCATCAACGAGCCTCGGCCGGTAAACTCGGCTCGCGCCTGGTCATCTACAATGCGCTGGTCATCAACAATGTATGTCTCGACAATAGATTTGGCGAGCTCGGCCCCGGTCACGTCGGGATTGGCGACCAATGCATCCAGAAAGCTGGTATAGGCCCAACCCAGCGCCGGCTCGGTTTCTTCTGAAACGACGGCGTAGCGGCCATGCGGCGCCATCGCCGCCAGAACCTCCATCTGGCTCATCAGGCAGGCATCCATGCCAATCAGCTCAAATTTGTCCACACCGGTTTGCGATCGAATTGTGCCAAGGGCCTGGTCAAGATCGTTCAAGTAAAGCAAGTTGCCCATTTCAGCAACCAGGGGAATGCGCGTGTCGCCAGAGCCGGACGCAGCCGGATCTGACCAGCCGCCCGGCCAGCCCATGCCGTGATCCGACAGGATGAGAACGTATTTGTCCGAAGGGTAGGTCTCGATGGCCCAGGTGACAAAGTCTATCAACGTCTGGGGATCTGACATGTTGACCTTGCCCACATCCGCTACTTGCTCCGAGTTCACCACGCGCAAATCATCGTCGCGCGTGACATAGAACCTTCTGGCGGTGGGCCAGGCGCTGCTGCTTTGGCCGCGGCCTTGATAGCGATCAATCTGTGAGACGATGCGCACGCGGTCAGTTGAGCCGGTGCGCTCGGCCTCGTTCAGGTCAAGATAAATGTCCTGGTCCAAAACCTTGTCTGTGGCATCCTGATAAAGCATGATTAGCCAGGTGTTGCTGCCCGGTGCGGCCGGCGAGCCTGGGGCGCGCGGCGTCCTGGTAGGGAGCGCCGGGCGTGGTGTGGCTGTTTCTAGCTCGGTCCAAGCCAAAGGCTCGGAGGTTGGCATCTCTACGGACAGGCCCTCGGGCAATGTAAGCGACTGTAGGAAAACGTACCCCGCGCAAGCCAGTATGCAGCACCCCACAACCGCTACGAGTATCATGATGGGCAGGGGCAGAGACAAAAAGAGTTTGAGCAGGCTCGCTATCAGAGACGCAGATGCGCCACTGCCCGACATGGTCGCGCCGCCGGTCGAACGTGGTGGAGGCGGGACGCTGCTACCGCCAGTTGAACGCGGCGTAGATGGCGTGTCACTGTCTTCGCGCCGGCGGCTGGGAGTATCGGCTCGCTCACGGCCCGCCGCGCCCGAATCGTCGCGGCGCCGGCGACTGACCTCCACTTTCTCTCTGTCGTCCGAGCTGAACCAATGCACCGGATGTTGGTCAACTTGGGTATCCCTCGCCGTTGCCGTGGCCATCTCGAGCGTAAAGGGGAACAATTTTGAAATCAGAGTGCGGATGAATGAGAATTGATCTTTCATAGTATCCATCTCCTTCCTTGTTTTTGTGCAAACTCTGGCGATACCCGGTTCAACAAAACTCGATTGCCCTGGCGCCAATTATTATGATATAATAATATCACGATTGTGCCATAATTGTATCACAATTCTTACAAAGCAAACATTCAGCCTGTCGTTCCAGTCGCTCTTTGCTGGGGCGCATCCTGTCGGGTGACAAATAACCTAAACCAAGGAGGGTTAACATGTCAGGTTTCCCGCTTGTTCCGCTACTCGCAGGCGTTCTGATTGGATGGGTTGCTTATTTCCTCATTGATCTGTTTTTCCTGCGCCGCCCCAAGCCCGACCCACGCGTTGCCACATTAGAAGCCGATATCCAGAAATGCCGCGATGGCCTGCATGCTGCCAACGAATTTACCCCGGACAAGAGTTGCGCATTCCGTAAAAAGAGCAAACAACTAGCACAAATGTGGTAGATTGCCCCAGGTTTGAGGTAGAAAGGCTTGTTCTAATGTACCTCATTTTGTCAGTTCAAGGTAACTACTCAGCAGCCTGAGCGTCCTTCGGCCTTGCTCAGGATAAGCACCGCGCTCCTTCGACTGCGTTTCACTCCGCTCAGGCTGCGCGGCGCGTAGCCTGCTCTGTCGGCAGACAGGTCGAAGGGTGCCGGCTGAGTAGTTACAGTTCAAGTACCTTGCTCAGGTGATGCGCGTGGCCTGAAAATCTTGTACAATGAGTGTAGTTCAAAGGCAGCAAGATTAGATGCTGTTAGCTGCCCAATAATTGATAAGCGAGTACAGTTCACCAACTCTCTCTATAGGTAGAGAGTCCCAAGAGGAGAATAATATGGATTTGACACAATTACTGATGCAGCAATTAGCCGGGGGTGGGTTATCCCAAATCAGCCAGCAAATTGGCACGGATGAACAGACGACTGGCTCGGCGTTGTCGACGGCAATGCCTCTGCTCGTGTCGGCGTTGGCCAATAATGCTTCCAAACCGGATGGGGCACAGGCGCTCCATCAGGCCCTGACCGAAGGCCACGACGGCTCGATCTTGAACAATGTGCCAAGCTTTCTGGAAAATCCCCAGGCGGCCAATGGGGCCGGAATTCTGGGCCACATCTTGGGCGGTCAGCAACCGGTGGTCACGCAGGGGTTGGCGCAGAACACCGGGCTGGATAGTGGCCAGGTCGGACAACTGCTCCAAATCGCCGCGCCGCTGTTGATGGGCGCTTTGGGGCAACAGCAACAGCAACAAGGGCTTGACGCTAACAGTCTATCGGCTTTTCTTGGCGGCCAACAGCAGATGGCCCAACAGTCAAACCCGGATATGATGAGCACGTTGAACAGCTTGTTGGATACAAATCGGGATGGTTCGGCCCTGGATGAGGTGTTAGGCTTGATGGGCAAGCTGCTCGGCGGGCAATAAGCAAGGCCTTCTATCACTAGCCCAATGGCGACGGAGCCAAGAAGGTCACCCATTCTATTTTTCTGGAGGTAAATTATGAGACTCAGTGCCCCTAAGCAAATTACGTTCTGGATCGCCGTAGTACTCGCTGTTCTTGGCTTGCTCGCCAGCCTTGTAACTATCCCGGTGCTTTCAGGCCTTGCACTGTGGCTGGTGGTGATTGGTTTTGTTGTATTGGCTGTAGGCAACCTGATAGAAGGTTTTTAACACATTGCCAGAGGGTGCAAGCCAGCGGCTGTTGGTTGGCTCCGCAGCATCGCTGGTTTGCACCCTCTGGGTGAGTGCGACTGTACCGCAAGATTGTGCTGCGGCGATCAAAAAGTGACACAATTCAAAATCAACAGACTGGGAGGCAACAACAATGACAGGCTATATTGGGCCTATCGAAAAGGCTACCGAAAAGAACAAGTACTTTCGGAAAGTACTATTCACCGGCCAGCATTTGCAACTTGTAGTGATGTGTTTGCAGCCGAAGGAAGAAATCGGCAACGAGGTGCACGAGCAGGTTGACCAGTTCTTCCGAATTGAGGAGGGCAGAGCCAGGTTCGTCTTTAACGGGACCGAAGAACACCTGGTCAGCGCGGGAGGCGCTGTGGTCGTGCCGGCTGGCACCTATCACAACGTTATTAACACCTCTCCAACCAAGCCGCTCAAGCTGTATACGGTCTATACGCCGCCTCAACATCCGGATGGAACCGTGCACAAGACGAAAGCCGAAGCCGAGGCGGCGGAACACCATTGAATCAATGATAGCGCAAAGGTGAGTTTGGCTCACCTAATCTATGCGAGAAAGAAGGTGAGGCTAGCGGATTAATGGTCTAGTTGTTCAGAAAACGGACTCGCTTAACGTAACAATTTGTAACAGGAGAACAATAATGTCACTTGCAATCGGAAAGCTCAGGGGGATGACGCCTGAACTTGTAGCCAAGTTGAAGTCGCGGGGGTTGAAAACCACAGATGATCTGTTCAATGCTGCAATCACGCCCAAGGAACGCGAGGAACTCGCCGCTTTTGCAGGCGTGCCCGGACAAACAATGCTAGAGCTGGCGAATCGAGCCGACCTGGCGCGGATCAAAGGCATCGCGGGAGTGTACTCTGATCTATTGGAAGAGGCAGGGATAGACACTGTCAAGGAATTGAAAAAGCGTGTTCCAGAGAAATTGCACGCCAAGTTGTTAGCGATCAACGAGCAAAAAAAGCTGACCGACCAACCGCCTGCCTTGAAGGTGGTCAAGACGTGGATCTCGCTTGCCAGGCGACGCCGCAAGTTCTTAAAGTACTAAAAGAATTAACTAACTTTGGCTTGCCACTTGGCAAGCTACGTATAACCGATTCTAATTAGGTTTTAATTAAGAGCGTCTAGCTCTGCCTGGACGCAACAATCAAAAAGGAGAATATAATGCCAGAAGAAGCGAAAAAAGGTTTGTTGGATGGTATTGTGAACGCGGTCAGCTCGCGCGACGAAGTAGCCGCTCTACAGGCGGCCAAGAAGGAAGCCGAGGCTGCCCTCGCCCGGGCCACTCAGGCCGAGGCCAGGGCCAACAAAGCTGAAGCCGATCTCAAAACAGCTCGCGCTCAAGCCGAGCAAGAAGTGTCCAGCAAGCGAATGCTCGAGTCCAGGGCTCTAACGGCTGAGGCCAAGGCCAAAGAGTTGGAAGCCTGGGTAGAACGCCTCAAGCAAGAGTTGGAAAAAGCCAAGACGCGCACGTACACGGTCAAGTCTGGTGACAGCCTGAGCAAAATTGCCCAACAGGTCTATGGCGATGCCAAGCGCTGGACTGAAATCTATGAGGCCAACAAGAGCCAAATCAAAGACCCCAACGTGATTCAACCGGGCCAGGAATTGCGCATTCCGTAATCAGTTCGAGTTTTTTGACAAGCTCCTTCCACTGGCTCAGAATGCAGCCTTGGATCGAAATTAAAAGATATAGTGCCGATGACTGGCGCATTGTCTGGTCATCGGCACATAAGCAAGAGTTTATCGGAAATAACGCAGCCAACGTATCCCCATACGTTGGCGGACTGGCATGGGGATGCCCGTCCTGCTATTTCCGATAAGGTCTAATACGTTTCACATGGGTGCGCCCATCACCCGATCGGCGCAAAGGAGGCAACTGTGGGCAGGTTTTCAAGTATCGCACAGAGCGCGGCGGAACAGTTATTGGAAGATGGAGAGCTACGTTCGAACCTCACGGACGACGAGGCAAATATTCTGATCGACTGGGCCATCAAATGGCTGGAAGGCCAGGTGGACAAAGCGCCCGATGAAGCGGCGGCGCGCCAGATGGCCAAGGATGAGAGGGGGCGGCTGCGCAAGGCGTTGCAGGAGGTCAACCATCAGATGACTGGAAGCGAGGGCAAGCCATCGGGGTTGTCTGCAACCAGGGCGGTACCCAGTGCGCCTCCTGACCGCAAGAAATTGATACACAGCTTTATAGCCCAGAAAGTTGAGGATTGGAGCAAATAATAATCCGGCGCGCAGTTTGCCGATCTGCCTGCTGCCGCGGGCAAGGCCAAGAATTATGCCGCCTGGCAAAAAGATTTGGTCACCTGGCTGTATGGCACGCAACAGATCGAGTTGTACCGCAGCCCCAGCGCCAAGGTGGTTTCCAATCCGGGCGAGTCCGAGCGCGACTTTCGCATCCGCTTGCAGCAGACGACGCGCGAGGGGCGAGATGACCAGGCGGACAAGCTGCGGCAGAAATACGCGCCCAAGGTTGCCTCGCTGCAAGAGCGCAAACGGCGGGCGCAGGATGCCGTGGCGCGAGAAAAAGCGCAGGCCGATCAGTCCAAGATGCAAACGGCGATCTCGGTTGGCTCGACGCTGCTGGGCGCGTTCATGGGGCGCAAAGCCGTCAGTGCTTCATCGTTGGGGCGCGCCTCAACTGCCGCCCGCGGTGTGAGCCGGTCAATGAAAGAGAGCCAGGATATTGCCCGCGCCGAGGACACGGTCAAGACCTTGCAGCAGCAGGAAGCCGAGCTCAACGCTGAATTTGAGACGCAGATGGCCGAGCTGCAATCAACCGCAGACCCGCTCAAAGAGGAATTGGAGACAATCGTAGTCAAACCGAAAAAGGCCAACATTAGCGTGCAATTGTGCGCGTTGGTGTGGGCGCCATTTTGGCGTGACGCGCAAGGCACATTGGCGCCCGCGTGGGAATAGTAAACCCTATGTAACTGCTCAGGCTTAACCCTTGCGAAGGTTGCCAGCACACTTGCTTTAGACGGCAACCTAGCCTACTATGCAATTTCCGCGGCAAATCCAAGGCTAAACCTTCGCAAGGGTGAGCAGTTACCAATTACCAACATCTGGACATTTTGAGCTGCATCAGCTGGCCGAGGGCGTCTATGCCGCCATTGCGATCGAGGGCGGGGCGGCGTTCAGCAACGCCGGCATCGTTGACCTGGGCGAGCGTACCCTGATCTTTGACACGTTCGATAATCCCAAGGGGGCCATAGACTTGCGGGCCGCCGCTGAGCAATTGACCGGACGCCCGGCAAACTATGTCGTCATCAGCCACGCGCACCCCGATCACTGGATGGGCAATCAAGTCTTTGCCGATCACGCTTCCATCATCGCCACCCACGCCATCCGAGCGCAGATGCTTCCGTTTGTCCAAGAGATTCAATCCCTAAAGGCAGACCCATCCGCCCTGGTAAACGCGATTCGTGAAAACCGAGAACGCCTGGAGGCAGAACCCGACGAGCGCAAACGCGCTTCGCTTCGGGTTGCGCTTGCTCGTTCGCAGCACGATTTGGATGCACTGGCCAGCCTTGAGCTGCGTTTTCCTGACCAGACGTTTGAGAGCAGACTTGTTTTTCATGGAACGTGCCGGGTGGCGGAGCTGATCACCCAGGGCAAGGGACACACGGACAGCGATTGTTATCTGGTGCTGCCGGCGGACAAGGTGGCCTTTATCGGCGACCTGGGCTTTTTTGCCAGTCAGCCGTTTATGGTGTACTGCGATCCGCAAGCCTGGGTAGCGCAGATGGATGGTATGCAGCAACCGCTCCGTCCGCCCTTTGATGCCTGGCTGGTGGGCGGGATGAATCGCTTTGAAGCCAATGTGCGCTCTGCCTATACCCACTCTTCCATTTGGGCTTCGGTCAGCTCTGCCGGTTCGGCCACCATCGCGGCGACAATCATGGCTTCAGGGATGCCGCTTTTCCACAACTTGAGCGCCAGTTGGTGATCTGGGCCTGTTTCTTTTGCAATTCGCCGCATTTCAGGCACAGATACCCCCAGTCGTCGTTCGATGGATAGCCCGTACCGGGCCATTCCTTCCAGTTGGTTGGGTCTGGCTTTGGCTTTGAGCAGCTTGAGGACTTGGTTTGCAGAAGGCATAGTGTTTTACTTCTTCAGGGCAAGTATGCTACAAGCGGATGAGTTTCTCTAACCACTCGACCGGCTCGTTCTTTCTTTTCCAAAACAGGTCTTCCCACAGGTGGTGAATAGCCAGTTGACGGTATCCGCCAAAACGTTGATTGAAAAAGACCAAGAGCTGGTCCACCGGCACGGGCGTCTCTGGATCGGCGTCGAAGAATAGCTTGGAATAGATTTTCTGTTCCCACGGCGAAATGTGGTCCAGTTCATCCAGGTGGTGAAAGACGTCGAACATGATATAGCCGACCGAGGCCGGGCCGATGCCATACAGCCCCAGCAAAGTCTGCCGTTGCTCTTTTCTCGATTTGTCCCGCAGCGAATGCTCGTCAATCTCCCCTTTGACAAAAGCTTCCGTGACCCGCTTGATAGACTTGGCTCGATAACCGACCCTGAGCGCGCGCAATTCTTGCTCGGTGGTGCGGTCAATGACCGCTGGCTCCCAGAAGCAATACAGTTCTTTGCCACCGTAGGCCAGCCTGGCGCCATAATTCTCAAACAGGGCCTGCAGCATGCTCACCGAGCGGCGAACGACAGTATTTTGCAAAACGATGGCGATAATCAGGTACTCGTACAACGAGCCAAAATGCATGGGCCGCAGGCCGCGCCAGCGGGCAAGGACCGGCCCCAACTGTGGATCGGCTTTGAACCTCTGGTAGAAATCTCTCAGGTCGAGCTGAAAGTTGTAGCGGTAATTGATTTCGTCAATCAACTGGTCGAGGAAATCTTGCCCCAGCTTCCTGCTTGACCAGATGGACAAGGCAACCTTGGGCCGGCCAACCGTTCCCTTGTTTTCAAACTTGAGGCCCAAGGGTAGGCCCTGCCAGAGCATGGTTTGCCAGCGGATGCCTGGCTGCCAAAAGTTATCGGTCGAGGGAAAGTGATCGGGCTTGTGAAAGGTGGCGTCAAAGTTAAAGGGGGGTTTGGGCGTGAAGGTTATGGTGTGCTTGGTTTTCAAGAGTCTGCGCATAATGATGAACTCCTGGAAGGCTGTATTATAGATTACACGTAACTGCTCAGGCTGTCATTGCGAGGCGCGTTCTTTGCGCCGAAGCAATCTCACTTTTGTGCAGCGTAGATTGCTTCGTCGCTTCGCTCCTCGCAATGACAGATGGAAAGGCCGCTTAGGCTGAGCAATTACGATTACACTTTAAAAACTAGCATGACTGCAAATATGTTTTTACCACAGAGGCATGGAGAGCACGGAGAAAAACTCTGGCCTCTGCGTCTCCGTGGTAAAAATTTGGTTGCAACGAGTGTTGCATTATGGCATAAAGCTGTTTTTATATGGATGAATTCTACGGCACTGTCCTTGTTTCGTCAAATCTATTCCGAAAATAACCACAAAGAAACACAAAGAGGTTTGTACTTTCTCAAGCCGAGCTGGTGTATAATGACCTAATGATGATTGGAATGATGAGGCAATTTCGAATTGTTGCCATCTTTGCCATTCTGTTGATACTGGCGATATATGGCCTGTTTCGCTGGTTGAGTGTTGATCTTCCCTCGCCCGATAAGCTGTACGAGCGAGTGGCGGCCCCCTCCACGCGCATTTATGACCGCCAAGGGCGCTTGCTGTACGAAATCCTCGACCCGCACGGCGGCGCGCACACGCCCATCCCCTTGGCCCAAATCCCGCCGGCTTGCGTCAATGCTACCATCGCCACCGAAGATGCCGGCTTTTATCAAAATCCCGGTGTGGATGCCTGGGCCATCGCTCGCGCGGTGTGGATCAATTTGCGCGGCGGCGAGGTGCTATCGGGCGGCAGCACCATCACTCAGCAGCTTGCCCGCAACTTGCTGCTCTCGCCCCAAGAGCGGACCGAAATCAGCCTGGAGCGCAAGCTGCGCGAGGCCATCTTGGCCTGGCGGCTGGCGCGCGCCTATAGCAAAGAGCAAATCTTGGCGCTTTATCTGAATGAGACCTATTACGGCAATCTGGCCTATGGCATCGAAGCAGCCGCCCGCACCTATTTTGCCAAGAGCGCCGCCGAGTTGGACCTGGCCGAGTGCGCTTTGCTGGCCGGGCTGCCCCAGTCTCCGGCGCGCTACAACCCTTTGCAAGACCCCCAGGCGGCCAGGGCCAGGCAGAAAATTGTGTTGGGGTTGATGGCCCGGCACGGTTATATTTCTCAACAACAGGCCAACCTGGCGGGCGGGGAAGAATTGAGTTTTGCCTCGGTGCCTTTTCCCATAAAAGCGCCTCATTTTGTGATGTATGTGCGCGGGCAGCTTGAAAGCGAATTTGGGCTAGAGGCGATCTATACGCGCGGATTGCAGGTCTATACCACGCTCGACCTGGATGCGCAAAACGCTGCCCAGCGTATTGTTCGTTATCGTCTAGAGCAGCTAGCCGATACTCGCAATGGTCAGCCAGATTATAACGTGCGCAACGCTGCCGTGATTGTGATGGACCCCAGCACAGGCCAGGTGTTGGCCATGGTGGGCAGCCCGGACTATTTCGACCCGCGCATTGACGGCGCGGTCAACGCGACGACCGTCACGCGCCAACCCGGTTCCTCGATCAAGCCGCTTACCTATGCTGCTGCCTTTGACCCCGACCAGCCCAACCCATTAACCGCAGCCACCATGGTCATGGATGTGCGCACGGCCTTTGTCACTCGCGAAGGCGACCCGTACGTTCCGCAGAATTACGACAACGTGTGGCACGGGCCGGTGCTGTTGCGACAGGCTTTGGCTTCCAGCTACAACTTGCCCGCCGTCAAGGTCCTGGATTATGTGGGCATCGAGAAAATGGCGGCGCTGGCTCGCCTAATGGGCATCACGACGTTTGACGATATGGATCAACTTGGCCTGTCCTTGACCCTGGGTGGCGGCGAGGTCCGCCTGCTAGAATTGACCGGCGCTTATAGCGCCTTGGCCAATGGCGGCTATCGCATAGAGCCGGTCACCATCACTCGCGTGCAAGATAGCCGTGGGCAGGCGCTAAAGGTGTGGGAGGCCGCGCCCGGCCCGCGTGTGATGGACGAGCGAGCGGCTTTTCTCATCACCGATATTCTGAGCGATAATATGGCGCGCGCCTCGGCCTTTGGCGAAGCCAGCCCATTGAATCTCTTGCGGCCGGCAGCGGCCAAGACCGGCACCACGACCGATTGGCGCGACAACTGGACGATAGGCTACACGCCCGATCTGGTCGTGGGCGTGTGGGCCGGCAATGCCGACAATGAACCCATGCGCCAGGTAAGCGGCGTGGTGGGGGCTGCTCCCATCTGGCACGATGTGATGGAAACGCTGCTGAGGGGCCGCCCCGCGCGCGAGTTTGCAGAGCCGCCAGGCTTGGTGAGAATGCAAGTGTGCGCAGACAGCGGTTTGCCTCCGGCGTCGCCTCTTTCGGCTGTAACCGCTCAACTCGTTGTTGTGAGGAGCGAAGCGACGAAGCAATTCCCTTCTGGCGAGACGAGATCGCTAGCACGCTGCCCTCACACCATTACAGAGCTTTATATCGCAGGCACTCAACCTGCCCAGCCCGACGATTGGCATTGGCTGTTTAACCTGGATGCGCGCAACGGCTTGCTGGCCGGCTCTGCTTGTCCGCCTGAATTTGTCACACAACAACTTTATACGCTTTACCCGGCCGAAGCGCAGGAATGGGTTGGGCAGCAAAACATTCCCCAGCCGCCCACAGCTTTTTCTCCGCTATGTCCCGATAGTCAAGCAATGGAGCAAACAGCCAATCAACCGGCCAGCCCATTGTCTTACGTTGTTCTTTCGCCGCACGCTTCTCACCCGCTGATCCTGACCAACCCAGACCAGGGAAGTGTTTACCGCCTGTCGTCAGAGATTCCTCAGGCCATGCAGCAAATTATGGTATCTGCCCGCCCTGCCGATGGAATCACGCTGCGCCAGATAACCCTGATGGTAGATGGCCTCCCGCTTGCAACATTGAAAAATCTTCCCTACCAGGCTCTCTGGACTATGACAGCCGGAAAGCACACTTTTACGGCCATAGGTGTTGACGCGGAGGGAAACCAAGTTCAAGGAAATAGCATCACAATCGAGGTGATTGAATGAGTCCACTGGAAAAAGGTCTTTTTAACCACTAAGGACACGAAGGACGCCAAGGAAATTCAAGTAAAGCTTGATATTGTTCATCAGAACATCTCAATGATAGAAATGTTTTTACACTTGATTTAAAGTAACTCAGCCTGCACCCTTCGACCTGTCTGCCGACAGAGCAGGCTACGCGCCGCGCATCCTGAGCAAGGCCGAAGGACGCTCAGGATGCTGAGTAGTTACGATTTAAAATCCTTTGTGTACCCCTGCCTAGTCCGGCAGGACAGGTTGGTGTCCTCCGTGGTTTTTCAGTAGAGTCATCGAATAAATGGAAAAAACTGGGAAGGAGGCATTTAGATGAGGTCCAAGCGATACCTGCAGGTTTCATTAGCGCCTAGATCGGCCGGCCTGGTGCTATTGGCGCTGGTCATCATCAGTACATTGTTGTTTCGCCAGGCTCAGCCCCAGCCATCTCCGGCTGTGCTGCTGCCCAGCATCATCCAGGTCATCCCGGCTCAGGGCGAAGAGCAAGCTCTCGATGCGCCGGTGCGACTGGTTTTTGACCAGCCGATGGATGCCCGCTCGGTGCAGGCGGCATTCAGCATCGCCCCACCGGTGGCTGGAGACTTGACGTGGCCCACATCCAACACGCTCCAGTTCAAACCCGCCGGCGCAGGCTTTGAGCGGGCGGTCAAGTACACCATCTCGC
This sequence comes from Thermoflexales bacterium, assembly GCA_041740315.1. Classification (GTDB taxonomy): domain Bacteria; phylum Chloroflexota; class Anaerolineae; order Fen-1058; family Fen-1058; genus JBGSMF01. Next base: position 21,821 of record JBGSMF010000111.1, read on the forward strand.
TCAAAAAAAGCGCCCTCAGCCAGTCGGGCCAGCCATTAAAAGCCCCGGAACAATTTCATTTTGCCACCATTGGCTTTTTGGAGGTAGGCTCGGTTCAACCTGCCCAAGATGCCACCCAGGTAGCGACGGATGCGACCATCACAGTCCTGTTTAACCGGCCGGTCGTGCCGCTGGTTGCTATCGAAGACCAGGGCAACCTGCCGCAGCCGCTCACGCTTGTGCCGCCCGCGCGCGGCAAAGGCGAGTGGCTCAATACTTCGATCTATGTTTTTACTCCAGAAGGCAGGCTTGAACCGGCCACAACGTACAAGGCGCGCATTGCCGCCGGCCTGGCCGATACCACCGGCGGCGTGCTGAGGGATGATTTTACGTGGCAATTCACAACGGTTACACCGGCGGTTATTGCCACCTATCCTACCTCTAACACTCTGTATGTGAGCGCGCGGCCTGTTATTCACGTCGCCTTTAATCAAGCAATGGATCGCGTCTCTGCCCAGGCTGCTTTCGAGTTGAGAGATTCGGCCACGGGCCAAATCGTTGAGGGCAAGTTCGAGTGGCACGCCGAGGGGCTGGCCCAGCCGAACTGGCAGGATTACGCCGACCCCTATCAATGGTCGTGGGATCGCGGTGAAGGGCCGGCCCAAGTGGGCGTGGAAACGATGAGCTTTACGCCAGGCCAGCCGCTCAATTTCGATACAGTCTATGCGGCAACCCTTGCCGGCAGCGCGCAGGCTGCCAAAGGCCAGATAAGCGCGCAAAAGCCTTTCACGTGGACCTTCAAGACAATCCAATATCCGCGCATCGTCGAAACCAATCCAGCCGACGGCGAGCAACGGGGCGATCCGTGGGGCGCGTTATACGTCACCTTTTCCAGCCCAATGGACCCCAAATCTATCGGCGGGAGCCTGAGCTTTAGCCCGCCTGTGACGGCGAGCCACGTCTATTCCTACTGGTACGACAACAACACCCACTTCCGGGTCTATATCCCTGGCGGCAAACCTAACAGCCAATATACTGTGACGCTCGGCAGCCAGATACAAGGGCGTTATGGCGACAAGCTAGACCAGGCTTGTACAATTCATTGGCGCACGCGCGCTTACGATCCCATGGTCAGGCTGTATACCCCTGGCGAAATCGGCGTCTACAGCGCATACACGCGGACAATGGCCTATGTGCGAGTCCGCAATGTGAGCCAGGTCAACTTGGCTCTTTACCGCATGCCGCCGGCCGATTTTTTGCGCGCCAATGGCAAAGACTGGCATTATTGGGAAAACTATCGGGGTGACAAAAATAACCTCATCCGCCAATGGAGCTTGGACACCGAGCCGCCGCTCAATTGGAGCTATACCTATGGCACTAATCTGGCCGGCGACGAGACTAGCGGAATGGGCCAAGAGGGACAAGCCTCGTCGCTGCCGCCGGGCCTTTACTATCTTGAAGCCTGGGCCGATGCCGATGCAGTCTATACCCAGGCGCTGCCGGCCGGGCCGGGAATAGTCAACCGCGAAATGCTGGTTGTCTCGCGGCACAACCTCACCTTGAAGACGACGGCCACCGATGCGCTGGTGTGGGCCACCAATCTGCCTTCGGGCAACGAGGCGCCGGACCTGTCTATCCAAGTGATGGATGAAGATGGCAATGTTTTATCAAGAGGGACGACGGGGCAAGATGGCGTGTTCTTGGGCAGCGGGCGCTGGCCCACAAGTCGCCAGACGCCGGTCTTTGCTTTTGTGGGCGATCCCGCTAACCCCGGCCCAGATTTTGCCGCCGCCGTCAACGGGTGGGACAGCGGCCTATCACCCTACCGCTTTGACCTGACCATAGAAGACTACCAGGGCGACCATGCCGCCTATTTCTACACCGAGCGGCCCATCTACCGCCCCGGTCAAGATGTTTACTTTAAGGGCATCCTCAGGCGCGCCGACGATGCCCATTATTCCCTCCCCGCGCCCGATGCCCAGGTCAATGTCGTTATCCGGGATCCGCGAGGCATAGAGTTGTTTAACGAGGATTTCCCCGTCAACGATATGGGCGCCCTGGACGGCAAGTTCATCCTGGATGAAGAAGCGGCTGTTGGGCAATACACCATCAAGGCCAAGTATAATGACAAAGAATTTTCTTGCGCGTTCAGGGTGGCCGAATACCGCAAGCCGGAATTCCAGGTGATGGCAACCACCGACAGGCCCGAGTACGCGCAGGGCGACACCATCACCCTCACGGCCCAGGCAAGCTATTTCTTTGGCGGGCCGGTTGCCAACGCCGCTGTGCAATATGCTGTCCTGTCGGCTAATCACTTTTTCAACTATCAAGGCCAAGGCCGGTGGGATTTTGGCGATTATGACGTGAATCACCAGTACACGGGGCGTTCATCTTATGGTTATGGCACGCGCATCGCCGAAGGAACGGGCACAACCGATGCGCAGGGCCGTTTCATCATTGGACTGAGCGCCGATATCGCCAAGTCTGTTGCCAGCCAGCTTTTTACCCTGGAGGTATCTGTCACCGATGCCAGCAACCAGCAAGTGAGCAATCGGACCGAGGCGATTGTCCACAAAGGCTTGCGCTATATTGGCTTGCGCCCCGATCGTTACGTGGGCAAAGCGGGCCAAGAAAGCCGCGTCAACATTATCAGTGTGGGTTGGGCCAGCCAGCCATTGCCCAATCAAGAGATGCAAGTTGTCTTTTTAGAGCACACCTGGTACAGCGTTCGCAAACAAGCAGAAGACGGCCGCTACTATTGGCAAAACGAGGTCAAGGATGTGCCGGTTTATACCGCAACCGTCAACACCGCTGGCGACCATGCAGTTGCCAGCTTTACGCCGCTCAACGGCGGCTTGTACAAAGTGGTTGCCAGCGGCCTCGACGAGAAAAATAACGCCATTCGTAGCACTACCAAGATATGGATCAGCGGACCTAACTATATCAACTGGGGGCAGCAGAACAATAACACCATTGAGTTGGTGGCCGACAAAAAACAATATCGGGTTGGAGACACGGCGATTGTTCTTATCCCACATCCTTACCAGTCCCCGGTCAAGGCGCTCATCACCGTTGAGCGGGGACACATCTATCGCAACTGGGTGCAAGTGCTAGAGACTAATTCGGAGCAAATTCAAATCCCCATCACGGAGGACCTTGTTCCCAATATTTTCGTGTCGGTCGTCATTGTCAAAGGGCAAGACGAGTCTACACCCCTGCCTGATTTCAAGCTGGGCTATGTGCAGCTACCCATCGAGATTAGCGAAAAGGAATTGAGCATTACGCTAGAGCCAGACAAATCGCCCGGCGAATATTATGGGCCAGGCGAGCGCGTGACGTACAGCGTGAACGTTGTTGATAGCAAAGGGCGGCCGGTCGTAGCCGAGTTGGCGTTGAGCCTGGTGGATCTGTCGGTCCTCTCGCTGGCAGACCCAAGCGGCGCTGATCTGGTGAGCTACTTTTGGCGCGAGCGAGGACTGGGCGTGCGCACCGCCAGTGGCCTGACCATATCGGGTGATCGCGTCAATGTGGCTATCGCGCCTGAAGCCAAAGGCGGCGATGGTGGAGGGCCGATAGAGTCTGGGGACGCGCGGCGGAGCTTTGTAGACACGGCTTTTTGGAACCCCGTCGTCCGCACTGACGAAAACGGCCACGCCACGGTTAGCGTCATCTTACCCGACAACCTGACCACTTGGCGGCTGAGCGCCTGGGGCGTCACCGCCGAAACGCAGGCCGGCCGCGCGAGTGTAGACATTGTGAGCACCCAAGATGTCTTGATTCGCCCCGTAGCTCCGCGATTTCTTGTTCCTGGCGACCAGGCCGAATTGGCCGCCCTGGTTCACAATAACACCGGCCAACCGCTCAAGGTCCAAGTCATCTTGGAGGTAGACGGGCTGCAAATCGGCGAGCCGGCCAATCGGCAAATCAACATTCCGGCCTATGACAACATCAAAGTGACCTGGCCGGTGACGGCAGAAAACACATCAGAGATCAAGCTGCGCTTTGGCGTCAGGGCAGACAGCGAAAAAGCCTCCGACGCCGTTGAAATTTCGTTGCCCGTCCATCGCCACAGCACGCCAGAGACCGTGGCCACCGCCGGGCAGCTCGACGCCGACGGCCAGCGGCTTGAGGCGGTGGTCTTGCCGCCCAGCTTTGACCCGACCCAAGGCGAGCTTGCCGTGCAGCTCAATCCCTCGCTGGCGGCTGGGATGATAGACGGTCTCAAGTTCCTGGAGCATTATCCCTACGAATGTACCGAGCAAACCGTCAGCCGCTTTTTGCCCAATGTGGTCACCTTTCGCGCTTTTAAGGAATTGGGCTTTGATCGACCTGATTTGGAACAGGCTTTGCCAGACCTGGTTGCTACCAGCTTGCAGCGGCTGTACAACCAGCAGCATTACGATGGCGGCTGGGGCTGGTGGGTGCTCGACAAATCTGACCCATTCCTGACCGCCTATGTCTTGCTGGGAATGATCGAGGCGGAGCGGGCCAGCCTGACCGTAGACAAAAAAGTGATGGAACACGCAGCGGGCTATTTGCAAAACAATCTGGATAAACCGCAAGACCTGGAACTGCATTGGCAGGCCAACCGGCAGGCTTTTATCTTGTATGTGTTGGCCGTGGCAGGGCAGGGGGATCTGGGGCGCACTGTCACGCTCTTTGATCAACGCGACGTGTTGGACACATTTGGCAAAGCTTACCTGGCAATGGCCCTAAAGCTGCTGGAACCCGACAAGCGCGAGCGCATAGATGCCTTGCTCTCCGACATCACCAGCGCCGCCATCGTCAGCGCCACCGGCGCGCACTGGGAAGAAGCGCAGGCAGATTATTACGCCATGAACACGGACACTCGTTCCACCGCCATCGTGCTGGCGGCCCTGGCGCGGCTGAATCCAGATCATGCCCTGGGCGCCAACACTGTGCGCTGGCTGATGGCGGCCCGTCAAGGCGGCTATTGGGAAACGACGCAAGAAACGGCCTGGGCTATCATCGGCCTTACAGATTGGATGGTTGCCACCCAAGAACTGGAAGGGGCGTATACTTGGCAGGTAACCCTCAACGACACATCGTTGGGGCTGGGGAATATCACTCGCCAGAACATTAGCCAGACGGTCAAGCTGCAAGTGGCCGTTGCCGAACTGGCAGCCGGTCAGGTCAATCGCGTCGCGGTCGAGCGTTCAGCGCCTTTGGGACAATGGGCAGGGAGCGGCCGTTTGTATTACAGCATGGCCCTGCGTTATTTCAAGCCGGTAGAACAGGTGACGGCCCTCAATCGGGGCATAATTGTCAGCCGCCAATACACTTTGGCCGGCTGCGGGCAAGATCAGCCATGCCGAGCCATAGACCAGGCGCAAATAGGCGACGTGATCCAGGTAAAGCTGACCCTCATTGCGCCCAATGACTTGCACTATGTAATCGTTGAAGACCCTTTCCCAGCGGGCGCAGAAGGAGTGGATCAAAGCCTCAAGACAACCAGCATTGTTGGCCAGCCACCCACACTGACCCGCACCGATCAGCGCAATCCGTGGAGTAACAAATATGGCTGGTGGTGGTTCAGCCACGCCGAGCTGCGCGATGAAAAAGCAGTGCTGTTTGCCACCTACCTGCCGCGCGGCACATACGAATACACCTACCTCATCCGCGCCAGCCTGCCGGGTAAATATCGAGCGGCTCCTACGATCGCTTACGAGATGTACTTTCCCGAGGTGTTTGGGCGAAGCGATGGGGGCATCTTGACAATAACCGATATTGCCCTGATTGGACATTAGGCCAATCTCAAAATTGTCCAGGTGATTGATACCCCGAGAGAGAATCTTTGATATACTATAAAAAGATTCGTGTCAATTCGTGAAATTTGTGGCAAAAAAACTATTTCCGAAAGTTTCAAGTGACATTTCGTTCTACAAAATCTATAGGAGGCATCATGTCGTTGCAAGCACTGGGAATAGAGCACAAGCAAGTGGCGGAAACGCTTGCCGCTACAATCAAAATCAACCTCAAGAGTCGCCAAGACTTGCCCGCAATCTTGAATGAACTGGCCCAACACATCTCGCAGGAACACATTGCCGGCCCGCCCTTTTGCGTCATCCAATTTGTCACCAGCATCCAAGACGGCTTGGACGCCGAGATTGGCTTTCCCGTGAGCCGGGCTATCGAGACAGGCGAAATCAAGACACGCCTGCTCCCGCCAATCGAGGTTTTGTCTCTCACCCATACCGGCCCTCTCCAAGAATTGCGCGCAAGCCACAAAACGCTTTACGGTTCGGCGGCGGCCCAGGGACTGATTTCTGATGAATTCGTGCGCGAGGTTTACCTGGATTGGGAGCATGACGAATGGAAGGTTGAAGTGCAATTTGTCCTGCACAACTGGAACAAACTGTTCGCCGCAAATCTGGAGCGCGTGTTGGGCCAAGAAGCAAGGCGGCAGGTGCTGCAAGGCGTGGAGGAACCTGGCATCGAATCTGTGTTGGATGAGCGCTTTCGGTGGGCGAAAGAAATGATGGAAAGGCTCGACCGCGCGGCAAGCGAGGATCAAAAGTACGATATTGTGTCTGGCTGCGCCCATATTTTCCCACAGCCGCAAATAGACAAGCTTAGAGCGGTTTATATAGACGCGCGCGCCAAGACAGACAATCCGCTAGACGCGATAGATGCCGTCATCGAGTTTATGGGCCAGGACCCAGGCTGGGGCGAAAAGCCGCTCAGAAACGGCAAGGTCATTTATTCGGCCAAAGCGCCCCGAGATCCCCAGGCGTATGAAAAGGCGCAAACCGAGGCAGAAAGAAAAAGCGCCTATTGCTTTTGCCCCATCGTGCGGAACCGGATGGAACAAGGCATGCCCACCACATTCTGCTATTGCGGGTCAGGCTGGTATCGGCGGCAGTGGGAAGGCGCCACCGGTAAAGCGGTGAAAATCACCATTGTGAAATCGGTCCTCAATGGAGATGACAAGTGCCAGTTCGCCATCCACTTGCCAGATGAGTTGTGAGGAGACTGACTGGTAGCGATTGGCGTCAAGTGCGATATTTCAAGCGGATGCTATGGACGGGGCGCGTTAGGGTGTGGTGGTAAATCAGCGTTTGTTGCTCGCGCATAACCTCAAAGCTTCCGTCTGATACCTCCACCGAATAGCCGTGCGGATACGCGTAATTCGGCACATAGAGTTCAGTCGGCGCGCTAATGGCCGGGTCGTGGCGAAACTCGAATTTGAATTCGCGTTTGCCGATGTCAAAAGACATTTGCAGCGGCTCGCCTGCCGTTGCGCGCGCATAGGGCCGCACCACAGCTTCAAGCGCCCGCCCGCCCGAGTGAATGTCGCTTGGGTCCGTTTGCTGGTCGCGGCTAAAGATCGTAAAGTCTTCGTCGTTCCACTGATCGCCGCGCGCGTTCGAGTTGTCGGCGGTGTAATTCCAGAGTGTGCAGTTTATCAGCGCAGCTTCTACGGCGCGAAAACTGCGATCCATTGCCTTGATGGTTGCGCGCCAATCGCCAGTTCGATAGGCCTTTTTATCGTCAAGGTCAAAGGGAATCCCAAATTCACCCAGCACCACCGGCGCGCCGCATAATCGCTCTAACGCTTCTTGCTTGAACCGCAGCAACTGTGCCGCATACGCTTTGCGGATAGCCTTGGGGCCAAGGATGACTCGGCCAGAGTGCATATCGTAGCCAATGAAAGCGTTGTAATGTTTCAGAAACAGCACTGGCCCATCGTACCAGTGTGGCGCGTAAACAATGTTGGCTGCGTCTTCTGCCTTCCAGCGGGGGGGCGGCTGCGAGGTCTCGGTCTCGATAAAGATGGCCGCGTCTGGATCCACCGAACGAATTTCGCGCGCATAGCGCCTGGCAAACGGATAGTAATAATCTTGGGTAAAATCCACCAGCCGCCCATTCAGCAGGCAAAAATGATTGGGGCGCAGCAGCCTGGGGGCACTCTCTGCTGGGGCATCCCATACCCCATTCTGCCGCCACACGCAATCAAAGCCGGCCCGCCAGGCGCGCAGCCCGTTGGGGTTCACCACGCGCTGGCCCACTTTTTTGGGGCCAGTCACTCTTTGATCCCACACTTTAACCTCTTGCGGATAGCCCGCTCCCAACAGCATCGCCTGGAATGGGGTAGGACAGGGGCCAAGTTTGAGCGTTCCGCCTGTGCTGTTCAAGTCCTGCCAGCCGATGAATCCGCTCAGCGGCTCGTTCATTGTGTCATAGCCAATGACGTTGGGCAGCCCCTTGAGGCGTGCGGCAACTTGCTTGATTGCGTCAAGATAATGCCGTTGGAGATAGTCTTGCGCAGGCTCGCCCTCCACCCGGGTGTTGGGCGCAAAATGGTTGCCGCCGAAAAAGAGCGTGAATAGTGTGGCCGCCGCCAGCTTGGTGGCGTTTGAGGGCCAGATCATGCGCGGGAACGGATCGCCGTAAAGCTGGTGAACAATGGCGGCGCCCGTTTCGTTGAACTGGGTAATGTCCAGCCCAATCGCGTCCAGGGTCCAGCCGGGCGCTCCATCGCCGCCTGAAAAGCGACTCCAAACATCCTGATGAGGGTCTATGAACAGGTAGAGGCCATGCTCGCCGGCTTTCTTGACGATTGCCTCCACATAATCCATATAGTCCTGGTCATAGCTGCCCGGCCCGGCGTGTTCAATGGCCTCCCATGTGACCAAAAAACGTATCAAAGTCAGGCCCCATTCGCGCAGGCGCGAAAAATGCTCGTCGGCTTTTTCCAATGGAAAGGGACGCCCGACAAAAGAAACGTTGTGGTGGTCAAAGAACCCCTCGCGCTTGTGCGTTGCGCCGTTGGGTTCGAGCGGCACCTTGGAGCTGCCGCCCAGGTTGACGCCTCGCAGCAGCAGCGTTCGTCCGTGTTTGTCTTTGAAATGTGGGCCTTGGATGTGAATCATCATAGTGTAATTATAGTCTCGTGGCAATTTGTAGACAACTCTAACCTTCTGGTATAATCATAGCGCGGCACGCTCAGGCCACCAGGTAGAGTAACACAAAGGTAGAAACAGAAACCTTTGTGTACCTTCGTGTCCTTGGTGGATAAAAAAATCTTAGTTGTGACAGTTTTTAAAGAGTAATACTACAATCATATAATCCAGCAACTATTTTCGGAGCATGACTATATGTTTCGTTTCAAGTGCGCATTTTGGGCGCTGCGCGCAGCCGGCGCTCTGGCGCTATTGGCGTTACTGGCTGCCTGCGGACGAATCATCGGGCCGGGCTTGCCCACCATTACGCCTTTCGCAACATCAACATCCCGGCCCACCATCACGCCGAGCGCAACGCCTACGCCCACCCCCACTTCTACCCCCACTCCCACCCCAACCGCGCCGCTGGTTGATGTCTCTGGCGACCTGCGCCAGCCCCTCCTGAGCACACCGCAGCCCCGGCGCGGCGCACCGTGCGGTGTGGTAGATCTACTCGATTTCCCCCTGAATCCACCCGACGCCGTGAATGTGCGTGGCGGGGCCGATTTTGGGACATATCGTGAGCGATTCAACGGCAACCATGCGGGCGAAGATTGGGGCGTGAGAGGTGACAGTTTGGGCCGGCCGGTCTATAGCATCGGCCATGGTCAAGTGACCTATGCCGAGCCGTATGGCTGGGGCGTTGACGTGGGTACGGTGATCATCCGCCACGTTTTTTCCGATAGCACCAGCATCCTTTCTTTCTATGGACACCTCGACCCTTCCAGCGTTAAACTGCGTGTCGGCAGTTGCGTATCGCGCGGCGATTTGATAGGCCTGATTGGCAAACCATCTACTCCCCCCCACCTGCATTTCGAGATTCGGTCTCACATGTCCGCCATGCCCGGACCGGGTTATTGGTCGGTTGATCCAACCCTGGCGGGCTGGAAGCCACCCTCGCAGTACATCTGGAACCAGCGCATGGAGGCTTTGCCCGGTGTGGTGTGGACGCACTCTTTTACGCCCCCCTTCGAGCAAGGCCTGGGAGTATTGAACGACGACACATTTGTGGCGATGGATGACAATCAATTGATCGGCCTCAAGCTCTCTGATGGGCAAGTGGGTTGGACTCTATCCATCACCGATGACCAGAACGCCAGCGTGTTTGCCGCCACGTTCAATGCCGACCATACCATTATTTATGCAGGCTATATGAGTGGCCTGATTAAAGCTTTTGGCTTGCCCCAAACTGCGCCAGGCAAGGCTACACCTCCCCCTGTCAAACTTTGGCAGCTTGACCTGGATGCTGTTGGCATGCCAAGCTTGTTGCCGCTTCCAGATGGCGGCGTGGCTGTGTCCATGTTCGGGCAGTTGTTCGGCGTATCGCCTGAGGGCCAACTGCGCTGGAAGCTGGACTCGATGCCGCGCACGCTTGCCTGGGCCTTGGCCGATGAGCGGCTGTTCTTAACCAGCCTGAATAGCCCAGCGCCTATTTGGGTCATTGGCCGTACTCAGCCAGTGACGTGGACGGCGCAAATCAGTGGCCGCCCGCTGGCTGCCGGCGACCAGGTCTTTATTTATGGGCAGGAAGGTGTGTATCGCCTGAACCTTGAAACGCGCTCGCCCGAGTTGTTGTACGTGTTGCCCAGGGCTTTTCCAGAGTTGGGCGACATGCTGGTTCTGCCCGATGGAGGGCTGTTGGTGGCGCACATGGAGATGGCCGATCAGCGGCTGATTGTGTTGAACGCAGATGGCAGCTTGCGCTGGCAGCGTTCGTATACGCCGGCCGCGCGCGGCCGGCCACGCTTGCTGATGGTCGGCAAGCGTGTCTATGTTCTCATCCAAAGTGATTCGACCTATTCGCACACCGTTGAGGTTTTTTGGCTGGGCATAAACACAGCCAGGTTGATTCGGATTTTCACCGGCGGCACGCGCCAGGCGCCATCCGAGCCGGCCTGGTTGATGGCTCTCAAAGAGGACCGCTTGCTGGTCAATATTGCTGGCAGCAGCCTCGTAATGCTTGTTGCCCGCTAGACGCTTGATGCGCTCTTTTGACAGATTTGACTAGAACAGGCTAACCTGCCGGAAGGTGAAATAGCCGTGTAATGCTTGCAGATAGCGTAGGTAGCAGTCGCTCTCCCGCCGGCCGACTGGCGGGAGATCCTCTTAACGGTATTTAAACAACTCTTTAACGCGCAAGCCACCCTTTTATGATAAAGTAGTGACATAGACTTGGAAAAAGAGGGCAGGTAGGCTGAGCAATTACTAACATAGTGTGTATATATTGATGTTTGTAAGAGGAGATAAAAAATGAAAAAGCAGACGGTTCTTTTCGGTGTATTGGTCTCAACGGTGCTTGTCTTGATGATGTCAGGCTCGGC
>JBGSMF010000112.1:0-7467 GCA_041740315.1 Thermoflexales bacterium
TATTCCACCAAACTGCGGAGGCGAGGGGTCACCTGGCGAGCGGAGGACTTGCTAGGCGGCGGGGTCAGCAGCCCGGCGTGCTCCCAGGCTTGCGCCAGGCGCTGAATCTGCTTGTGCGTCACCTGGCCGCGAAAGGCCTCAAACAGCCGGTTCACCACAAACTCGCCCGCCAGATGCTCCACGGCATAGCCCACCAGCGCCCGCTCCAACTCTGAGAGGCTATCCAGCGAGCCGCTGGGGGTAGGCAGCGGCGCATTGGGGGCAAACTCCAAGATGCGTTCTTTGCCCAGCCAAAAGGTCTGCACCTCCAAGATGCGCCCATCCAGCCGCAGCAAGGCTCGACCGGGTGTGCCGAGTTGTTCTGCCCCGGCCTGTCCCAACACCACCTCGCTCTGGTGGCGGCTGGCGCAGCGAAACTGCACCCGCGTGCGCAGTTGGTTGGTGATGCGGGTGTTGAGCAGGTCGGCCTTGAAATCTTGCCCGGCCAAGACCAGCGTCATGCCAAACTTGCGGCTGCGCTGGGCCAGTTGGGCAATGTTGTCCATCAACGCGCTGCGTTTGCCGGCCGTTTCGGCCAGGGCGGTGAACTCGTCCAAGATTGCCACCACCCACGGCAACCTGATGGGGGTGAGGGAAGAATGATATTCCGCCAGGCTTTCAGGAAAGCGCCCGGTGGCCGCATACAGCCCAGCCCGCCGCTCGATTTCAGCCAGCAGCTTCCACGTCAGATCGGTGGCCGATCTCACATCGTTGGCGATGGGCGCTCGCAGCGCCGGGCAGCCTTTTGCCCAGGCAAAGGTCAGCCCTTCCATGTCCGCCAGGTACAACTCGACCGGCCCAGGCTGGTGCAGCAACTGGTAGACCAGGCTGCGCAAAAAGGCCGATTTCCCGCTGTCGCTCGACCCCGCTACGATCAGGTGGGTTAACTGGCTCAACTCGCGCCACACTGGCCCTTGGTGCGATTGACCAAAGCCAATCACATATTCGCCCAGCGGCCGCTCGCTCAAGCTCAACTCCACCTGGCGCGGCAGGCGTGTTCTGGGTCCTCCTTTGAGCAGCACGCAATAGGTCAGCCCGGTGGTGTTCAGCCGCCGCACTCGCTTGCCGGTCACGGCCGTCAGGTGGTGCAGCACCTCTTTGTGCACCAATTGGTCTATCCGCACCCGCGGCGGCAGGCGCTGGGTGTCTATTTCCACCAAGCCATAGTCGTCGCCCACCAACTCTAGGCTCTTGAAGCTGACCTCGATCCGTGTGCCTTCTTTGGTCAGATAGCTCAGCCCCAGGTTGGTCAACGCTTTGCGGATGTTGACCGCCGCCTCGATCAGTTCGCTTTCCAGGTTCGTGCTCATCGCTCTCAGTACGGAAGGCTGAGGGCTGAAGGATGAATAACCTCCCTATCCCCTCAACCTTCATCCTTCAGCCTTTATCTTTCATTCTCCAGCAACAATCGCTCCACGTGGCTCGGCTCCAGCGGGCTGACCCGCACCGGCGGCAACGGCGCAGACAAGGCCGGCCGAGCCAGCAGCGTCTGCGCCAACTGCTCGGCGGGTCGGGTGTCGTTGCCTCCCTTGCTGTTGCGGGTGGCCGCCGCCATCAGCCCGATTGCCTGTGCCTGGGTTGACAGTTGCAGCATGCTGTTCTCGCTGCCGGCCGATGGAAACTGCGCCTGCGGCCCTCTCTCTTTCTGCCCCAACAGTAGCCCCACTGCGCTAGGCACGCTATAGATCGTCGTCGGCCCCAAGGCCCGGTTCGGATCGTGCACAATCGTCACCCCATTCCACGAGCGCTTGACAATCACCGGGTACAACCCCGCACTGTTGGGGTAGACCGAGGTGGCTCGCTTGTTCAGCCACGCCACTGCCGCAAACGCGCTGCCCACCGCCAACACCAGCACTCCCACTCCCAAGCCCGTGGCAATCAGGGTGTTGCGCAGCGAGGCCGCCGGCAGGGCATTCCGGCTGGCCTGGGCATCAACCGCAGCTTTGTCCGCCTCCGCTTCAAGAATCTGCCGCTCCACTGCCCGCCGGGCTGATTCGTCTTGCGCCGCCAGAGCCACCCGAGTGGCTTGGGCTTCTCGCACAGGATCGCGGATTTCTACACTGCCGGCTTTGATGTTGCATGCCGTGAGCAAGAGCAGACAAGCAGCCAATATAAGGTAATTGATGATTGATTTTGCCCTACAGATTTTTCTCACTGAACTTTCCTCTTGGCAAACAGGTGAGGGGAGAAAATAGCCGGTTGCCGAGTGGATATGGTTTATCCCAAATGGATATACCAATTTATCCCAATATCCCAAATGGATATTTTCTTTATTTGTCTCAGTATATCAGAACTTTTGTTCGTAGTCAAGTGCCTGGAACCTTAAATTTTGCAAGTTCAAAACAAGCCAAATGGCGTATCTATGCATAGGCCAAAACACGCTGGTGGTATTTTTTGTGGTGTGTATAATGTTAAGTGTGGCTTGAACTGTTGGGGACAGGGTCACACTAGGGGAGAGTTTGGGTGCACGTGATTGATGAAAAGAGAGTGCAAAGAGGGGCGCTCTCTTTTCGTCTAGTTAGTGTTTGTCTCAAAACCTGCATAGCTACCGTATCCCCATACGGTAGCGGCAGGTATGGGGATACCTGTCTATGGGTTTTGAGACGGAAACTAGTTAGGGATGGTTGTAGCAGTCAAGCGTTTAGCAAGCGTATCCTTCTCGTCAAGTTCGGGCCGCAAAAGTGTGGTATGGTTTAGCGGCATCAGGCAAACCTTTGCCTGATGCTCATAGTGAAGAAACTAGAAAGGAGGCCCGCTTATAAAAAACGCACTAACAACTGAATATGTAGGGAGCGACCCAAAAGCATTGGTCGCTCCCTTCTTTTTTTGTTACCCCGTTGTTGCTCTGGCGTAGGGGAAGCGTATGCTCAACACCCAGTACACCGGCTAGGTTTGTGATATGGTATAACCAGAGCAGCGGGCATTTCATTTTCTTCTCCTCCTTTAAAAGAGCCGGGCATAGTGCGCCGGCTCTTTGGCTTTAAAACCCCATTTGACAGACTAGAGGTGTTGAAGCTAAAATAGCAAGTAAGTATCATATACAAGGAGGTTCATACAATGCGACCAGTTTATGCTATATCCGGTGGGGTGAGCAAGTTTGCCAAAGCGCGCCCCGACAAAACGTTTCAGGCCGTGATCAAAGAGGCTTACGACTATGCCATCGGCGATCTCGGCCTGGATTTTAAAAAATTCACTGAACTGGTTGATGGCTCAGTGGCTTCATATTTTTCAGACCACTTTGCCCGTCAGCTTATGGCCGCCATTATGGCCCAAGACTATTTGGGCCTGTGCCCCAAGCCAGGCCACCGCGTCGAAGGCGGCGGCGCAACCGGCGGCATTTGCTTCCAGGAAGCGTGGAAAGCCATTGCCAGCGGCTATATGGACATTTGTGTGGCGTATGGCTTTGAGACAATGAGCCACGTCGAAACGTGGAAAGGCAACGAATTTATAGCGCTGGCTTCTGACGCGTCCTTCGATTATCCCGTCGGTGGGTTCTATTCCGGTTACTATGCCATGATGGTCACGCGTCACATGAAAGAGTTTGGCACCACCGTCGAGCAGCTCGCGCACGTCAGCGTCAAAAATTATATCAACGCGCTTTACAATGCTTATGCTCAAAAGAGCCAGCGTATTTCGGTTCAGGACGTGCGCAACGCGCCCATGGTCGCCTGGCCGTTGACGCGCCTGGACATTTGCGTGATGAGCGATGGCGCCGCCGCGACCATTCTGGCCAGCGAAGAGGGGCTGCGAAAATTGGAACAAGCCGGCGCCCAGATTGCGCGCCCGCTTGTCCAAATCACTGGCATCGGCCGCGGCACTGACGCGATGCGCTTGGCCGACCGCCCGCACCAATCTTACGATGACTTTATGCGCCACAACGCCCTGCCCCACGAAGCCGCCAGCGCCGAAACATGCGCGTATTACAAACAGTTGTGGGCTAAAGGCTTTCGCTATCCGGGTGTTCATTCCTTCCGCGCTGGTCGCATGGCGGGCAAAGAAGCCTGCACCATGGCCAAGGTCAACGACCCGCGCAAAGAAATTGACTTTATCGAACTGCACGATGCCTACACCTCATCAGAGATACAAACCTACGAAGACATGGGGCTGTGCCGTTACGGTGAAGGCGGGCCTTTTGCCGCTTCAGGCAAAGCCTTTATGCCCGGCGTTGATTACGGCCTCGCCTTGCCGGAAAAGCCCGAATGCGCCGTGAATCCTTCCGGTGGATTGATCGCTTGCGGACATCCCGTCGGCGCCACCGGGCTGATGCAAGCCGTATTTGCTATTTGGCAATTGCAAGGGACAATTGCCAAACATTTCAAGAGCCCGGTGTTGCAAGTCAAAAACGCGCGGCGCGGCGCCATTCACAGTCACGCCGGCACTGGCACATACGTCACGGTCAGCATTTTGGAACGCAAAGAATAAGGAGCAAAACGATGGCTAACGACAAAGAAATCACCGACAAGATGGAAGAAACGCTCGAAGGCACCATCGTGTTCAATGTGCCCTTCCCCAAGCAACTGGATGAGCAAGGCCTCCAATTCCTCAAAAAAATGTCGCCTATTATCGTCAAGTACCCTTACCAAATCAACTATCTTCACAGTTATGGCCAAGATAGCCCATTCTTTGCTGGCCTGGCCAACCGCGTATTTTTAGGCTGCCGCACCCCGGAAACTGGCTACACGTATGCCAACCCCCGCGGGCACGATATGTACACCGGCCAAGAGACCGGCTGGGTACAATTGCCCAACGAAGGCACGGTGCATGCTTTTACGGTTTGCCATTTTGGCTCAGAGGCATTTTTGGCCCAATGTCCCTATGTGCTTATCCTGGTCGGGTTCGAGGGCGCAGACACCTTGTTCCTCAGCCGCTTGGTGGGTGTAGATCCCAATGCCGCCAGCCTCGATTGGATTGGCATGAAGGTCAAGGCGCGTTATCTGCGCAACAGCAAAATCCAGCCTACCGATGTTTACTTTGTCCCAACAGACGCGAACGACTGATTGACGCATCACGCAACACATTCTCTTATCGTTCACGGCGGCGCGCGGGTTATTCCTGATCAACTATGAACCGTAGAACACAAGAAGAACTGCTCGAAATTTTAAACATGCTCCGGCAGCAACTCGGTCCGGCGGGCGTGGTGGTGCCAGTAGGCTCGGTGCGTTATCATCCCTCAGCCGTTATCGTATCGGGCTACTTTTATCCGTTGGGATTGGCGGCGCGTGTGCTGGCTAACCCGGAAACCTGGCATGCCGATCTGTCATCGCCCAGCGTGCTGGTGTGCAACAGCCCGCTTTTTGAAAGCGTTCAACTACGCGATGGAATCGTGCCTGTGCTGGAACATCTTGGCGGCAAAGCGCGCCGCTCGCTGGCGGTTTTGGCGACGGATATAGATGGGGTCGTGCTTGAAGCGCTGGTGGGCAGCCATCAGCGCAATATTTCCACAGTGGCAGCCATCGGTTGCGCTGGGCTGGAGGCGCAAGAGGGTGAAATGTATTTGCGCACCATTGCGCGTCTATGCGGTGCAACCGTGCTAGAGCCTGATGTGCAGAATGGCGCAGCTTGGGTTGGCGCGTTGGGCAGCGCCCGGCGTGTCATTGCCGACTATCGCCGCACTGTCATTATCGAGCCGGCGCGGCTGGCCCAAGCCGAGTTCGTGCCGCAGCCCATTGGCCTGCTGTCGGTGGGGGGCAAAGATGCCCAAGAAGTTCGCGAAGGCCTAGAGTGGCTTGAGGGCTTGATCGGACATTGAAAAATAACCCTTGCGAAGGTTCAGCCAACGCAAAGCGTCGGGCGCCTTTGCAAGGGTAAATAGACTTGTGAGGTAATTATGGACTTGCAACTGAACGAAGAACAAACAATGTTTCGCCAGATGGTGCGCGATTTTTCTGAAAAAGAACTCAAATCGCGCGCCCGCCATACCGACGAGGCCGCCGAGTTCAACTGGGAGGCAGTGAAAAAGATGGGCCCCCTGGGCTTGTTGGGTTTGAATGTGCCAGAGGAATACGGCGGCCCAGGCATAGACCCACTCTCGGCGGCGATTGCCATTGAAGAGATTGGCTGGGGCTGCGGCAGCACCGGCTTGGCCATTGCGGCTCATAATGGGCTGGGTTGCGCGCCGATTGTCCTGTTTGGCACGGAAGAGCAAAAGCGCCGCTGGTTGCCGCCGCTGGCTACGGGCCAGGGCAAGTTGGGCGCGCTGGCGCTCACCGAGCCGGGGGCGGGATCAGATTTGCAGGGGGGCGTCCGCGTGACCGCCCGGCGCGACGGCAGCGAGTGGGTGATTAACGGCGAGAAAATGTGGTGCACCAATGCCTCTGTGGCTGATCTCATCACCACCCTCTGCCGCACCAATCCCGCCGGCGGCACGCGCTCGCTCAGCATGATCATTGTGCCCACCAATAGCCCCGGCCTCAAGATTGGCCCTCCCGAGAAAAAGATGGGCCTGAAAGGCTCGCACACCAACGCAGTGCTGTACGATGAGGTGCGCGTGCCGGCTGAAAACTTGCTGGGGACAGAAGGGCGCGGCTTGCATCAGGCGCTCCAGACGCTTGATGGCGGGCGCATCAGCATCGGCGCATTATCGGTTGGCCTGGCCCAGGCAGCCTGCGATGAAGCGCTGCGCTATGCACAAGAGCGCCAGGCCTTTGGCGGGCCAATTGGCCAACTGTATGCCATCCAAGAAAAGTTGGCCTATATGGCTACCCTGACCGAGGCGGCCCGCTTGATGATTTATCGCGCGGCATGGCTCAAGCAGCAAGGCAAGCCCTTTGGCAAAGAAGCGGCCATGGGCAAGCTGTTTGCTTCCGAGGTGTCCGAAAAGGTGTGCTTTGAGGCGGTGCAAATTCACGGCGGCTATGGCTACTCGACCGAGTTCCCGGTAGAGCGCATGTACCGCGACCAGCGGCTGATGAGCATTGGCGAAGGCACCAATGAAATCCTGCGCATGGTGATTGCGCGCCACCTTTTGGCCTGAACCCCGTATCCAAGGCGTAACGCACTCGCAATCCAATCGCCATATCTTTATGATATAACTAGACTGCACAGGCAAAAAGATTTTCTTTGCCTGTGCAGGTGATTGGGTGGGTGAGCACTATCCCCACAGTCATTAAACCTTATCGGAAAGTAACTACTCAGCCGGCACCCTTCGACTACGCGCCGCGCATCCTGAGCGAAGTGAAACGCAGTCGAAGGAGCGCGGCGCTCCGCTCAGGATGCTGAGTAGTTACATCGGAAATAGCAGGACGGGCATCCCCATACCAGTCCGCCAACGCACACCCTGGACTGCCCCCAGGGCAGGCTTGCACCCTGTCTGCTGCCAGCTATCCATTACCCACATCTTTTTCCGTTGTGGGATGCGCAAGTTGCCAAGTTTCGGCCATATCATTCAAACGCTGCCAGCCGCGCCACAGGACTTTGGCGCCGGGTTCG
>JBGSMF010000113.1:0-7479 GCA_041740315.1 Thermoflexales bacterium
CGATAGGTGGTGTTTGGACATGGCGCGTCGCAAGGTATCCGCCTCGCCCAAGGTGAACCCGGCCACCTCGTGCGCGATGCGCAAGACTTGTTCCTGGTACAAAATCACCCCATAGGTTTCTCGCAAGATTGGCTCTAGCGCAGGGTGCAAGTAGGATACTGTCTCTTGCCCCAGATGTCGCTGCACGAACGCATCCTTCAATCCCCCCTTGAGCGGGCCGGGGCGATACAAGGCCAATGCCACAATCAGGTCATTGACGGTGTGCGCGGCCAGCTCGCGCAGCGTCATTCGCATTCCGGGGCTTTCGGTCTGAAAGCAGCCAATCGTGTGCGCAGTTGAGGTCATCTGCGCGGTAGCTGCGTCATCCGGCGGAATCGAATCGAGCGAAAAGCCAGGCTCGCGCTGCCGAATCATCTCGACGCAGTCGGCTATCACTGTCAACGCGCTGATGCCCAAGAGATCAATCTTGACCAGCCCAAGCTTTTCGATGCCGGACAAATCGAACTGGGTGATGAGCAGCCCCTTGGTCGCGTGTTGTAATGGAACCAGGTCAGTGATTGGCTCTGGCGAGATGACAATGCCGCCCGGATGAACCGAGAGATGGTGTGGCGTGCCATCTAGCGCCCAGCTTGTCTCCAGCATTTCGCGCTCTAGGGGATCACGCGCCTGCTCCAAGAGTTTTGCTTGCTTTTCTTTGACTTGTTTCCACGCGCCGGGGTGCCAAAAGCCCGGCAATTCTTTTGACAGTTCGTTGATGCGCGCTTCGGGCAGCCCATACGCTTTGCCTACCTCGCGCAGCGCATAACGGGCGCGCAAGGTAGAGTAGGTACACACCATTGCTACGTGGTTGGCCCCGTACTTGTGGTAAACGTAATCAATCACCTCGTCGCGCCGGCGCGAGCACAGGTCGAGGTCAATGTCGGGCGGGTCGCGCCGCTCCAATGAGAGAAATCGCTCAAAATACAGATTATGTGCGAGGGGGTCAACATCGTGGATACTAATGCAGTAGGCCACCACCGACGACGAAGCCGAGCCGCGCGGTGAGACAGGCACACCCTTTTCGCGGGCATAGCGCACAATATCGGCCACGACCAAAAAGTAGGGCGTGTAGCCCAATGTGTCAATCACGCGCACTTCTTTGTCCAGGCGGGCTTGAATAGCTGGCGTAATCTCGCTGTAGCGTTGGGCTGCGCCGGTGAGAGCAAGCACCTCAAGCTCTTCTCGTGGCGTGCGGCCCGTAGGCAAGTCCAGTGTGGGGAAGCGCAATTGCCCCAGTGGGAAATCAAAGCGACACAGGTCGGCAATGAGGGCAGTGTTTTCCAGCGCAGCGGGAAAGATGGTAAACCTGCGTTGCATCTCGTCAGGGGAGAGAAAAGACAAGTCCGGCAGCGGCGGCAAGTCGGCCAGCCGCTTGCCTTCACGTATCGCTCGCAGCACACGGTAGCGCGGCGCATCATTTGGGGAAAGATAGCGAATGTCGTGTGTAGCCACGGTTTGCAGGCCAAGCCGGTCTGCCAGTGATTGCAGCGCGCCGCACCTGGCAGCGTCGCTGTCTTGAATGATTTGCAACTCGACAAAGAAACGGTCAAAGAGATGGGCCAACTTTTGGGCGATGGATTCTGCAAGTGATGTGTCACCATCGCGCAAGGCCGCATCGAGCGGGCCGGCTTGCCCCCCAGATAGGGCAATCAGGCCAGTGGTATGTGCTGCCAGATCTTCAAAGCTGAGGCCACGCGCCAGCGTTGCTTCGCGGTCGGGCGCAGCTTGCAGGCGCGTGACCAATCGGCACAGGTTGGCATAACCGGCAAGGTTATGAGCCAGTAGGACGATGGACTGACCGCCGGTGAGGGCAAACTCGGCGCCGATGATGGGCTGGATATTAGCCGCGCGGCAACGGGCTATAAACTCGATTGCGCCGTACAGCGCGTTGGTGTCGGTCAGCGCGATGGCGGGAAAATTACGAGCGCAAGCCCAATCAACAACCTGCTGAACAGAGGGCACGCCATCGAGCAGGCTCCAGTGTGAATGAAGGTGAAGTAGAATGATTGGCACAGTCGTAGTAGCTCTTTACGCCAAAGCATAGCGCAAGGCCGCCTCGGCGTGAATGGCTGTCGTGTCAAACAGCGGCAGCCCGGCATCGGCTTCACTGACCAGCAGCGGAATTTCGGTGCAGCCCAGAATGACGCCCTCGGCGCCGAGCGCCGCCAGCTTGTTCATAATCGCCACAAACCCGGCGCGCGATTCAGCCCGAAGCTGGCCGGCCACCAGTTCGTTATAGATCACACTGTTCACATACACGCGATCATCTGCATCGGGCACAATCACGGTGATGCCCCGGCGAGCCAGCGCCTCCTGGTAAAAGGTCTTTCCCATCGTAAAGCGCGTGCCCAACAAGCCAACCGTTTTCATCCCGCACGCCTGTATTGCATCGCCAACGGCATCCAACAGGCTAAGCACCGGGATGCGAACGCTGGCCTGCACCTGCTCATAGACAATGTGCATGGTGTTTGTCGCAATGACGATAAAATCAGCGCCGGCGGCTTCCAACTGCCGAGAGGCCTGACCTAACCCTTGCGCTACCAAGTCCCACCGATCTTGGTTAGGCCAATCCACATACGGCTGGAAACTCACGCTGTAGATAACGATCTCGGGATAGCCATAGTCGCCAAATTGTTCGGTGTAGGCGCGCGTGATGTGCTGGTAATATTCGATGGTGGATTTGGGACTCATTCCACCCAGGATGCCAATGCGTTTGTGCATGATATGCTCCTAGCGTCTGCGCTTCGACCCCAAAGGGAGAGTGACGCCAGCACGCTTGCGCTGGCGGTAATGCGCCAGATTGATGCGCGTGACCAGCGTCAGGTCGTCTGGCATGTCGTCAGGCGCAAACCAGCCCAGCTCGATACACTTGGCCTTCTCGCGGATGGCTGGCTCGCCCGAAACAATCTTGCAGATGAACGATGGCGAGACCCAGTGCTGGCCTTCTTCGGGCAAGATGTGATCTGCCACATCCAACAATTCGCCCACCTCTATCTCGAGGCCGTATTCTTCTCGTATCTCGCGCTTGAGCGCATCGGCCAGCCGCTCGCCAAACTCGACCGCGCCGCCGGGAAATTCCCACAAGCCGCGCTCGTTCTTGGCCTGCGGGCCGCGCCGCGCCAAAAACAAGCGCCCCCGCTCGTCAACAATAATCGCGCCCACCCCCACGCCGATATAGTCAATGCCGCGCTGCATTATGGTTCTCTATTTCTTTGCTGTCTCCACCGCCAAAGGCCAAGCACAATCCCGACCAATAGCAACACAAAGCTGCCACTGACAAACATCCATTTGATCAAAGTGAAAACAGGCGCCAGCCTATCCACCACAGCCGTTTGCGCCGGATAGCGCAGCATGACCAGCGAGGTAGACAGATTCTCCAAGTAATCAAACAACGCGCCCAACACCGGCGACAGGTTTGCCAACCGCCACCGGCTGGCCGGCGGGAACGCTCTTGCATATACCCAACTGATAGCAGTGCTCAGGAACAGGGTATACACCACCGGCCAGGTCACATCAAACGTAAAGCGTGCTCTGACATAGGCCGCCCGCCCTTGAGAGCCATACGCTTCGGCCATACGGTACAGGTCACCTGCTGAATAAAAGAAGGACATATCAGGCGAGCCGGCCTCTCCGCTGGTGGCTTTGGCTTGGGAGGATTGAACCGGCAAAACCAACGCAGAAAACAAGAGAAAAATCACCAATGCGACCAGCGCCACCCAACCAGTAGAGACCCAATACAATCCACTAGAGAGCCATTTCCACATCAGCTATCTCCTGCTGTAGTAACTCAAACACCGGCTCCAATCCTTCAATGCCTGCTTTGCGGATCAACTCCAGATCACGAATGGCGTCACCCACAACGCCGAGCGCAGCGGTGATTTCAAGCGCCCGACGGTATTCGGCCAGGGCGGGGGCAAGCAATTCGGCGCGTTGGCTGGCATCGGCCCAACGTGGATCGCAGACAGCTTGGCCAATTAGAGCAGCCGCCATCGCATAACGTGGTCTATGTAATTTTGTCGTCTTTGCAAGTAAAGCGTGACAGCGAGTAGCTGCATCCACAAAAGCCTTTTTAGCAGCCGAATCTTTGTTACTAAGGAGCACAATACCCAATACCAGTTCTGCTTGGTAGTTAGTTTCCGGTATGTCTAGGGTCAATGCTTCCATACAGCACTGCTGTGCCGCAACAAAATTTCTGTCAGCCAAGTAAACTTTTCCCAAACCTAAGAGACAGTGGCTCTCCCCCAAACGGCTACCAATCTCGCGCACAATGACCAAGCTTTCTTGGAAAAGACCAGTAGCTTGCTCAATCTGTTCAAGGCCATAATAAATAATACCCAAACTGCTAAGCCAAATACTTTCTCTACGGCGGTCCCCAATCTCACGAGCGATAAACAAAGCCTTCGTACATAGATCAAGAGCCTGCCCAATCTCCCCTAAATCACGATAAGCAAGACCTAAAAAACCAAGCCAAAGCTCTTCCTCTCGTCGCTCGGCAATCTCACGAGCAATGACTAAGGCTTGATTATAGAACTTAATAGCTTGGTTGGCCTGCCCTAAATCGCTTTGAATTAAACCCAAATTGCCAAGCCAAGTAATCTGTGATTGATGATCGCCGACCTCGCGGGCAAGAACCAGAGCATCTTCATAAAACTCTATGGCGCGACTACTCAGTCCCAAATAACGATAGATGAGGCCAAGAAAGCCTAACCCACGGCCTTCACTATGCTGGTCACCAATCTGGCGGGCAATCATTATCGCTTGCTGAAAAAACTCGGCAGATTGTTCCATATGCCCTAGAGCGCGATGGGCACGGCCAAGACTTTCCAAGTTTTTCTCTTGCAGCACAAGATCTCCCAATCGCCCAAGTAACTTTTCGCCCATTTCAATCAATCGTACATAATGGGCCCACATTAGTAGGTGATCATAGTCAATTAATTCTAACACCCGACCAGCACCATCATAATCCCCAGCCCGCACTCGATATTCAAACTCGGCCAACTGCGGAGCCAAATCCTCTATCGTCTTCCACTCGCTTTTCGGCTTGCGGATGCTGACATAAAAATCGGCCGCGCGCAGTTCCAGATTGCGCTGATTGTACCTGTTTGGCTCTTCATCGTTTGGCAAGTGACCATAAGCATACTCGCGGTCAAGTGGGTGCAGACTATACGCGCCCGTGTTACGATTGACACTCACAAAGTAGCCATTGGCTAAGCGCCTCAAGCATCCTCGCACATCCAGATTTGGATACCAGGGATACAGCAAGTAAGCAATCGCCGTTTCTTCTATTGGGCAGTCAAATACCGCCAAGGTTTCCATCACGCGCCGTTCGCTCTCTCCCAGGCGATGATAACCGGCTGCCACCAGGCTCTCTACAACTTGCTCGCCAAACAAACTCTTGTCGGCCAACAAACGCGGCAAGCTAATAGTGGGATCGGCTTGCAGGATGCCAGTGATAATTTCAAGCGCGCGGGGAATACCCCCGGTAAGTTGCACGGCACGGCGCAAATCATCTTCCAGTGCATCGCGCAAGCCAAGCTCGCCTGATGGGTCAAACTCGCACAGGAGGGCCATCGCTTCGCTTTCTGGCAAACCATCACGTAGTGGAATGTGGCGCGCATTGCGCAGCGCAGCAGAGGCTACCTGCACCTGCTCGCGCGAAGTGGCAATCAGCCGCACGCCGCCGGGTTGGGTCAGGCCGTGTTCGACAAACAAGCGCAAGCCCTCATCGGCTATAGTACCATCGGGGGACAGGTGATCTTCGAGGTTATCCAGCAAGATGAGATACAGCCCATCCTGCATCATTTCCAAGAGATATTCGACTTTGGCGACCAGGGGGATTTCACCGCTGGCCCAGCGCGCCGCCAGTCGGCTTGCGGTCGGCTCGCCGAGCATGCGCCCGACGTCGGTATAGATGCGCTCCAGACTGAGACCCGTGCTGCGCGCGCTGAGGTAGAGGATACCGTCTACAGAAACCTGGTTTTTAGAGAAAAACCAGGTTTCTTCCAAATCCGCCAGCACGTGGCTGACCAGGGCCGTCTTGCCCATACCGCCGCGCCCAACAATGCTGACCAGCCGCACGTCTCCTTGCGCTAAATGTGAGCATAGCTCTTGCATCTCGCGCACACGGTCCTTGAAGGTGTGCGTCACATCCAGCGGACGGAGGTTAACCACGCGCTGGCGCTCGCGCCGCTCGCGGCGAAGCTGGTCGGCCTGGTCACGCCGGGCGCGATAATCGGCCATGCGGTCATCCAGGTAGATCTGTGACCAATCCACATCTGGGCGCAGACGTTGGCCGACTTGCAGCAAGTCAAGAATACGATCGCGACGTTCCAGATATGCAACCAACTCGCGTGCCTTGTCCGCTTTGCCGCCGGGAGGCAGGCTTTCGTAATCCACGCCCAGGTCAAAGCATAACGTGCGCAGTTCACCTTCGCTATAGTGGTCAACAAGGAGTTGGCGCAGTTGCGTCAGTACGGTTGTATCCATCGCCAAACAAGCCATGCGTGGTTTATCTCCTTCCTATCTCGTCTAATTTGGCGCGCATCTCAGGAACCAGCGCACGCAACAATGCCAGCCAATCCATAATGGCCTGATGGTCTTGGGCGGGATCCGGCGGCGCAGGTGGAAGCGCAAAAAACATGGTTCGGCCCAGTGTAATAACCTCGTCATCCGTCAGCAAGCCTTGGCCGCCCTCTGTTGTTGCGCGCACTTGCGCCTCGGCGAAAGCTATCATCACCTGAAACAGAAAGAAATCTTTTTCTGCGTCCAGTTCATGGTGAGCCTGTGTCGTCACCCAATCGCGCACGGTCTGTTTATAACTGGGCGGCTGATAGCCGCGCGGCGTATGCGCGCCTTTGGGCGGGCGCTTGAAACCGGGGCAGCGCGACACAATCCGATAGCGCCACTCGGCGCCGCTTTCGGCCAGGCTATAGCGTCCCACTGGGAACAACCGGCACACCGCCGGCCGCGCCGCGTGGATGCCGCACAAGGCTAGTTTTTGCCAGTTGCCACGCTTGTCAAAGACGGGCTGCATGAACACGCAATTCTTGAAATCCGGCATGTTGGGATTGAAGGCAGCAAAACGCAATTGCGCCGTTGGCAGTCCGCTCGATTCACCCACGTACAGCTCGGCCCAATCTTGAAACTGCTTGAGGGCAGGGAATTCATCTGGCTGTCGGCTGAGATGCCACATGATGCGCGCCGCTTCAGGCGGCGACACAAGAATTTCTGTATTTGCGCAGCACAAGTGCCCGCAGCCCCGACACGAAAAACTCAGACGGCTATCCAACTCGACGGCCTCGCCTTCAAACAAGGCGGATACCTGAGGATGATCGGCAAACTGAGCCGGTAGGATATTTTCTAGCTCGTCCAGCGCCTTGTTCTCATTCAATTATACTCTCCCCCAACCGTGCTCTGCACGCTTTATGTTCATCGTACATG
>JBGSMF010000114.1:0-2141 GCA_041740315.1 Thermoflexales bacterium
TGGGCTAGAGCCGTAATGAACAAATCGGGCGAATCTATCGCCGAGAGCGGCGCAAAGCACACCCCATCCGTAAACATCCTGCTGGCCTCTTCCGCCACGCGCAGCGCCAGGCGGGTCTTGCCGATGCCGCCAGCGCCAACCACTGTCAGCAACCGGCAAGCAGGGTCGTTCAACAAGTCGGTGACTTGGGCCAGCTCGGATTCGCGTCCCACAAAGGGCGTCAACTGGACCGGCAAGTTGTGCGGTTGAGCCTCGAGTGTCCCTAGTTTCCCCGCCTGGATTTGCTCATACAATGCGGTCGTCTCTTGGGCCGGCTCTACGCCCATCTCATCGGCCAGGGTTTGACAGCAGCGTTGATATTGGGCGATGGCCGCGCTGCGCTGTCCGCTCAATGCCAACGCTCGCATCAGTTGCCGGTGAGCTTCTTCGCGCCACGCCTCAAGTTCCACTTGCCGCCAGGCATACTTGCGGGCCTGCTCATAGTTCTCATATCGCTCGTGATGGGTGGCTAACTGGTAAAACACCTCCAGGGCTTGACGGTGAAGATGCTCGCGTTCCATCACCAACCACTCTTCAAAGGGGTGGCTGGCCGCGAAAAAGCCGGGCAGCAAGTCGCCCCGGTATAGCTCGGCGGCCTGTTCAAGCTGGTGGATGCAAGAGCGGCATGCTTCCAGTCGGCGGTGCGAGTGTTGCTGGGTTGCGGCAATCAAGCTCGTAAATGCGCTTACGTCCAGCCAATAGTCACTGTCGGGGTTGAATTGGATGGTGTCGCGGGTGATGTGCAAGAATGGCAATTCTGTCTCTCGGTCTCCGATGGCGTTGCGCGCCCGATTCAATGCCTGGCGAAGGGCGTGAAGCGCCTCTGATTTGGGCTGATCTGGCCACAATAGGTCTGCCAATATCTCACGATCAAACGAGTCCCCGGCGTGCATTGCCAGGTAGGCCAGCAATAGCCGGGCGGTGTCGGCCCCAAACTGGGTGACGGGGACTCTATCTCTGGCAACCCCAAAAGTTCCCAAGAGTGTGATGGTCAGTTGCGCCATGAAAGGATCTCTCCGGTGACGTTTCCGTGACGTTTGCTTGCTATACTGATCAGTGATGCTTGAACGCTGCAATTATAGCGCAAAATGGAGATACCGCTTGGGACAATCTCAGACCGAATACCAATCGTACTTGTTGCGCCTGTGGCGTTCTGGCAAGGAGGAGCCTTGGCGGGCGATGCTGGAAGCCGTGGGCAATAACGAACGCCACAGTTTTGTGGATTTGGAAGACCTGGTCGCTTTTTTGCAATCCAAAACTGGCTTGGCCTTGGGGCAGAAGATAGGCGCCGAAAAACGGATACCCAATCGCCAAAAAGACCCGGCCTAGAAAGGGGAGTACAAGAAAGCGCCTTCGGCGCAGCTTTCGCAGTGGTGGAGGAAAGTTTTATACTTTCCTATACCATAAAAAAGATCCCACCTTGAAATCCCACCCGGGTGGGATGTTTTTGGAGCTAGATTATAGCAAGATACGTGCGGGTAAATCTAATGGGTGTGTTTCATTTCATTTGAAAGAAACCAGGTTTTTTCAGAAAAACCTGGTTTCTAGGCAAGTTTCAACTCATTTGAAACACACCCAAATCTAATTGAAATTGCCGTCGTGCAAGTTAGAATGTCATAGAGCCTATCTGCTTTAGAAAGGAACCAGAAATGAATCTCAAACTCTCTAGTAATATCAAGCAAAGATTGAGCATGACCTTTATCATCCTAGTGTGCATGTGCCTGGCAACCCAGCCCATACTATTGGCAGAATCGCCCAGGCCGTTTGGCAAGAGCAACGCAGAGGATCAGCCGCCGCAAAGCGAAGCGAAGGGCCTCGTGGTTACGCTAAGGATAGAGCCAGCCGAGCTAGTGGCTGGCGGGCAGGCCGCGCTGCTGGTGAGCGTGACAAACCCGCAGGCTGAGGCGATAGAGGGCTGGACGCTGGCTGTGCGCCTGGAAGGGCTGAGCTTGCGGGGAGGCGAGGGCAAGCTGGCTTTGGAAAAGCTGGGCGCAGGCGAAAGCCGCGAGTATGTGTTGCCGGTGATGGTGACTACAGAGGCCGGCGGCTATGGCGCGGCGTGGGTAGATGCGCTGGATGCCCAGGGCAAGCTGGTGGCGAGC
>JBGSMF010000115.1:0-3741 GCA_041740315.1 Thermoflexales bacterium
GGTTGGCGCTGGCGGCATCGGCAAGACCCGCCTGGCGCTGCGCGTGGCGGAAGAGGCCAGCAGGATGTTTACGGATGGGGTGTGCTTTGCGCCGCTCTCGGCGATAGATTCGCCCGATTTGTTCATTACGGCTCTAGCCCACAGTTTGCAAATCTCGCTCACCGGCCAAGAGGACCCCCTGGCGCAAATCTCGAATTATGTGCGAGAAAAAGAACTGCTCCTCGTGTTGGATAGCTTTGAGCATCTTTTGGCAGCCACAGAGCATGTGACCCATCTGCTGCAGCGCGCGCCCAAGTTGGCATTTTTGATCACGTCGCGGGAGCGGCTCTATGTGCAATCAGAATGGTTATACGAAGTGAAGGGGCTAAAGTGCCCTGGCGACGAAACCCCTCAGGCTTTCGATTCAGACGCCGTCCAGCTTTTCGCGCAAAGCGCCCGCCGCGTTTGTCCCGGCTTTCTTGCCAACGCCGATCCAAAGGAGGTGGGGCACATCTGCCGGCTGGTGGAAGGTATGCCGCTGGCCATTGAGTTGGCCGCCAGTTGGACCCGGGCGCTGTCTTGCCCCGAAATTGTCCAAGAAATTGAGCGTGACCTGGACTTTTTAAAGACATCTCTTCAAGACGTGACCGAGCGCCACCGCAGCTTGCGGGCGGTACTGGATTCCTCGTGGGGGCTGCTGTCAAAAGAAGAAAGCGACGCGCTGCGCAGGCTATCGGTTTTTCAAGGCGGCTTTGACAAGGCGGCCGCTTGCTCCATCGCTGCGGCGCCCTCCGCTACATTGGCCGCTCTAGTAGACAAGTCGCTGCTGCACCAAGAACTGTCGCCTCGCTACACCTCCAACGCCGAGACCTCTCAGGAATATCGTTATCGGCTGCACAACCTGGTGCGCTGGTACGCCGCCCAAAAGCTAGATCAAGAGCCGGACATCAAAGCCGTTGTGCAAGAACAGCATTGCGATTATTACACTGGTCTGCTCCGACAATGCGAGATTGACTTGCAATACGCCGCCCAACGCCAGGCACTCGCAGCACTTGACGCCGACCTGGAGAACATGCGCGTCGCCTGGAAGTGGGCCGTCGCCCATGCCCACACAGACAAAATCAACCAGGCGCTCGAAGGGCTGTTTCTGTTTTATGATCTGCGCGGGTGGCTGCATGAAGGTGAAAAGGCTTTTGGCAGCGCCGCCGAAACGTTGTGCCAACAAGGCGAACCTGCGCGCAAATCCAACCAGGTTATCTGCAAGCTGCTGGCGCGGCAGGCGGTATTTTTATTCCAACTTGGGCGTTATGACGAGGCGCAAGGAAAAATGCAAACCAGCCTGCAAGGCGCCCGCCAGTCCGGCGGCCCGGGCGAGATGGCCTTTTGCCTCGTTCATCTGGGAGGCATCACTATTCACCAGGGAGAACCCCTCAAGGCCAGGGAATATGCCGAGCAGGCTCTCGTCCAGGCTCAAGCCGCCCATTTGCGCCATCTCGAAGCAGACAGTCTGCGCCTTCTGGGAACAGCCTTTTTCTACCTGGGGGACTATGCCGCCGCCAGGCGCCATTACGAGCGCGCGCTCTCCATCCGGCAACAATTGGGAGATTACCTGGGCGAGATCCAAGATTTGGGGAACCTGGGGCTTGTCATGTACGAGCAAGAGGATTTTGAAACTGCGCGAGCGTATTACGAGCAAGCCTTGCAAATCAATCGGCGCGAGATTGGCAACTGCACCCAAGAAGGCTGGCTTCTCAATTGCCTGGGACTGTTGTTTGCAGATTGTGGCGACTATGCCGACGCCGACGCTTACCACAAGCAAGCTCTACGAATCAGCCAGACCATCGGCGAGCGGTGGGGAGAAAGCAATGCGCTCGGCAGCCTCGGCCTGGTTCGATGGGCATTGGGGGATTGGAGTGGCGCTGGCGATTATTACGGGCGAGCGGTGCAAATCAAGCGAGACATTGGCGACCGGTCCGGAGAGAGCCTAAACGTAGGTTATCAAAGCCTGCTCTTTCACTACATGGGCGATGACGAAACCGCAGCCGCTTACAATCGGCAAGCACTCTCGCTTGCACATGAGCTTGGCGACCGGCGGAATCAAGGCTACGCACTGACTTTTCTGGGGCACATTTTAGCCGATCAAGGACAACTGGCCCAAGCCGCCGATGCTTACCGGCAGGCTCTATCGCTGCGGCGCGAATTGGGTAAATACAAACTGGCGACAGAGGATATGGCCGGCCTGGCGCACGTGGCGCTCTTGCAAGGAGACCTGGCGCAAGCCCAAGCGATTGTTGACGAAATCCAAGCCCACATGGATGTCAACATCGCCCAGGCAACTCTGGAACCCATTCGGCTCTACCTGGTTTGCTATCGTGTTCTGCGCGCTAATCGCAATCCTCGCGCCGAGGAAATTCTCAAGAATGCCTACGAGATACTCCAGGAACGAGCCTCCAAGATTGGCGACAAAGGGCTACAGCGCTCCTTTTTGGAAAACGTAAACACTCACCGGGAAATCATTGACGAGTACAAAAAGCAAAATCTCCAATAGATGGTCATAGCTCCACCTCAGCCACAGACACCACCCGCGAGATTTTCTTTTCCCGCAGCCTCGCGGCCAGGCGCGTCGGCAAGGCTACGGGGCACTCGCGCGTTGGCGCGAACGGCAAATTTGTAGTGAACACTGTTGGCAACTGATGCTCAAGCCGATGGTTGATAATCTGGTACAGCGTGACCTGCGCCCAGGTCACTTCCCCCCTGCCCTGTTGTTCTGCGCCCAGGTCATCCAACACCAGCACCGGCGCGTCCTTCACGCGCGCCAGACGGCTGTCGAAATCATCGCCTGCCTTCCCGCCATAACCTGCCCGCAGCCAATCGAGCAAGGAAGGCACCTCTTCAAAATAGGCCGGCTCGCCGCGATCCAGCAGCGCATTCACGATAGCGGCAGCCAGGTGCGTCTTGCCGCAGCGGTTGAGGCCCATGAACACCAGCCATGGCCGTTCTTGCCTCCAGGGGTCACTAGCGAACTGGCGCGCCTTACCAGGGGACGCCGATGTATGGCGTGGAACGAGGCAAGGTGTACGTTTACCTTGGCTCGGCGGGCGGACTGGACTCTGACCCAGGGTGGACAAAAACCGGCAGCCAGGATTATGCCCACCTGGGTTATGCGGTGGGCACGGCCGGCGACGCGAACGGCGACGGTTATGCTGAGGTGATAGTGGGCCAGCCGCATTATGATGGTGAGAAGGAATCTGATCTCGGCCAGGTGTACGTGTACTTGGGGACAAGTGAGGGCCCAACCGATGAAGGTGTGTGGACAGCCACCGGCGACCAGGAAGAGGCTTACTTTGGCTTTTCCGTCAGCACAGCCGGGGATGTGGACGGCAACGGCTATAGCGATGTGATCATTGGCGCGTATGGTTACAATAATGGCCAGACCGACGAAGGCCGCGCTTACGTCTACACCGGCACGGCAGAGGGGCTGGGCGAAGCAAGCAGTTGGATAACTGAGAGCAACCAGGCTGGCGCTCAATTTGGCTTTGCGGTCAGCGCGGCAGGCGACGTGAACGGCGATGGCTATGCCGATGTGATTGTGGGCGCACCCTTGTACAACGGCGCCTATACCGACACAGGCAAGGCTTTTGTCTATTTTGGCTCTGGTTCTGGCCCCAGCGCAACGGCAAGTTGGGCCCAAGCCGGCGGGCAAAACGGCGAACAGTTTGGCTACTCGGTGAATACCGCCGGCGACGTGAACGGCGATGGTTA